>JALHOZ010000028.1:0-52288 GCA_022842725.1 Saprospiraceae bacterium
CGAAGCGAGAAACCTACCCTTTCGAGCGAAGCGAGAAACCTACCCTTTCGAGCGAAGCGAGAAACCTACCCTTTCGAGCGAAGCGAGAAACCTACCCTTTCGAGCGAAGCGAGAAACCTGTCCTTTCGAGCGAAGCGAGAAACGTTAATTTTAAACTTTTCTGTCTTACAGAAATCTCTGTTCTACTCATTTTTTTCTCCATTATCTTTCAAAAAGTCGTCTACTGATTTTTCTACCTCATCTTTAAAAGGAATAGGTTTTTTGTGATTATTTACATCGATTTCAATCCATTCAGGATTTACTTTGTTAATCAAATTTTCTTTTTTAATTCTGCTCCATTTTTTAATTTCTTTCTCTCTTCTGATTGCCTCGAGTATGCCGGGAAACTTTTCAAAATAAATACAGTATTCCACATTATATTTACTTGTGAATGAATTTTTATAGTAATGAGATTTATGTTGAGCTATTCTTTTAATCAGATCACTTGTGACACCTACATACAGTGTGGTCCGATTTTTATTTGTCAAGATATATGTGTATCCAATTTTCATCATTTATATAGTTTAATTTATTGTAATTTCTCTAGTAGAGTTAACAGAATTTTTATTTTCAAAATTAATAAACGAAGATTTGTTTAAAAAAGTTCTGTAATTAATTTATAAAATGATTAAACA
The DNA here is from genome assembly GCA_022842725.1 of Saprospiraceae bacterium. Lineage (GTDB taxonomy): Bacteria > Bacteroidota > Bacteroidia > Chitinophagales > Saprospiraceae > OLB9. The sequence goes on from JALHOZ010000028.1 coordinate 675, forward strand.
AGTTTGATGGTAGTAGGGAAATTTGGTTTCTCGCTGCGCTTGGGTTTTCTCGCTGGGCTTGGGTTTTCTTGTTGCGCTTGGGTTTTCTCGCTTCGCTCGAAATGACGGGTTTTCTCGCTGTGCTTGGGTTTGTCGGTGCGCTCGGGTTTGTCGCTTCGCTTAGGTTTTCTCGCTTCGCTCGAAATGACGGCAAGTGCCTTGTGGGGGGAAATGGAGCGAGGCGAGGCTAAAACGCCTCGCATCGCTCCATTTTAAAAAAAATAGCAAATGTCATTTCGAGCGCAGCGAGAAACCTCCCCTACTGCATGGTACTAAAAACCAACTCTCCAGAGCGAAGCGAGAAACCTACCCTCCTACGTGATTCGAGAAACCTGTCTTTTCGAGCACAGCAAGAAACCCAAGCACAGCGATAAACCAGTCTTATCGAGCACAGCAAGAAACCCAAGCACAGCGATAAACCAGCTCTTTCGAGCACAGTGAGAAATAGGTCATTTAATCCTTAATCCTCCCCGTCTTCACCAAATGTAATCGCTGCCACTTCGTCAAAATATTGCCCGGGCGGAAGGTAATGTACATGATGACCAGTTGATAAAATAATATGCCATAATTGGACTCTCCAAAGATGCCAAATTCTGTAAACGAATTGATGATCAACGGAATAAGCAGACAAAAAAGCATGAGCTTTTTTTCAGCATTCTCCCTCATGATACCTCTTATTGTAAATAGCATCTGAAACAACACAATAGTGATGCCGACCAAACCAAGATTCATCAGTACCTGCATAAAAGTATTATGGGTCATCTTGCCAGGGTAAGTATAAGCACTTTGAAAATATTCTTTATAGTCGATGCGCATAAAACCAAAACCCAATAGCGGTTCACGCGGCAAACCTTCATTGATCAATGCCTGCCAAAAGGGCAACCTTCCTGTCAGGGTAAACACCTCTTCCATTCGCTCCGGATCACCATCTTTTAATACCACTTTATAAATAGCAATTGGTGCGACCAATATCATAACCACAATGGCAGCTACAGCAATTTTTTTTTGTTCGGATTGCAACACGTGAAATCCAATAATAAGTAATGCTCCAATCAAGGATGACCTCGAGCCAGTAGCAAAAAGACCATAAAAAAGGATTAATAATTTAAATATTGTCCACCATTTTTTGTGATTTCTTCTAATGTCAAACATCAGTCCGGCAACACCTACACCGGCAAGCATACCCAACTCATTGGGATTCATCATGTAACCGCCCAATCGCGCTTCTTCACCACCATGGGTCAACCGGTAAAACACATCAGGATTGACATACATGCCTATCACAAAAATCAAAATGAGCACAAACGCTGCGTTGCCTAAGAGATTGTAAAGACGGATAGGATGGTCAGGAAAAAACTGATCTAATAAATACAAACTTTTGATAAAGAAAAAACAAAAGACCAATGTTTGTGACGTCATAAACCATTGTAATGCACTGTAACCTACATTGGTGCTCCACATAAAAGATGCAAATCCAAGCAACAAATATATGCCGTAAAAAACCATCGAGAGAATGTTGTTGGTTTTAAGATTGTCAGCAGCACCGTATTGAATGATACTCTTATAAACATACCAGGAGGCATAGAGCATTCCCATTCTGCCCACCACTTTGATGACTCTGGTAATAGCTACATTTTCACTCCAGGTAAAAAAACATGCCGTCATCAAAAGCAAAATCAGCATCAATTGCCAATTGATCTTTTTCAGGAAAATGTTATGGTCTTTGTTTGATAATGCTATATTCATCTATGTATATAATTCATCATATTGGTCCACAAGGACAGACCAGGAAAATTTTTGTTCCAACATCTTTTGCGCACCTGTAACAAATGATGCAGTTTGCTGATTTTTGTAAATTTTAAATAATCTACAAATAGCGTCCAACAATGAACTTACATCATTATCTTCAATAGCTATACCTGCCTGAAAATCAGAGACATATTCTGCCACATTGGTAGCCTGAGTAACAATCGTTGGCACTCCAAATGCCGCTGCCTCAAGGACTGCTGTAGGCAATCCTTCATTTCTCGATGGGTGAGCAAATACATGCATTTTGCTTAAAAGTTCGTCTTTTTCCTGACCGAATTTTTTTCCCCATAAAACGACGTTGGTAAGCTTTTTTTCTTTTATAAAATTTTCCAGGAAAGATTGCCCTTCTCCTTCACCTATAATCCACAACCTGGTGTCCGGTTCGTTTTTTTGGAATACATAAAAAGCTTCTAACAATAAATCGAGACCTTTGGTATGTATGTCCAAACGTCCCACAAAACCAATGGTAAAATCTGTATTTTTTGTATTTTTTTTAAGTTGGTGAGTATATTGAAAACCATAAGGTAATAAAAATGATGTGCTTGCCGGTGAAATGTTATGAAGTCCGTTTACTTCACTTTTACCTATAGAATGAACTTTATATGCTGATTTGAGGAGTCTTTTTTCAAACAAGTTGAAATATATTTTTTTTGTAAATGAACTTCTTTTCATGGCAACTTCATTATAAGCTCCGTGAGGCGTCAACACAAATTTTATCTGATTTTTGTTGAAATATTTTGCCAAAGCACTAAAAACAGGAATCCATCCTCCATGTAGGTGAAAAACAGCGTTCCTGTGGTTTAAAACTGCTTTTTTTAGTGTTTCTGAAACAAAAAAAGGAAATTTAGATGTGTCGAAAAGCTCGGTTTTAAAATTGCGTTCAGGATAGTCGTGAACAGGGTTTTTTGTGATTCCCCAAACCGCAACATTTTTACCGGCTTTTTTCTGTTCTGTTGCCATATTGTAAACCACTTTATTGACACCATTCAGTCTGTCCGGATTGGCTTTTCCTAAAACGATGTGGATGATTTCCATAAGTTGATATTTTTTAATTTTAAAATGAAGGACAGGTAAGCCATTAATACCAATTGCGAACCTATGAGTCCTGAAATGACACCATACAATCCAAACCCTGATATGAGCCACCCGGATGTTAGTAAAGCAAAAACAAGACTTAAAAAATAAGCGTAGAAAAAATGATTATTCATTTGCAATGACCTGATCAAAAACCGAACGGGTTGGCTGATAAAAATAAAAATGTAAAGAATACTCAGACCTTTTAAAATATAGGCATATTCTGTATAATCATTTCCCCCAACAAATTTCAATATCGGTGCTGCAAAAATAAAAACAACCAATAAAACTGGAATAAATACATAAGCGAGCTTCTGATTCATCTTTTTGAGATAAGTGATGCCTGTAGTTTGACTTTGCTGCATTCTGAGTGCTGTCTGTGGCAAAATATAGTTTTCAAAAGTTTGTAGTATTACATTTAAAACACCAAAAACGGATTGTCCCAAACGGAGGGCTCCCAAAGCTGCAGTTCCCAGATAATATCCGGAGGCCACCACAAACAGGTTTCCTGCCCACCATTGACTTAACGCTGTAAAAAACAACCATTTTCCTTCTTTTATGTGACTGGTAATGTATACTTTATACGTAATTAAACTGAAATAAAATGGCTTAATTATAAACATAGTAAATACTACTGAAATCAAATAAGCATTTGAAAAATATGGTAACAAGTCGTTAATATTTTTTGCAATTTGTTGTTGAAAAATATAAAATCCGGTTAGTGTTAATATGGAAGTTAAAATGTCCAAAATCAAAGTGGCTGATATCTTGTCCAATGCCAATAATATCTTTCGACTAAAATCATACAAAACGAAACCGATTCCAAATAATACAGCCGCGTTCAGGATGTCAAATGAAAATAAACTGAAAATGCTTTTTAATAACGTGGCAAAAATCAGCAGCAAAATAATTTGTGCCCAAAAGATAAAACTTATATAACCTTTTGAACGATTAGCCGCAACTTGAAACACCTGAGTTGTCCACGCACTGATGGCACTGATGGCAAGATATGACACTAAAATAATCGCTGAAAACTCGCCAAAATCGGAGACAGAAAGGTTTCTTGCCACAAGTATAGTCATCAAAAAACTCGTCCCGCTAAAAACGGCCTGATCAGCCAAAACCCAAATTTTTGTTTTATTCAAAATTTTCACTTTCTGATCATATTTTTAATCTGAGCCAATGATTTTTTTGTAAATCTGTATGCCTCTAATATTATACTTGGGTTATATCCAGCTCTGTTCACTGCAAAATGAACATTAGATAATTTGTATTCTGATGTCAAAAGATCTACCTCAGTGATTTTTTTTGCCGGCGTGAGTCTTGTATCAATACATACCACATTCAAGTCGGCAATGGCCATATTCGCTAAAGTAAATGCTTCCCCAAAATCTGTGTTTATGATAATGGTTTGATCAAAATTTTTACTTTGATTTTCGATGACACTTTGAATTTCTTCAGTGGTTGTGTAGATCATTTTTGATCTGTACAGTACCAGTTCTGATGTTTGACCATTCCGATTTTCAAGGCGCCAAAAGTCATCGCAATGATTGTCATCTGCAAGGCGAACCATCAGGATTTTGCGTCCCTGATTTTGTAAAGTACGGATTATCTCTGAAGAAATAAACGAGACTGCATGTTTTTGATTGAAGCCTGTGAAACATATGATCCCATGAGGTTGCATCAATTCTTTAACCTGCCATTGGGTCACAGCGGTAAGAAAAAATTTGGCTTTTGTTTCGTATTTATTAAATTTCGGCACTGTAGCGATAACCGGGATCATACTGCTCGATTCAACTGTAGATATGTCATTGACTCTTGCTTTCATGCTGTGAACGATAAAAATCAACATCATAGCACCAAACATTCCCAATATCACTGCCACACCTTTAATGATGGTTCTGTTGGGCGATACCGGCATTTTGCTGATGCTTGCCGGCGTGATGATTCTGTGGAAAGAAACCTTAGCAGCTTTAGCGATTTCAGCTTCAATTTTTTTCTGATTCAGAAAGTTGTACGATTGTTGATATATTTCAAATTCCCGATTTAAGATCGTCATCATTCTTTCCTTTTCAGGAACGGTGATGAATACTTTTTCAGCTTCTTCAATGTCATACATTAAATTATTGTATTTGGATTCCAGATTTTTTCTGGTATTTCTGATACTTTCTTTCAGGTATGATGAAATGTCGTTTATCTTATAGTCGATGGCGATGACTTTTTCATCTTTTGGTGTGTACTCCAATAATAAATCCTTTTTTTCTGATTGAAGTTGTTTGATTTTTTTAATCATTTCTGTAGAAAGAAGATCTGTAAACGCTTCAAAATTGGGCGCCAGATCTAAAAAATTATTTTTCCCTTTTTCCATATACATATCCAACTCACGGATAGCTTCCAGGCTCATTTTGAGATTGGTTTGTTGTATTTTCAGTTGTGAAATTTTTCTCAGGTCAGTCTCTGTTTCCTGTCGGATATTAGTGATATCTTCTCTCTCCCGATAATTGAGAATGGCCGATTCAGTACCTGCCAGTTTACCACTGATCTCGTTGATGCGGTCATTCAAAAAGTTGCTCGTCACGTCTGCAGCACCAAATTTGGTTTGGATGTAATCTTCAATATAAGCTTGAGCCAATGCATTCGGAAAAAGTGCAGCCTTTTCGGGATGTGCGGATTTATAGCTGATTCTGATTACCGGAACATCCTTGTCTACCGGCGTAACATCAAGATTTTTTAATATTTCACTGAGTTGGCTCTCTTCACTTACAAATGTAAATGTATAATGGTCTGCAATTGTTGTTTTGGGTTTTGAAAGGATTAAAACTTTGTTTAAAGAAATCAGGAAAGAGGACTGAGCTATATTTATGGTATCACGCAATTGTATTTCATGAGAAGCTCCATCAGGATCAATCAAGGTGGCAGATGAAGTGTCTTTGACCATCAATTGAAAAGGTTTATTTAAAAAATGGTCTTCAATATTTATTTTAACTATAATCAATGGAGCATCGGTAAAAAGTTCTGTTGATTTTAATTTTCCTTGTCGGAAAATAATTGTTTCAAAAGGCACTTTCATCAATGCTTTTTTGATGATAGCATGAGACTTGATCAGCTCAATTTCTGCATTAATTTTTTGAGTATTGGCAAATACATCCAGATCTTTGTATAAGTTGCTGTTGGGAACACCTTCGTTCAGGTCTGCAAGTCTTAGTTTTGCAGTACTTTCATACATCGGTGTCACATAAGACAAGTATTTTGAAGCCAACAAATATGCACCAATCATAGCGGCTACTATAATGATCCATCCGCGCAGATAAGGTTTTATAAAATTGAATTGATTGTCCATTTCTTTTATGTAATTGGTTAAAAAGCGCCCATAAAAATGGCGGCTGAAGTCAATGCTGTGGTGAAAGGTATAATCGTTGAAATCCTTTTATCAAATTCTTTATACTTTTTGGATGGTACGACTACTACGTCACCCGGATAGAGATTGATATTTCGTTTTAATAAATCACTTCCTTTGCTCAGGTCAATATTAGCGACATACACATGTGCGCCAACTTGTCTTAATACTTTTACATATTTAGGATTGGCATAAAACTCAAGCCCTTTGCAACGGGCGATCATTTCCATCAAAGTGTTTCTCTCTTTATCTACATTGATGACTTGCGGGTCTCTCACTTCACCTAAGATGGTGATTTCTCTGTTTAATACTTTGATATCAATAACTGGTGTTTTGATCCAGTCACTGTAAATGCTTTTCAACGTATCTTTCAATTGAATAATGGTCATTTTTTCAACTTTAAAAGTACCTATTTTTGGAATTTCCACATTTCCATTAGCATCGACCATAAGCCATTTGCCATACACTTCATTGGAGTTGTAGATGCCGTACGTAGATCCTACGCTGATATCGTCCTGTCCCCAGACTGAAATGGTGATTTTATCATCCTTTCTGATGTGATATTGATAAGATGTATCAGACCAAAAAATATTGTCCAAAACGGTTGTGGAATGATTTGTATTTGGCCCGACAAATAAGTTGGTTGTTTTACATGAAGAAAATGTCAAAAGAAAAATCAGAGACATTAATAGCGAATACTTCATCATTATATAAATTTGAAAATACTTTTTAATAATGAAGGTTTTCTTTCTTTGAGAAGCTCTCTGATTTCTGTTATTTTGACCAACACATTTTTGATGTTGGATTCCAGATTTTTATTTTTACGGATGTAGTCGAAAGCTCCGTGTTTCAGCGTTTCTACTGCGGTATCAATATTTTCCTGAGCAGATACCATGACCACAAATGTATTAGGATTGTAGCGCTTGATTTTTCGGAGGGTTACCTGGCCGGTATAAATATCCATTTGATGGTCTAAAAAGATTACATCCGGCTTTTGATGAATCCGGTCGAGACAATCCACGCCACTTTCAAAACATGTAATATTATTTATCCCTGCCTCTGAAAGAATTTGTTTCATAATCTCCAGGTGGAACCGGTCGTCATCTACTACAAATACTGATTGAAAATTGTGTTGCATACTATTCTTTATTTTTGAAATAGTATATGCGAAAGGCAGGCCAAAACACAGTTGCTTGATAATCAATAAAATATAATTTAAAACATTAAGAGTTAATTTCCATAAATTGGAATAATGTTCATTTATGGAATAAACAGGTTTCTAAAACAGGTTAACTATTTTAATTTAAAATTTTGTTAAAAGGTAAAAGCAGATCAATGATAACTCATCAAGTTGATCAGGATTGATTTATAAAAGAACCTTGTAGAATAATTTTCAAAAAACACAAAAAATAAAATTTCTTGTTTGAATTATTTTTTGTAACTTAATCTTTTTCCAATTTGCCCGCTACTTCTCTCAAAACACGGACAGTTATTTTAACCCAACTTTCCAGCTCTGTATGTGATCCGTTCTCAACTTCATATTTTTCTATATTTCTGACCACATCTTTGAGAGAAATAATGCCCAACTGATCGATACTTGGTTTTATTTTGTGGGCCAGTTTTTTTATTTTTTCAGTATCGTCATGATCTATGGCATCTTCGAATGCTTCAGTATTCTCTGCTGTTAGTTTAACAAAAACAGCTACCATCTTTTTCACAAAATCTTCATTGCCGCGGCTTAATTGCCGGAGTTGACTTAAGTCAAAGAGTGGTGCTTCGGTAATACGTTTTTCATCATTTCCAAATTCGGGTTTTTCGACTTTCAAAACATCATGAGAAAGACTCAGCACGTGTTCAATTTTTCTGAAAAAATCCTGCTCATCATAAGGTTTTGTGATAAAATCATTCATACCTTTCTGCAGGTACAAATCAATATCATGTTTGAAAGCATTGGCCGTAAGTGCAATAATAGGTGTATGGTTTTGGAGTTTTTCTCTGATAAAAGTAGTGGCCTCTACACCATCCATAACCGGCATTTGGATATCCATCAAAACAAGGTCGAAATCTTGTTTTTGAATAAGTTCGGTAGCTATCAAACCATTTTCAGCTTCAACCGTTTTAAAACCCAAAAAGTCGAGACTTTGTATAGCGATAAATCTGTTCATCTCATTATCTTCTACTAAAAGCGCTCTTTTGCCTTTAAATGATCCTTCTTTGATCTTTTGGCTGTTGGAAACCAAACTTTCAGGATTACCAATTGATAAAGTCAATTCAAAACTGCAGACAGTCCCTTGATTTTTGGTACTTTTTACCTCCATCGTTCCTCCCATGAGACGGATCAAATCGTTAGAGATTGCCATCCCCAGACCTGTACCTTCATATTTCCGGTTTGAGGTATTTTGTTCCTGTGAAAACTTATCGAATATCCTGGAAACAAACTCCTCAGACATGCCGATACCTGTATCCGCAACTTCAAATTTTAATGTCTGAGTTAATTCATCTTCATTGACCAATTCTACTGAAACATGTATACTCCCTCTATCGGTAAATTTGATGGCATTACCTACCAAATTGATCAGGACTTGTCGCAATCTGGTATCATCACCTTTAAGTACAGGTTTAATATCCGGGCTGACGTTAAGCTTGAATTCCAGGTTTTTGTCTTTAGCCTGGGAATACATGATGGAATGAACGTTGTAGGTCAGGGCACCGGGACTGAAGGATTCTTCAAAGATCTCCATATCACCGGACTCGATTTTGGCAATGTCCAGCACATTATTGAGGATGGTGAGCAAGTGTTTTGCAGAACTTTCTGATTGTTTGACATAAAAGTGCTGGTCTGTGGTCAGATTTTCTTTGGTCAGTTGTCGGATCATACCGATGATGACGTTGAGCGGCGTCCGGATTTCATGACTCATATTGGCCAAGAACAGTTCTTTGGCTTTGGCCGCAGCTTCTGCGAAGGTTATGGCTTTGGCCAATTCCTGTTCAAGCCTTTTTTGCTCTGTGATATCAAGATGAATACCGATGCTACCTATTAAATGACCTTTATCATTGTAGTTTGGTGCTCCGCTCACAAACCACCAATGCGGTTTTTTATATTTATCGGTTACTTCTATCTCATAACTATCTGAAACTGACTGAATTCTGATTTCATTTTTTTCATAAATAATGTTTCTCTGACTTTCTTTGACAAAAAGTTCGGCAGCTTTTTTTCCTTTCAGCTCTTGCAAACCATAGCCGGACATATCACAAAAACTTTGATTGGCATAAATGATTTCATCATTCAAATCCACTTCCAAAAGTCCCAGATTCATGTTGGCTATGATGTTTCGGTATTTTTCTTCCTGAATTCTGAGTTGGTTTTCCCATTTTTGCCGGTTGCGTATATTGATCAGCATTTGTCCGAAAAGAAACAACAACCTTTTTTCTTTGTCACTATAATCATGATGTTTTTTAACAGAGTCAAATCCCACGAACCCAGTCAATTCTTTGCCATCCAACATTGGTATGGCAATCAAACTTTTAATGCCTTGTGGTTCAAGGATGGATTTCAGACCACCTTCATCATCATCGTTAAGTGCCGGTACATCCGGTATATAAAAGGCTTCACCTTTTTGGTGTTGTTCTACCCACTGAGGAAAATACTCCATGGGCACTTTTTGAAGGTTGTTTATTTCAGGTTCGACACCTTCATTGCACCATTCATACGTATTGGATGTGGTGGCTGAATCAAAATCATAATCAAAAATATATGATCTGTCTGCAGCAACAAAAAGACCCATTTTTTCAAGGGATTTGTTTATGGTGTTTTTAACATCCTTAGGGTCGAGATTGATATAAGTGGATGCTATATCAATCAGGGCCTCCTGTAATAACAACTCCTGAGCAAGTTCTTCTTCCGTCTGACATTGTTGGGTTCGGTCAGAAACGATACCGTCTAATCTTACAGGTACCTTTTCCTCATCAAAAATAAGTTTTCCATTATTATTTATCCATTTTAATGTACCATTTGGGGTGATGATTCTGTATTTAACATCGAATTCACCTTTTTCCTTTAATTGATTTTGGATTTCATTGATGACATATACGTCATCCTTAGCAATTATTTTTTTCCACAAATCAAAATCGTTAATAAATGCATTTGATTCAACCTCAAACAGCATAGATATTGAGGGTGTAATAAATATTACTTCCTGTTCAGGAAGTTTTACAGAATACACCACATCCGTCATTTCGTTAAAGATATTTTCAAGTTGCGTTTTTGCGAGGTTCAATTCAGCGTTAGTCCCTTTTATATGGGCTGATTGATTGTCTATTTTTTTTATTAATTCAGTTAATTCATTTTTATGAATATCTGCTTGTTTTAAAACATGTAAATAATCAAAGGTAGGGTCATAGGCAGGAAAATCACTGATTTGCAATTTATAGGGCTTTAATTGTTCTATGTCCATAACCCATAAACTTCCCAAAAATATCAGATGATCGTCATCGGAGAGTTTCCTGAATTGCCCTCTGAATAAAAATCCGCTTTCAATGTGTCTGATATAAAACCCTTCATTCAGAAGGGAGGAAATCACGTTGTAATCTACCATTTCAAGATATGGCCGCTGAATCTGAAAACAATGAAGAAAATCTAAGTCCTTTGAATTTCCTATTATTTTCTCAATACTTTTGCCAAAGTCTTTAATGTTGAGTGATGAATCTATAACGATAGAATATGGAAAAATTTCTATCAATAAATTACTTTCTTTTATTGAATTTTCCATACGACTTTAATAATTTCGTGTGTGTTTTCACCCTGGATAGATTCCAGGTGTTGAGTGGTTACATTTGTATTAAAAAACTTTCCCAATCCTGTCATTAAACCATAAACAAATGCAGTGAGCCCTTTTCTTTTTGAAAAATAATGTAAATGCAGAGATCTGTCTTCGACGTTGGTAACCTTAAATTCCGGTGGGGTTAGTTTGGGATACATCATCATGACTCTATTGTGAAAGGAAGGGAGATTGAGCATAAATGTCCTAAAATTGTCTCCGCCACTTTCCAGCATATAGCCATAATGGTTTTTACCTGTATGGAGAATCCACCATTCGCCAAAAAGCCTCAGTACATCGTCCACACTGACATTGAGTTCCTTAGCAATAGTACCGGCAAGTTGATAGGTGACATCGTCATCATAACTTTCACTGCTGATAAAGTATTCGATATTGATATTGCTTTTGGACTTAATGTCTTCCCATTTTTCTTGTCCGTAATTTGCCAATACCAACTCTTCGATGGATTTGTTTACGATTCCGTACATGTTTTACTATTTTAATTTGATTTCTCCACTTTTGATCATGTTATAAATCTTAGATTTTCCGATATCCAGTTTTTCAGCAACAAAAACTACATTTTCATCGTATTTTTTCAGATAAGATCCGATAATTTCTATTTCAAATTCTTTTAAGGTTTTTTCGCCGGAAGAGTAAGGTTTTGTGTCTCCTAATTGATAAAAACTCAGATCTTCGGCTTTGATTTCACGATCATCCGACATGACACATGCCAAATCAATGACAGCTTTGAGTTCCCGAACATTGCCCGGCCAGGTATACTTCCTAAGTTTGGTTTTGGCAGTTTCGTTTAATGTCAAAGATTTTGAATGATTGTTTTTGGCAAAATCATCCATAAAATGTTTAGCCAAAATGATGACATCATTGCCCCGATCTCTCAGTGGCGGAAGTTCAACAGGCAATCCCACCATCCTGAAAAACAGATCTTCCCGGAAACGACCGGCTTTGACTTCCTCAGCCATATTTTTGTGTGTGGCAGAGATCAGTCGGATATCCACTTTGATGGGTTTATTGCCTCCAACTCTTATCACCTCTCTTTCCTGTATCACCCTCAGAAGTTTACTTTGCATTGACAAATCCAATTCTCCGATTTCATCCAAAAACAAAGTGCCACCCTGAGCTTCTTCAAACTTACCGATTTTTGTACTGACGGCTCCCGTAAATGCTCCTTTTTCATGACCAAACAATTCTGATTCTGCCAATTCATGAGGGATAGCTCCCATGTTCACGGCAACAAATGGCTTTTTTCGACGTTCACTGTTAAAATGAATAGCTTTGGCATATACCTCCTTGCCTGTACCGGTCTCCCCGGTGATGGAAACGTTTATATTGGAATTGACAGCTTTTTGAAGCAAATGAAAGGTTTTTTTAATGGCATCACTCTGGCCGATGATGCTGCTTTCAAAACTGTATTTTTGACCTAATTGTTCCTTAAGCTCTTCAACCTCCTGTCGTAAATTCAGATTTTCGCGGATGTGGATGATGGATTTCCAAAGCTGATCTTTTGTATGGTCGTCTTTGATTATATAATCTTTGGCACCGGCTTTGAGTAATTCTACTGCAACACTGATTTCTTCCTGAGCACTGATTACAATCACTGGCAGATTTTTGTCGCGGGCCTTGATTTCTTTGAGCAGTTTGTCACCACTCATATCCGGCAACCCAAAATCCATACATACCAAATCCGGTTTTTTGAAAACATTTTCCAATAAGGACTTTCCCGTTTTGAACAGTTCCAAATCATAATCAGGATTCATACCCAAATGGTGGATAATGATCTGCCCGTACCAGGGATCGTCTTCTACCACAAAAATTTTAAAAGGAATATTTTTTAATTTCATCCCGATCATTGACTTTTACAACTTATAGATATTCATGTACAGAGATTACCCCTATGAATGTTTGTGTTAATTTTATAAAAATGAAATCTGAAATAACATTCTTCATAAAAAACCCATTACTCTGTTTAAAATGATAATTTTATAAATAATGCAAATTTATAATTTGTTTTTCATAACAGACATATTATTATATATTTCTTTTTATAAAGTCATGTTTAATCCATACGCAACATGTCTAAATGCTCATCAGAATCGTATCTTTTTCAAACAAAAAGGTATTACGTTGTGATTTTTTGATGCCAAAATCCCGTCGGTTTCATTTTTAAACCAATTTTCATGAATTTGACAATCAAACATGTTACATGTCTGCAATCTTCATTTCACTACTTTTTTAGATGTGACGTCTGTAAGTGAGGTTTTATCAATGTTTTGATTTCTTTTGAATTAGCTTCCAGCAGCCGCCATATGGCATAAGGACGAAAACAAACCATACAGCATGTTCTATTTTTTCTTCAAAATCAATTTAGCAATCAAATTGCACATTGCAAATACACCGGATGTTTAAAAAAACCTTCTTTACACCCATCACATTGCCTTCCATACGATCCTCTTTTTATAGTTATAGATGCGTAAGGTTTCAGAGGCAGTATCGTTTTCCTGTTGGTATACATGGTTGTGATTGACGATGATGATATGTTCATCAAAATAGTTGATCGGCCATTCTGAGGTGAAAACAAACTTTTTTTTGTGTAAATCATAAATTCCGAAACCATACATTCTGTTGTCAAGAGTTTGTAATTGGGTCGCCACCAAAGCCAGATGTCCTTTGGTATACCAAATATTCAGTTTTTGATCCTGGTTTGTGATTTCTTGTCCTTCCTTGTTGATATATTTTGAAGCTACCGGTACAGAGTAGCTGTTTCTTCCATTTTTTTGGGCCTCTTCCCATAGTTTTTCAGGGTCAGCACCATCGTATTTTATAAGAGCAATACCATTTTTAAAATTTCTGGTTTCAAGGCCCGTTTCTGTCGTGGACTTCCAGATAATTTTCCCGGTCGTATCTAAATACATGTGTGTCTCTTGTTTTTTTCCCGGTTCCTGATATTTAACCAGACAAATCCCTTCGTGAAACATTCCTGCTCTGTTGATTTGGACACCAGGAAACACCTCTGAGAGATCCAAAATGGTTTTGCCGGAGGAGTTAATATAATAATAACTGCCTCTTCGGTTTTTGACACGAATCAAACCGTCATGTCCGGCACTTTCGTACACCATTCCTTCAGGGTCTTCTCTGTCTTCAAAGGTAAAAGTTGTTTTTCCTGTCGAATCGATAATTTCCCATGTATCATAAATTTTAAGCAGTAAGTGGCCTTTTACGAATCTGGTCCTTCGGGTTATTCCTATATGGTTGTATATGATTTGACCGTGTTTATTCACTATATCATATCCTTTGTTTTTATCGACCGGATAAAGGATCGTACATCCTTCACCCATATTTTCCGCATAATAATATATCGAAGACCAATCCAAAACATTACCGTTTCTGTCGACAGTATAAAATTTTTTGCTTTCCTGAGAAAAAACAAACAATTTTGCTCCGGGATGATTCAAACAATTGATATCCTGACTCATCCGGTAACAATCATCAAAGGTTTTGATCACTTTACCTTTCCTATTTATAATGGTCAGATATGAAAAATCTTCATTTTCATCCTGCTTATGACGAATGACAAAACGGAGAGAATCTTCAGGAAGGGTGATTTTTTTATGTTTTACTGTCAAAACACCTGTCCCGGCAGATAGAGGCAAACAGGACAAAAACAAGAGAAAAAAACCGATCAACAAACTTCCTGAAAAAAAACTTTTCATATTATGTTACGATATATGTAAAAGGAGAAACCAAACATTAATGCATAAAAGTACATGTTTTTGTCAGAAAACCTTGTAAAAAAGTGAGGTATGACCTGATTTATATTAAAAAACCATGATTTGTAGTCAATAGTTGCTTTATGTCATTTTAGAGATTTTGATAAAATTTTATTTGCCTAATGTCAAAAAATCGATGATTTCATTTCATGATAATGGGATTAAGTTGGGTTTTTCAGAATAATGTTTTTCTGAATCTGAAAAATTATGTCCTTTTTTCAAATATTTTCCTCATTTTTATACTTTCTTCGCATACCTTTTTATACCTTTGTGCCGAATTTGAAAAAGTTTGTAAAAGCAACGTTATAAGAGCGTTGCCGCCGACGAAATCAGAAAAAAAGAGACGTTTTTTTAATGTGTTTTTTTGGAAAATTTCGAGTGGTTTTTCATCTAATTGAAGTCAATTTGCACATGAAGTATCATATATTAATTGCTTTTTTCCTTTTACTCACAAGCCTCAATAAAGGGTTTGCAGGAGGAGGTGAAGGACATGGTCAGGCTTTCGACCCTGCAGGAACGGCCATTCACCACATCAGTGATGGTAATGTTTACACGATATTGGATGGTATCGGAGTCACGCTTCCCCTTCCCGTAATCGTGTATGTTCCGGAAAAAGGTTGGGATATGTTTTCTTCAGGTCACTTTCATCCGGGACATCACGAAGATGGTCACCATGCATATAATGGTTTTGTACTTCACCACGGATCCATATACAGAGTGACTGACCCGACATTTCCGGCAGAAGGTTCTGTGGAAGTTCAGGGATTTGAGCACGAGCTTGAAAATAACGGTGGAAAAGATAAGGATGTATATTATGTGAATTATAACGGAACGAAATACAGATTAGATGCCAGATCAACATTAGACGGTGGTGTTCTTGGAGGAGGCATCACATCATTTTATGATTTTTCAATCACTAAAAATGTGGTCTCGATGATTCTGGTATCTCTCTTTTTATTATGGCTGTTTATTTCGGCTGCCAATGCTTACAAAAAGAATCCAAACAAGGCACCCAAAGGTATACAAAATGTTATCGAGCCTATGGTTTTATTCATCAGAGACGAAGTAGCCGTTCCGTTTATCGGAAAAAAATATCCGGTTTTCCTTCCGTTTTTGTTGAGTGTGTTTTTCTTTATCCTGGGATTAAATCTTTGGGGACAAATTCCGTTTTTAGGAAGTGTCAACGTCACAGGAAGTTTGTCTGTCACCATGGTATTGGCTGTATTGGTATTTATCATTGTAAATGTCAATGGCAACAAACATTATTGGGGACACATATTCTGGATGCCGGGAGTACCGGGACCCATCAAAATTTTACTTGCCTTTGTAGAAGTTATGGGATTGTTTATCAAGCCATTGACTCTGATGCTTCGTTTGGCTGGTAACATTTCGGCAGGACACATTGCCATCCTGAGTTTTATCGGTTTGATCTTTATTTTCGGTAAATCCGGAGAAAGTCTGGGAGGAAGTGTGGTAGGTTCAGTAGTATCTGTTCCTTTGACGATGTTTATGATGGCTATTGAAGTAATCGTAGCATTTGTTCAGGCATTTGTTTTTACCATTCTGACCGCATCTTTTATAGGTGCAGCGACAGAAGAACATCACCACGATCATGAACACGAACATGGTCACGGTCATGCTTAATTTTTGAATTTTTATTTTTAATCCATATAAATACTAAATCATGACAGGAACATTAGCAGCATTAGGAGCCGGATTAGCGGTTATCGGAGCTGGATTAGGAATCGGTATGGTAGGTGGTAAGGCTATGGAAGCAATCGCAAGACAACCTGAAGCTTCAGGTGACATCAGATCAGGTATGATCATCATGGCAGCCTTTATTGAAGGTGCTGCTTTGATCGCGATTCTTCTTTCTATCCTTATGGCGTAATCAACCAAATCTTAAATGGTTAAAAAAAAGAAAGATTGCAATGCGGTTGGCGGAGCAATCTTCTTTCTTTTGAAATAAAATTCAAAGGAATTTTAAAAATTAAAAATTAAAACGATCGAACAGACCTTCAAAAGTTTGTACGATAGTACATAAATCAAGTTTTGCCTGATGGCAATTCATAACCTTCAGAATCACGTTTTTTTTAAATAATATTCTTAACAGACATGATTAATTTATTGACATTTACTCCTTTTCAGCCGACACCGGGTCTGGCTATATGGTCATTGGTTATTTTCGTAATTTTCTGGTACATCATGGCAAAATTTGCTTTGAAACCTATAGCCGGTGCATTGGCAAAAAGAGAAGAAGACATTCAGAGTGCTTTGGATCAGGCCAAAATAGCCAGAGAAGAAATGGCTAATATGAAAGCTGAAAACGAAAAACTATTGGCAGAAGCCAGAGAAGAAAGAGCAAAAATTCTTATGGAAGCCAAAGAAGCCAAAGCTTCTATCATTACAGAGGCAAAACTGAAAGCCAAAGAAGAAGCTTCCAAAATCATGCACAATGCTATGCACGAAATTGACAACCACAAAAAGGCTGCCATGATCGAAGTTAAAAATGAAATCGGTAATCTGGCGACTCAGATTGCGGAAAAAGTATTAAAAAAAGAATTGAAAGGTCAGGCAGAACATGATGGTTTTGTCAACAACCTTATCAAAGATATGAATTTGAATTAATCAGAACTTTATCGTTCTTCAAAAATAAATCGTATGTCAATCACCAGAATCTCGTCCAGATATGCCAAGTCCCTGCTGGATCTGGCTGTCGAACGAAATGAATTGGAAACCATTCATGAGGATATGTTGCTTTTTCAGAAAATGGTGAGCAACAGAGACCTTTATTTGTTATTAAAAAGTCCTATCGTCAACGCTACAAAAAAACACAGTATCTTTAAATCGCTTTTTGAAGGAAAGGTGTCTGATACTACCCGAGCCTTTTTTGATATCATCGTGACAAAAGGCAGGGAAATGTATCTTCCGGAAATCACCACAGAGTTTATGAACCAGTATAAACAACTGAAAAAGATTTCGGTGGTACATCTTACGACAGCATCAGAAATATCAGAAGGACAACTCAATGAAATCAAAGATAAACTTCTGAAAACGACAATTACCGCTGACAGTATTGAATTTATAAAAAAAGTGGATCCGGAAATCATCGGAGGATATATCGTTCAGATCGGTGATAACCTGTATGATGCAAGTGTAAAACATAAACTTGCCCAATTGAAAAAAGAATTTTTAGACAACGAGTATATAAAAGCCATTTAATAAAATATTAAAATTAAGTACTATGGTTGATGTAAAACCAGATGAAATATCCGCAATCCTCAAGCAACAATTATCAGGATTCAAAACAGAAGCGGAACTTGAAGAAGTAGGTTCTGTACTCCAGGTAGGAGATGGTATCGCCCGTGTTTACGGTTTGTCAAAAGCACAAGCCGGTGAATTGGTCGAATTTGAAAACGGGGTTCAGGCAATTGTCTTAAACCTTGAGGAAGACAATGTGGGTGTGGTTCTTTTGGGTTCCGGTTCCGGAATCAAAGAAGGTTCTGTAGTCAGACGTACCAACCGTATTGCTTCTATCCAGGTAGGAGAAGGATTTGTTGGCCGTGTGGTCAATCCGCTTGGAGAACCTATAGACGGTAAAGGTCCTATCCAGGGCACAAAATATGAAATGCCTCTTGAAAGAAGAGCTCCGGGAGTTATTTACAGACAACCGGTAACAGAACCTCTTCAGACAGGTATCAAAGCGATTGACTCCATGATTCCGATCGGAAGAGGACAGCGTGAGTTGATCATCGGAGACAGACAAACCGGTAAAACGGCTATCGCCATCGACACGATCATCAACCAAAAAGAATTTTACGAAAGAGGTGAACCTGTATACTGTATTTACGTTGCTTCAGGTCAAAAAGCATCTACCGTAGCTCAGGTTATGAGATCTCTTGAAGAAGGTGGCGCTATGGCTTATACTACCATTGTAACAGCATCAGCATCAGATCCTGCTCCATTACAGTTTTATGCACCTTTCGCAGGAGCTGCCATCGGTGAATATTTCAGAGATACCGGAAGACCGGCTTTGATTATCTATGATGACTTGTCAAAACAAGCGGTAGCTTATCGTGAGGTTTCTTTGTTGTTAAAAAGACCTCCGGGAAGAGAAGCATATCCGGGTGACGTTTTCTACCTTCACTCAAGATTGCTTGAAAGAGCAGCAAAAGTCATCAACAATGATAAAATCGCTCAGAGCATGAACGATTTGCCTGATTCTTTGAAAAATGCAGGAATCGTAAAAGGTGGAGGTTCTTTGACTGCTTTACCGATCATTGAAACACAAGCCGGTGACGTATCCGCTTATATTCCTACCAACGTGATTTCCATCACGGACGGTCAGATATTCCTTGAATCAAACTTGTTTAACGCAGGTATCAGACCGGCAATCAACGTAGGTATCTCGGTATCCAGAGTGGGTGGTAATGCTCAGATCAAATCCATGAAAAAAGTGGCAGGTACCCTGAAACTTGACCAGGCACAGTACAGAGAATTGGAAGCCTTTGCAAAATTTGGTTCTGATTTGGATGCAGCGACTTTATCTGTCCTTGAAAAAGGAAAAAGAAACGTTGAAATCCTGAAACAACCTCAATACTCTCCCGTATCGGTTGAAAAACAGGTTGCCATCATTTATTTGGGTACTCAGGGATTGTTGAGAAATGTTCCGGTTGACAAAATCAGAGAGTTTGAGGAAATTTACCTGATGACACTGGAAAGAAATGAATCAGCAACCCTTGAAGCCATCAGAAAAGGTAAATTGGATGATGAAATTCTGAACACTTTAAAAAGAGTGGGCGGAGAAATCGCAACTCAGTTTAAATAAGACCTATTTTTAATATTGAAGTAATATAACATGTCCGGAAAATTAAAAGAGGTACGGGAAAGGATTAAATCGGTACAATCGACACAGCAGATTACCAAAGCCATGAAGATGGTTTCTGCTGCCAAATTGCGAAGAGCCCAACAGGCGATCACCGAAATGCGACCTTATGCCAACCGATTGGGCAAAATGATGAAAAACATCGTGTCCAACCTCGAAGGTGACATCAAGTCTCCTTATGTTGAAAAACGAGAGGTCAATAAAGTTGCCATTGTTGTCATTACATCCAACCGTGGTCTTTGCGGCGCATTTAATACCAATATCATCAAGGAAGCTATTTCCAAAATTGAAAATGAGTATGCCTCGCAGAAACAACAAAAAAATATTACCCTGATTTTTGTGGGTAAAAAAGGTTTTGATGTTTTGAAAAAAAGGTACGCTGACCAGACCATCATGGATAATTACGTAGATTTGTTTTCTGATTTGTCATATGAAAACATTTCCCGGGTATCTCAATATGTTATGGATGGTTATACCGCCAGGCAGTTTGACGCAGTGGATGTTTGTTTCGGACAGTTTAGAAATGCCGGTGTACAGGAACCTAAATGTGTTGGATTTTTACCAGTGCAACCGGTACAAAAAACCGATAATAATACAGAAATGAAGTCTGATTACTTGTTTGAACCATCCAAAGAAGCTTTGTTGGATGAGTTGCTTCCAAGTATTCTGCAAACTACTTTCCAGAAGTTTATTCTTGAAAATCATGCTTCAGAACATGGTGCCCGAATGACTGCCATGGACAATGCAACATCCAATGCTGATGAATTGATGAAGGAATTAAAAATCAATTACAACAAAGCAAGACAGGAAGCCATCACCAAAGAATTGTCAGAAATTGTTGGTGGTGCCGCAGCACTCAACGGATAAAAGAGATTTAAATTTTTATAAAAAAGGCAAAACAGATTCTGTTTTGCCTTTTTTTTTTAATGTATCTTAGCTCAAAACCTTATTTCAAAGGTTTAATTCTTACACAGGTTTTTCATCCTTGCGTAAAAATATCGATACAATAGCGGCCAAAATAGCGGAAATAACTGCATTGGACAAAAGACTCTGTATCATCCCGACACCGGAAAATTGTTTTGGCATATCTTCTTCCATTTTTTCCAATGCCTTATTGATTTCTTCTTCAGGAGCACCCATAGAAGACATCAAATTTTGGGTAGATGCTGAATATTTTTCTACCAGAACATCCAAAAGTTCTGTATCAATATACTTAATCAGTACAAAAGAAAAAATTGAACTAATAGCAAAACCGACGATTGTTGTCAGGAAGGTGACCTTAAAAGCTTCTCCGTATAAAATGACATTCTGATTGTTTTTTCTGAATTCAAGACCGGCAATAATCATAAAAATCAAAGAAACGATATATATGACCGCTGCCTGCGTAAACAAACCCAGCTCCAACAAATAAAACAAAGCTATAGAAGTGCCAATCAGTGCTAATCCTGTTAATACACCATATTTAAACCATACATTCTGAAATATCATTGAATTATATTTTTATAAAAGGTAAAATTATAGAATCTTTTGATATTTTATCATCAGAAGCAATAAATTTTCTGATGATCTTAAAATCATGAAACCCTTTGGATAAAGAATCTGTATTGAAATAACATTTTAAACCTTCTTCACCAAAATGAGGATGATTAAAATAAAAAGTTTCTGATATCTGTAAACTCATGCTGTCAATATAGAACGAAAAGGCTGAAAGATATTTTTCTTTCACAAGTACTGATTTTTTTCGTTTTTCGTTCTCAATCTGACTTTCAAAAGCTGATTCCAGCAATGTTATCTTTTGTTTTATTGAATCCAACCGATTTTCAAGGACCGCATCATTTTTGTTAATCCTTAGTTCTTTATTCGTTTGCCTCCTGAGACCGTACAGATTTTCTAAAGCTGCTTTCTTTTTATTCCTGATTTTATTCAATTCTTTGTCCTCTTTGTGGTGTGCATTAAACCAGGTAAAAACATACCCGGTTTTGTAATACGGTGTAATAGTGGAGTCCTTTTCCATAAATTCGTACAGTTTTTTATCCATTTTGATAAAAAAAGAAGAAGTCGATTTGGTGATTTCATATTGTTCCATAGAGACCCAGGATAAAAACTTTTTATTGACCTTTCTTTCTTCATTCGGAAACTCATTGAGCCTCGTAATTCTCAGGTCGTCATAGAAGTTTTCATCAAGAATTAACCCATTGGACAACATATAATCCCGGTCCGGTTTAAACGGATTTTTAACATTTGTCACCATTATATCGCCGAAACCTAAAATGATGATATAAGGAATAGAAAGGTAAAACAACTTTTTTGTATATCCATTATCAATAAAATTATACAATAAAGGCCTATACAAAAAGGATAATGTTACAAATCCATAAAATCTGTACAAATAAAAATAAACTTTACTAAAAGTTTTATTTTTGATCTTTTTAAATCCACCCAAAGTAATCAAATCAAAAAAGACCATGGATCCTAAGGCAAAAAAAACCAAAGCAAACCATCCTGATACTGCCATTACCGTGTCATTTCCGGGATATAATTCCTGAATAAAAACAGTTATCGAAATATTCAGGGTAATAAATAACATAAAAGACATAAATAGCAAAAACAGAAGAAAGGTGTAGGCAAAAATGACACTACATACTTTTTCCAATCTTTCGATAAAATCATCATAACTGCCAACAGAATTTTTTAAAAACCGGTTAAAAATATCAGAATAGGCAAACTTGTCGTAGTCGATATCCTGGGAAACATATCTTAACCCGATAGCTCCAATCCAAAGACTTCTCAAAATAACATGAATCAACAGATTGATAAAAAAAATAAGCCACCCCTTTTTAACAATAAATCCCAGAATACCTAATAAAAGCCCCGAATCATCCAACACAGTATTTCTCAAAAAGTCCAGATCCGTTATCACCGTTCTCGATTGATAAATACCTAATATAGCAAATCCCGAAATCAATAATTCAAGTTGCCACGATTCTTGCTGTAACTTTTCCAACCATTCTCTGAATATGGATTTGGAATCCTGTTGGTTTGACATGGGTATCTGTTTTGGAAGGTAAAGTAATCAAATATATTTTACTTCACCAATTATCTATTTGGGAAATAGATAATAAACAAACAAAAAGGTAACATAATTCCTTATATGGACATTGTTGGAAGGTGCAAAAGGACTATCTCTTTCTGGGTTTTCGTTTGGTATCCTTTTTCAACTTGGTATTGATCGTCCTCTTTTTGGAAATAAAAGCTGACTTTTCAGGAAGGATGATCGGAATCTTGGCCAGCTGGTTTTTCATTTTAATCACAGGCAATTCTTCCATGATCATTTCAGGATTCACTTCCACACCTTCAGGAAAATCAATTTTTTCAGGTGTTTTTTGCATCAGGTCTATGATATCTTCAAAAAAAGGCATTTCTCTTTCTGTGACAAAACTGATGGCGATACCTGATTGATTGGCACGACCTGTCCGACCTATACGGTGCATATAATCTTCCGGCTCTTCCGGAATATCAAAATTGATAACATGGCTCACCTGACTGATATCTATACCTCTGGCGATGATATCTGTGGCTATAACAAAAGGCAATTCATTGTTTTGAAAGGCATTGACGATAGCAAATCGTTGATTCTGAGATTTATTGGAATGAATGACGTTGATTTTTTCACCCAATTCAGGTTCGAGTTTATGGTAGATGATATCGGCAAAAGCTTTGGTAGCTACAAAAACCACTACTTTGGTTTTTGTCTTGTCTTCCATCAATAGTTTTTTCAGCAGATTAACTTTGGTATTAAAGTTTAAAACATTGTAATAATATTGTTCTATTCTTCCCAAAGGAGTTCCTGTAGGTGCTGCTTCGACAAACTCCGGAAAATTAAAATATTCTTCAATAATTTCCAATACATCCTCCGTCATAGTGGCCGAAAACATGATGTTTTGTCTTTTTTCTTTCATCAGATCAAGGATGGCTCTGAGTTGCGGTCTGAAACCCTGATCCAGCATTTCATCTACCTCATCGATGACCAACTTTCTGATATGTTTTAACTGAAGGGTTCCGTGATAAGCCAGGTCCAACACCCTTCCCGGTGTACCGACGATAATATCGGCTCCCTGTAAAAGTTCCATGGCTTGTGTATTCAGATTTGCTCCACCGTGAACACCTATCGTTGCAATATTGACATACGTAATGAGCTGTTTTGCTGCATTTTCGACCTGGACCACGAGCTCCCGGGTTGGTACAATGATCAGTATCTGCGGATGTCTTTCTTTTGAGAACTTCCACATTCTGATGAGAGGTATTAGATAGGCAAACGTTTTACCGGTTCCTGTCTGCGCCACACCAAGGATATCCTTTCCCGACATGATGATTGGAAAAGAACGTTCCTGAATAAGGGTAGGCTGTTGGATACCCATATCCGCTAAAGCATTGTTTAACGCTTTACCGAGATTAAACGTTTCGAAAGTAACCATAATATTATTTATCTGTATTAAATATGCAGTGCCCGATTGTCTGTCGCTGCTAAAGCTGCTTCTTTGACTGCCTCAGTAAATGTCGGATGCGGATGTGAAATCCTCGACATATCTTCAGCGCTTGCTCTGAATTCCATCATGGCGACTGCTTCAATGATGACGTCAGCTACGCGAGGGCCTACCATATGAACCCCGAGCACTTCATCGGTATGTTGATCGGCCAAAACCTTTACCATACCGTCGAGGTCATTGCTTGCTCTGGCACGTCCCAATGCTTTAAATGGAAATTTTCCTGATTTGTAGGAAACACCGGCGGCTTTCAATTCTTCTTCCGTTTTACCGACAGAAGCGACTTCCGGCCAGGTATAGACCACTCCCGGAATGAGGTTGTAATCAATGTGAGGTTTTCCGCCGCTAATCACTTCTGCTACAAGGATACCTTCTTCTTCAGCTTTGTGTGCCAACATAGCGCCACGGATGACATCTCCGATAGCATATATATTTTCCACACTGGTCTGCAAATGATGATTAACTTCGATGCGGCCTTTGTCATCAGTTTTGATTCCGACATTTTCCAGTCCCAGACCTTCAGTATACGGTTTGCGACCTATGGCTACCAGGCAATAATCGGCTTTGATATCAAAAGTTTCTTCCGTTCCTTTTTTCTGAACGGTAACTGTACAAGAGGTTTTGCCGGATGTGACAGTACTCACTCCATGGCCGAGATAAAAATTGATTCCCAATTTTTTGAGACTGCGCATCAATTCTTTACTACAATCACCATCCATGGTCGGGATAATTTTATCCTGAAACTCCACAACATCGACAGAGGTACCCAATCTGGCGAATACCGAACCCAATTCCAATCCGATGACACCGCCACCGATGACTACCATTTTTTTAGGAACGGTATCGATATTGAGTGCTTCCGTGCTGGTAATGACTCTTTTTTTATCATAACCAAACTGAGCCGGAACAATTGGTTTTGAACCTGTGGCAATGATGATATTCTGACCGGTTATTTGTTTCTGTTCTGTTCCGTTGGTAATCTGAACGGTATGTTTATCTACAAAAGAACCTAATCCTGTGAAAACGTCAATTTTATTTTTTTTCATCAAAAAATCGATGCCTTTACACGTTTGGTCAACGACATCATTTTTTCTGGCCACCATTTGTTTCATATTCACTTTCAGTCCGGTAGTTTCAATACCATGAAGAGAAAACTGATGGGCTGCGTTGTGGTAATGTTCTGAACTGTCCAATAAAGCTTTGGAAGGGATACATCCTACGTTGAGGCACGTTCCGCCCAATGTGTTATACTTTTCAATGATGGCTGTCTTTTTGCCAAGTTGTGCATTTCTGATAGCACTTACATATCCTCCGGGGCCTGATCCGATTACGATCACGTCATATTCCATGTTCACTACTATTGATTATTTTGATTTGGATTATTCTGATTCGGGTTATTTCCTCTCTTTTTTTTGAAAAATTTCTTTTTAGGTTGTTGAGGATTTGTTCCTTCCATTTTAGGTTGTTGGTCAGAACCTTCCGGTTTTGGTTTTTGAGGTTGTTGGTTAGGGTTTTGACCTTGAGGACCTGAAGGATTTTTTTGATTTTCAGGACGGTTTGTATTTTTTTGTTCCGGCCTGTTTTGTTGTCTGTTTTCAGGTGACTGACCGGGTCTGTTTTGCGGATTAGGTTTATTCACCTGGTCCTGGCGCGAATCTCTGTTTGGGTCCCTGTTAGGTTGATTCGGTTTTTGATTTCTGTTGGGATTTGAAGCATCGCCGGATTTTTCCTGTGTGTTGTTTGAAGGTCTCGGACCATTTTGGTTAGGTCTTGATCCGTTATTTGGTTTTTTCTTTTTCCTTCTTTTTTCAACAGGCAATTCTATCTGACCGGTTACATCTTCATAGTCAGGAGTATTATCCTGTTCTTCTTTGATTTGAGCCAACGTTTCTTTATCCAGAAGTTCTTCCGGAAATACTCCTTTTTTATTTTGGAGTTTGATTTCTTTGACTCTTTCTTTATTAACGGCTATGAAGTTGGAGCGCATTTTATCATTATCGTATACATAGTACATGATACCTTTAAAAATATCGGTTTTCATCAATGAAGCGCTGCCCAATTTGGTTTTGAGTACATCGACATCATCCGGAAAATCGCGAACGGCCTCCATATACATATCGAGTTCATAATTGAGACAACACTTTAATCTACCGCATTGGCCGGATAGTTTTGTCTGATTGATGGAAGCACTCTGATATCTGGCGGCAGATGTGTTGACTGATTTAAAGTCGGACAACCACGTAGAACAACATAATTCCCGGCCACAGGAGCCGATACCACCAATTCGGGCAGATTCCTGTCGGGCCCCGATTTGCCTCATTTCAATTTTTACTTTGAATTCGCGGGCGTATTCTTTGACCAATTCTCTGAAGTCCACACGGCCTTCGGCGGTATAATAAAAGGTGGCTTTCTTTTTGTCTCCCTGGTATTCGACATCACCGATTTTCATATCCAGCCCTAATGTTCTGGCGATAACCCTGGCTTTGACCATAGACGCTTTTTCAAGGGTCCTGGCTTCCTGTAGTTTTTCAAGATCTCTTTCATTTGCTTTACGGATGATCTGAAAGGTCACTTTATCCTCTGTGATTGATTTTTTTTTCATCTGAAGCCTGACCAGTTCTCCGGATAGTGATATTCTACCCACATCGTAACCGCTTGCCGTTTCGACGACGACCATATCCCCGGTGAGGGTATGGAGAGAAGGGATGTTTTTAAAAAAATCTTTGTGGGCTCCTTTTTTGAAAGAAACTTCTACAAAATTATATTCTGTCGGATCGTACAGGTCTTTTGTATTGATCCAATCATATGTATTCATTTTATTACAACTGCCTGAAGAACAGTGGCCTTTATCTCCGCATCCTTTGGGAGTTCCGCTTTTATCTACACTACAAGTACTACAACCCATGGTAAAATTGACATTTATTTAAATCCCTTTACGGGTAATATGTCGGCAAAGATACACTTTCTTTTCCGTTCATAATGTCTCCGAGTGTCAAAGTATCCGTTAAAAACATGATTTTGAGGTTTGCATTCCGTGGAATCGCCATAATTTGTCTCTCAAAAACGGAGATCATGGCCGTTGCTTTGGGGATATCGATTACTTTCTGCATTCTTTGAATGGTCTCTTTTTCATGATCCGTTATACGGACGACCTCCTGACCGGCATATTGAAACAATATAAACTGTCTCAAAAAGTGAAGGCCATACTCAATAAAGGCTGTTTTTTCATTTTTGGATAGTGGTTCAAAACCCGCATACCATTCCTGGATGGTGACCGGATTGCCTGTATAAGCCAGTCTCATCCAGGAAATCAGCATGTCCGAAAAATCTTTGGTTTCCTGATTGCACACCTGAATGGCAAAATGGAGATTCCCGTCTGCCATATTGGCTATTTCCTGACTTCTTTGGTTGGTGGATTTATATTTTTGGTAAATATAATTTGCTATTTCATCTCTGTCGAATGGTGTGACCCTCAAAACCTGACACCGGGAAATAATAGTCGTCAGAATCGCATCCATATCATGAGACACAAAAATAATCAATGTCTGATCAGGGGGTTCTTCAATGAGTTTCAGCAATCTGTTGCCGTCTTTGCCCAGATATTCGGGTAGCCAGAGAATCAGGATTTTATAACCACCGTCAAAGGACATGAGGGACAGTTGATGGATGATGTCATTACATTCGCGAACGTTGATATTCGGTGTGCTACCCTCCCCTTCCAGTTTTTCTACCCAATCGGTCAGACTCAGAAACGGATTGTGCAGTATGGCTTCCTTCCAGTCAACGATGGCGTTGGTACTTTTGGTGTCCTCTCTTTTGAGGTTTTTGTATTTGATCATCGGATAGACAAAATGAACATCCGGTTTGGCGTAATGGTCATACTTTTTGCACGAATCACAGGTGCCACAGGCATCATCTTCCTGTTTGTTTTCACACAACACATACCGGCTGAATGCCAATGCCAGGGCTAAAGCTCCGAAGCCTTCTTTTCCGACAAAAAGTTGGGCATGAGCAATTTTATTTTGTTTGACCTGCTGGAGTAATTGTTGTTTTTCCGGTGTTTTACCGGGAATATCTTTAAAGTACATTTCAGAATGATGATGGGCACAAAGATAAAAAAAAATGATGGTATTGTTTGAATGTTGGAAGGATGGAAGTAGATTTGATAAATTTCAGAAATTTTTTACATGATTGCTTATAAACAAAAAGGCCATCCTTTGTCGTGAAGGATGACCTTATGTTAGTATGAAAACTTTTTAAAAACGTCGCTTATTTAAAAGATACCGGTAGTGTGTATACCGTATTGTATTCCAATTCGCTGACAGAAATTTTCTGATAATTTAATGCTGACTTGATAGCCTGATCCAAATCCTGGTTGTTGGTTGACAAAACAATGATTTCATTCTGGCCATTCACCAGGAAAGAAATATTCACTTTGGTGTCTTTGTCCAAACCATTCATGACATTATTGGATGTCAACATTTTTTGAATTTGTTTTCCTTCAGAATTAATGATGTTATTTTTTGGTGAAGCAAACATCATCGTTGAAAAAACAACCAATCCCAACATTAAAAAAACATTTTTTACACTTTTCATGATAATAAAAATTTGAGGTTAATAATATATTTAATTTATAATAATAATTATGTTAACATTTTCATAACATATTCATTAACAAAATGTTATAATGAATAATTATTGAAACTTGTATACATCTATTGACGTCAGAACAGGATGTTTAGTTGCATGAATCAGATATAAAATCAGTTTTTTTCTACGAATGGCACTTAAACAAGGATGAAGGGTATAAAAATCAATGGGTGCATTTTACGACTTCCCGAAAATTACATCACAGATTTTGTCATGATTTTTGCAACTTTTGGCAAAAATCCCGCCAAAATGAATTTCCGTATTAAATTAACCACGGATTTCATCCGTGGCTACTCACATTTTGCCCTTCCAGGGCAATAATTGAGAACCGGTGAAATGCACCCAAATCAATTTAACATAATTGATAGTTTTTTCAATCGCACATTAAAAAAACAAGGTTTTCCCTTTTCAGGAGAAAACCTTGTCGTAAACAAACCTATCATTTATCTGAATGTTACCGGCAAAGTATACACGGTATTTTGTTTCAGGTCTGATAAAACAATTTTTTTGTAATTCAGCAACGATTTGATGGAATCATCAAAAAGATGATTATTGGTAGTCAGTACCACCAATTCATTTTGATTATTGACGATAAAAGTAATATTTACTTTTGTCTCCTTTGTTGTTTCATCAGGTGAAGGTACTGATTTCAGGATTTGCTGAATTTGTGTACCTTCAGAAAACTTTTTCGGAATGTCCGTTGCATTTGACAGATTGGACAATAACAGGGTTGTCGTCATGAATAAAACAATTTTTACACTTTTCATGGTAAAGATATTTAAATGGTTAATAATTTGAAACTTATGGTCATAACAGGTTCATTCGGTATTTTTACATTTAAAAAAACCGGCAGGTCGTTGATGATTTGTTTGTTGTGACCCTTTATAATCCCGGAAAACGTATTAGAAATTTATAATGAATACTTCCGGATTAAAAACAAAATTCAGGGTTTACAACACAAAAGTCAAGGCTTTGTGTATTTTTTACACTAAGTTTAACATCTTGTTTAAAAATGATTAATAAAGGGAATGTGGTTTAACTTTTCGAAAAGGAAAAAAATACAATATGACCTATTTCATTGATAATAAACATATTATGTTCTTTTAAAACATAAAATATGAAGAAATAAAACACGTGTGACTATCTTCGGTCAAAAAAGCAACGTTAACAATAATGTTTTTATCAAAATAAACACCATCCGAACGGAATACCGAATTCCCGGACATAAAAAAACCCGGCAAAATTGCTTCTGCCGGGCTTGTGTAAGGTGGTATTCGTCGAATGACTTCTATAATACTTGTGCCGATACCAAGGTATACGTGACGATAACACAAAGTATACAGAAAGCCAGTACAAAACGAACATCCTTAAACAGGACTTCGTCTTTAAATGAGTACATAATGAGTTTGGTCTTGGTTATTAAAATTCTCTACTCGTCTCCCGCCTTTGCGGGACTTGCTTCTGTGTTTTGTTTGCTGACATGAACGTTAAGCCAAAAACAATACCATTACATTTTTTTATAATATCAGGATTACCCTCATTTATAACCTATAATTGTATTCATTTTATCATTGACCAATATTCGTCAGACGTAATGTGTTGTTTTTCAGATAATATCATCTCTGCCCTTCTTTATATATAAAGACATGACCATATGATAAATGTGAAAAAATTACCCAAATTTTGAAAAATTGAGTATTGGGATGAAAATCATCTGGTCAAATCAATTTATAAGCACCCAAACCGTGTATCTGTTATACAATCATTGAAAAGTACTTTATGACTGCAATCATAAATTTTAATTTTGAATAACCTGACTTTTGCATCAAAATAAATTTAAACAAAATGGTAAAAATCAAAATTTTTGCAGCATGTATAGCCATGATACTGATATGGTCTTGTGGCAATAAACAATCATCAGCTCCGGGCACTTCGGGAGATGCACCCGGCAGCAGTACCTCTGCGGAAGCAGCCGATTCAGACTATGACCCTAAAAGAGGCGAAGGAAAATTTAATGAAAGCAACCTCACGCTTGAAACATCTTTGAATGTACCCATGGCTGAAGCCGGCGAAATTGCATCAGGTGTCAAATGTACTTCATGTCACAAACTATCAGAAGAAAGGTTGGTAGGACCAGGTTGGAAAGGAGTTACGACCAGAAGAACACCCCATTGGATTATGAATTTTATAACAAATCCTGAACCCATGATTGATAAAGACCCTGAACTTCAGGCACAACTTGAACTGTGTCTTGTAAGAATGCCCAATCAAAGTCTGACAGAAGAAGAAGCCAGAAATATATTGGAATTTATGCGTAAAAATGATGGTATTAATTAAATAAAAATCAAAAAAAATGAAAACCAAAAATGTATTTTTTATAGTAATGGTTATGGCAACATTAGTTTATATAACATCTTGCCGACCTAAAAATGCCGGAACTTCCGTTAAAGGAGATTCAGCCGTCAAAGCATACGTAGCTCCCGGCCAATACGACGAATACTATAACTTTGTGAGTGGAGGATTCAGCGGTCAAATGTCGGTTTATGGTCTGCCAAGCGGACGTTTATTCAGAGTTATTCCGGTTTTTTCAGTAGACCCTGAAAAAGGTTGGGGTTATAGTGAAGAAACCAAACCTATGTTGAACACATCTCACGGATTTGTCCCTTGGGATGACCTTCACCATGTGGAATTATCGCAAACTTCCGGAGAGATAAATGGTAAATGGGCTTTTGCCAATGCCAACAATACACCCAGATTGGCACGCGTTGACTTAAAGACATTCAAAACAGCAGAAATTCTGGAATTACCAAATAGCGGCGGAAACCACAGTTCTCCGTTTGGAACAGAAAATTCCGAATACATTGTAGCCGGAACCCGATTTAGCGTTCCTCCGGACTATGCAGATGGTGATGTTCCGATTTCTACCTACAAAGAAAATTTTAAAGGGCACATTTCATTTGTCAGTGTAAATAAAGAATCCGGAGAAATGGACATTGCTTTCCAATTAAAAACACCGGGAGTCAATTTTGACCTGGCAAGATGCGGAAGAGATAAGTCGCACGGGTGGTTTTTCTTTTCCTGCTACAATACCGAACAAGCTAACACCCTACTGGAAGTAAATGCTTCTCAAAAGGATAAAGATTTTATCATGGCTGTCAATTGGAAAAAAGCTGAAGAATATCTCAAAGCAGGCAAAGGAGTAAAACAAAAAGTACGATATGCTCATAATGTTTGGGATGAAAAAACCCATACAGCGGTCTCGACAATCAAAAATGAAGTTACAGTACTTGATGTGGCTGAGCTCAAAGACATATGTTACATGATCCCTTGTCCGAAATCTCCTCACGGATGTGATGTTGACCCTACAGGTGAGTATATTGTGGGCAGTGGAAAACTGGCGGCACTTATTCCGGTATTTAGTTTTGACAAAATTCAAAAAGCCATTGCCAACAAAGCTTATGATGGCGAATATGGCGGCATTCCTGTGATCAAATATGAAGAAGCCCTTTACGGTGAAGTAAAAAAACCGGGATTAGGTCCTTTACATACAGAATTTGACGGTAAAGGTTTTGCGTATACATCCTTTTTTGTTTCTTCAGAGGTAGTCAAATGGAACATCAAAGACCTGACAGTTGTGGACAGAGTTCCTACCTTTTATTCGGTAGGACACTTATGTATTCCGGGTGGAAACACCAGAAAACCATCACCTAAATATCTGATAGCGTACAATAAAATCACCAAAGACCGATATCTGCCTACAGGTCCTGAACTGACACAAAGTGCCCAGTTATTTGACATAAGCGGTGAAAAAATGCAAATGATCCTTGATTTTCCTACCATTGGGGAACCCCATTATGCGCAGGCAGCACCGGCCGATCTTATCCGAAATAATGGCCAGCTTAAAATATATCCGATAGGTGAAAACAAACACCCCAGAGTTGCAAAAGGTGAATCTGAAGCCAAAGTCGTCAGAGAAGGTAATAAAGTACATGTCTATATGACAGCGGTTCGTTCACACTTTGCGCCGGATAATATCGAAGGTGTAAAAATGGGTGATGAAGTATATTTTCACGTGACCAACTTAGAACAGGATTGGGACGTTCCGCACGGATTTGGTGTAAAAGGAGCTAACAATGCAGAATTGTTGATCATGCCGGGAGAAACCACCACCCTTAAGTGGGTACCGGACAGAGTCGGCATTTTCCCAATGTATTGTACAGATTTTTGTAGTGCCTTACACCAGGAAATGCAAGGATATGTCAGGGTTTCGCCTGCTGGCAGTAAAACACCTCTCACTTTTCATGTGGGAAAACAAAACCCGGTTGTAGAAAAACCGGCTCAATAGTTAACAACATAATGTAAAAAAAGGGGACAGTCATTTTGATGTGTCTGTCCCCTTTTTTACTCACCGGGTGCTGTATCATATTTTTTTCAGGGATTAGAATTTATTTTCCATACAAAATTACATCATGAATGTCTTTTCAAAATCATCAGTAATTTTACTGATAGTGGCCGGATTTTGTATCCTGTCAGCTATTTATTTTCCCATTTGGCGTATAGAGTTGGATGCTCCCCAATATCCCGAAGGACTTGCTCTTTTGATTTATGCCAACAAAATGGGTGGAGATGTCGAGATTATCAACGGATTGAACCACTACATCGGTATGAAAACATTACATGCCGAAGAATTTATAGAGTTTACCGTTCTACCCTATATTTTGGGATTTTTTGGACTATGGTCGATTGTAACCGGTATATATTTTAAAAGTAAAAAATCTGTTTTGATTTTATTGATAACCTTTGCTTTATTCGGCATTTTGGCAATGTATGACTTCTGGCGTTGGGAATACGAATACGGACATAATCTTGATCCTACAGCTGCCATCATTGTGCCCGGTATGGCTTATCAACCTCCTTTGATTGGATTCAAACAATTGCTCAATTTCGGAGCTTATTCCATCCCTGATACAGGAGGTTGGCTGATGCTTACCGGAGGAATTTGTATAGCTTTTGTTTATCTGCAGGTTTCAGGCTTTGTAAATAGATTTAGAAAAAATACAACATTACCCCTATTGGTATGGCTGTTGCCCCTATTTTTTATTTTTTCATGCAGCAATGATGGTCCTCAAAAAATATCCTTACATAAAGATACCTGTGCCTTTTGTAAAATGAATATTTCCGAAGGACATTTTGCAGCACAGATATTAACTAAAAAAGGACGATATTATCATTTTGATGATATCACCTGCATGTCGGCTTTTCACCTCGAAAATCCCGACAAAGAGGTCAAAAGTTTTTTTGTGCATTATTACCCGGGAGAAAACGAACTCATTCCCGCGGAATCCGCCTTTTACATCAAAGGAGGAAACCTAAAAAGTCCGATGGCCGGAAATATTGCAGCTTTCAAAACCTCGGATGAAGCAGAAAAATACAGGTTGGATTTATCTGCAGAACGTATTGATTGGTTGGAAATTTTACAATAACAGACACCGTGAAAGACCTGACATATCACTTTTTACTTTTAATATTTGTTTTGATGCCTACGGTAGTTATATCCAAAAACATTCATGTAGGCCCGGGCAAAGAACACAGGTCGATACGAGCAGCCCTGCTTTCTGCAAAAGATGGTGATACCATTTTTGTTTACCATAGTTTGTACAAAGAAGGTAATATTATTATCAATAAAAAAATAACCATGATCGGTGTAGACTACCCGGTCATCGATGGCGATAAAAAATTTGAAGTAGTATCAATCAAATCAGACAATGTAATATTCAGAGGATTTCAGGTCCAAAATTCAGGGTATGGTTCGCTGAATGATCTCGGGGGCATCAAAGTGTATGATGCCGGGAATATTATCATTGAAAACAATATACTGGAAAACAACTTTTTTAGTATTTATATCAATTTTGGAAAAAACATTCTGATAAAAAACAATAAAATAAGAGCTTACGGCATAGAAGAACAACAAATCGGCAATGGCATCCATTGCTGGAAATCTGATAGTTTACAAATCATAGGCAACCATATTCAGGGTCACAGAGATGGTATTTATTTTGAATTTGTAACCCATTCCATCATTTGGCGCAATGTATCCAGGTTTAATATCCGTTATGGACTACATTTTATGTTTTCGAATGACGATGCTTATATCAATAATGTTTTTGACGGAAACGGTGCAGGGGTTGCTGTGATGTATACCAAAAAAGTGACCATGTACAACAATACTTTCAAAAACAGTACGGGTGACGCTTCTTACGGAATACTACTCAAAGAAATATCAGATGCCGAGATTGTTGGCAACCGGTTTTTGTCCAATACTTCGGCCTTGTTTTTAGAAGGAGCCAACAGGATTATGATTAAAAAAAATGTATTTTTAAACAACGGTTGGGGTTTGAAAATTCAGGCTAATTGTATGGAAAATGTGATATCACAAAATAATTTTATCGGAAATACCTTTGACGTAAGTACAAACGGCAGTCTGGTTTTGAATAAATTTGACAAAAACTATTGGGACAAATATGAAGGGTACGATCTGGATAAAGACATGTATGGCGACATACCCTTTCATCCGCTTAATGTGTATTCCTTTATTATCGAAAATAATCCGATCGCCATGTTACTCTTCCGAAGTTTTATGGTGACTTTGCTTGAAAAAACAGAAAAACTGATACCCAGCATCACTCCTGAAGATTTCAGAGATGACCATCCTTTATTAAAAGCTTATTCATTATGATTGAGATTAATAACCTGACCAAAAAATTTGGAAAAACAACGGCACTCCGTAAAGTCAACCTGACCCTTACTTCAGGCACCTGTGTAGGATTGATAGGTCCGAATGCATGCGGAAAAACGACTTTGATCAAAAACATATTGAGTATGGTAGTTCCGACAGAAGGTGAAATATTTTTTGATGGAAAAAATATCCATGGTGATGTATTTTACAAAAATAATATTGGGTATATGCCGCAAATCGGAAGGTACCCTGAAAACATGTCAGTTCGTCAGGTGATACAAATGATCAAAAACATCAGAAACCATCAGGGCACAGAAGACAAAGAATTATTCGAAGCCTTTGAGATGGAAAAAATCGCCGATAAAAAAATGAGAACCCTTTCAGGAGGTACGACACAAAAAGTGAGTGCTACTTTGGCATTTTTATTTAATCCTCCCGTTTTAATATTGGACGAACCCACTGCCGGTCTTGACCCGATTGCATCCGAAATCCTCAGGGTTAAAATCATCAAAGAGCGCGAAAAAGGAAAACTCATCCTGATTACTTCTCATTTACTCAGCGAATTGGACGACCTGTTGACCAATATAGTTTTTATGCAGGAGTCTGTTGTTGTTTTTAATAAAACCATGGAAGACCTGTTTGCCGAAACCGGAGAAAACAGGGTTTCCAGAGCGATTCACAAATTATTGAAAACCGGAGTTTTGTCATGAAAGGGATTACTACATTTATCATAAAAGATATCCTGAAAAACAGGATAGTCATCTTGTATACGTTGATATTATGCGGATTTTCATGGAGTATATTCAGTCTTGAGGATAATGTTTCCAAAGGAATATTATCCCTGCTCAATATTATCCTACTCATCGTTCCGTTAGTTTCCGTCATTTTTGCCAACATATATATGTACAACAGTACGGAGTTTATCGAATTATTAGTAAGTCAACCGGTAAAAAGGTCTTCTATCTGGTATGCAATGTTTACTGGATTGGCAGTAGCTTTGAATGCAGCATTTTTGATTGGTATCGGAATTCCTGTATTATTGTTTATCCACCCATTGACCGCACTTGTAGTCATTTTGGCGGGAGTACTGCTCACAACTATTTTTGTATCAGTGGCTATGTTGTGTTTTATTCTTATGAGAGATAAGGCCAAAGGTATAGGATTGTCCATTATGTTGTGGTTATTTCTTTCATTAATGTATGATGGCCTGGTATTATTTTTTATGTTTCAGTTTGCAGATTATCCAATAGAAAAAATAATGGTATTATTAACAGCAATCAATCCTGTAGATCTTGCCAGAATTCAGGTACTGCTGCAAATAGATGTTGCCGCTTTGATGGGATATACAGGCGCCATTTTCAAAAAACTTTTCGGCACACAAACCGGATATTTCACCTCATTTATTTTCATGTTGGTATGGATTGTCGTACCTTACTTTTTTTCACTCAGATTATTTAAAAATAAAGATTTATGAACCAGATAATAACAGAAATCAACAAAAAACTGGCCACAACAGATAAACCTGTCGCCCGCATTTTTTACAAGTCAGGTGAACATAAAATTATGTTGATGGGCTTCTTAAAAGGTATGACACTCGAACAACATAAAACCTCTGTCCCGGCCAGATTGTTGGTCATGTCAGGCTTTGTTACCTATAAACAGGACAATGAACCAACCACTTTACAACAATATGATTTTTTTGACATACCCGTAGACGTTTTGCATGAAGTTCATGCAGAAGAAGATAGTTTATGTATGTTAATCCAGGGATAAATCAACATTCATCTTAAAATGTAAACTTATGGCAAAGCCGGATATTATGAACCGACATGATCTTGAAATCATAGTTAATTCCTTTTATGAAAAAGTCAAAAAAGACCAAACTATAGGCTTTATGTTTTCCCATGTAGATTGGGACAACCACTTGCCTGTAATGTATGACTTTTGGGATAATGTACTATTTTACACTGGAAATTACTCCGGCAACCCGATGGCCAAACACATGATGGCTCACAACAGAAATCCAATGACCCGGGAACATTTTGAACATTGGTTGTTGTTGTTTTTTGAGACCATAGATGGCTTATATACAGGCAAAAACAGCAAATTACTCAAAGAGAGAGTAAAAAGTATCGCCACCATCATGCAAATGAAAATTTTAGGAACCCATCCTACCATTCCTGTTGTAGAAGCCAAATAATCTGCGGACGTAACTACATGTGATGTTTTTAAGGAGATAGTCGTATAATTATAGTGAAGAAATATTTTTTTCATTTCGAAAGTTTTTGTTTTTATTGAAAAAGGATTTAAAAAATGCTGTCGAAATAACAAAACGTGCATATCAATGTAAAAGAAAGCTGTAAGACCCCAACGCGCTATCGCAACAAATCAAGTCCGGAAAAGAAATTAAAGAATAACAAAACCATCATTAAATCAGTATTTTATATATTTTCTTATTAAATTTATATAAAATCTTTAAATTTATATTACAAATTGTTTTTTATTTCAAAAATATCGGATATATTTGTCCATTATTTAACAATTTTAAAAATTTCGGTATGAAGTCTTTAGTTTTTCATCGGATGATTTGGTTTTGTTTAGCTCTGTCATCTTTATTATTTGTTACGTCATGTACCAATGACATAAATGACACGACAACAGAATTCAAAAATGCTTCTGAATATAATGCAGATGTCCCTTATGAATGGTATGAGTTATTAACAGAAATTGACAGGTTTTCTCCCAATTACCGGCCACCGGCAGCGTCAAGAATGATGGGATATGTTGGTTTGGCTGTTTATGAAGCTGTGGTACCTGGCATGCCCCAAAATAAATCTTTACAATCAGAATATTTTGGTTTGGAAATTCCGAAAATTGATAAAGAAAAAGAATACCACTGGCCAACAGTAGCGAATTCAGCTTATGCAGAAATGTTCAGAAAATTTTATCCTCACATTAAAACAGAACATCTGTTAAAAATCGAAAGATTAGAGAAAAAATTTTTAGACTACTTCAGCAGCGAGGTGAGCAATGAAACCATTAACCGATCAAAATATTTTGGGGTTGCCGTAGCAGAAGCTGTATTTGCTTTTAGTGCCACAGATGTATACGGACATGAAGCGTATAAAAATCCGAGACCAAGTTCTTATATTCCTCCGGTTACAGGTCCCGCAGGAGAAAAATTATGGCAACCAACGTGGCCTGATTATACACCTGCATTACACCCATATTGGGGCAAAGTAAGAACTTTTGCTATGAAAGACACAGATTTACGTGCCAAAGCTCCCTTAGGTTACAGCGAAGACCCAAATTCAAAGTTTTATCAGCAAGCTCTGGAAACTAAAGTCTGGGTTGACAATCTAAATTATGAAGATAAATGGATTGCAGAATTTTGGAGTGATGACTTCTTTGAGGTGACATTTGAGCCGGCTTGCAGACAAATAGCAATTGCAAATCAAATGGTGGCAGAAGATAAAATTTCTTTGGCGACAGCCGTAGAATTATATGCCAAATTAGGTATGGCCATGGCGGATGCTTCCATTGCTATTTGGAATTCAAAATATATATACAATGTCAGACGTCCTATTGAGTTTATCAGAGAAAATATCGACCCTAACTGGAAAACGGCGCTACATAACCCATACTCTAATGTACAAAGTCTGACGCCTGAATTTCCTGCTTATCCATCCGGACATTCAGGATTTGGTGGATCTGCATCTATTATATTAACTGATATTTTTGGAAATAACCGATATTTTACGGACAACTGCCATAAAAACAGATTTGAATTTTTAGGTGTGCCAAGATCTTATACTTCATTTATTGAAGCAGGAGTAGAAAATGCTTACAGCAGATTGCCGTTAGGTGTACATTACAGGATGGACTGCGAAGAAGGATTAAGATTGGGATATCTGGCAGCAAACAGAGTTTTGCAAAAACCCTGGAAAAAATAATAAGCTCAAAAGCTGCTCTCAGATAGAAGGTACTGCACCAATTAACAGAAGTTTATAAATATATCCGGCATCACGTTTCGGCGTGATGCCTAAACTTCTGTTTTCCTGAATTCCGAAGTTTTATATTCTTTAATCTTAAAATATTAAATAATAGATATGGAAAATCAAAATTCAGGCTCACGAAGTATGAGCTATATCATGAATACTAAAAATTGGTGGGGTCCTTTAACTTTTATCCTTATTATCAGTCTGCTAGGCGTAGGTTTGATCGGTTTTCAGACATATATAGATGCTCCGCCGATGGCAGGATTTATTGATGAAAAAGGGAGTACCATTTTAAATCAAAAAACAATTGAACGGGGTCAGGAAGTATTTCACAAATATGCTCTTATGGAATACGGAAGCTTTTTTGGTGATGGTGCTCAAAGAGGCCCGGATTTTACTGCTGAAGCTTTACATCTGACCTCTGCATTTATGACAGAATATTATATTGATGAATTTAAATCTACTAAAAGAGAGAGTCCTGATTCATATGCCATCAAACAGCTTCAGGAAAAAGTAAAACAAGAATTAAAAGTAAACCGGTACAATAAATCATCTGATATGGTAACTCTTACACCGGCACAAGTGTATGCACATGGAAAACTTCAAAATTATTACATTGACATTTTTATAAATGACAAAGGAGGATTGGGTTCATTACCACCTGATTACATCAAAGATCAACAGGAAGTTAAAGATTTAAGCTCCTTTTTCTTTTGGGGTGCATGGGTATGTGTAGCTGAAAGGCCAGGTGCTAATTACAGTTATACACACAACTGGCCTTTTGATCCGTCCGCAGGAAATTCCCCTACATCACCGGTCATATTGTGGAGTGTTTTAGGCTTGTTAGCTTTTGTTTTGATGTGTGGAATTGTTTTGTACTTTATCGGTCAGTATAATCAATTACCGAATAAATTTTTCAAACCAGCTACAAAAGATTTATTTTCCATGGAGCGGGTTTCCTCATTTTCGCCTACACCGACCCAAAAAGCAACCTTTAAATTCTTTTTTGTTGCCATTTTACTTTTTTTTATTCAGGTATCCAGTGGATTGGTGACCATTAATGACTTCGTCAATTGGCTTGGATTTTTTGGTATTAATATACAGGATAGTTTTCCGGTTACCATTTCAAGAAGCTGGCATTTAATGCTATCCCTTTATTGGATCTCAACATGCTGGATAGCCTCATCCATTTTTATATTGCCAATCCTTGCTAAAAAAGAGATACCCGGACAGTTAAAATTAATAAATATTTTGTTTGTATTATTATTTATTCTTGTGGGTGGCTCTCTCACAGGAATGGTATTAGGCCCGTTGGGATTAATGGGAGACTGGTGGTACTGGCTTGGACATCAGGGATGGGAATTTGTGGATTTTGGAAAAGGATTTCAGGTATTATTAATGGTTGTTTTTATATTATGGATGGTAGTGGTCTATCGGGGTATCAAACCTGCGCTTATCAAAAAAGAGCCATGGAACTTATCCAATTGGATATTATATTCTGTGATCGGTATTCCACTACTTTTTTTATCCGGCTTTGTTGCCAAACCGGAAACCAATTTTGTGATAGCGGACTTCTGGAGATGGATGGTAATTCATATGTGGGTCGAAGCTTTTTTTGAAGTTTTTATTACAGTCATTGTGAGTTACCTGATGGTATTAATGGGATTGGTAAGCAGACAAGCTGCTATCAGGGTGGTATATTTTGCAACTATTTTATTTTTAGGCACAG
Source organism: Saprospiraceae bacterium (assembly GCA_022842725.1). GTDB lineage: Bacteria > Bacteroidota > Bacteroidia > Chitinophagales > Saprospiraceae > OLB9. The sequence goes on from JALHOZ010000028.1 coordinate 42,138, forward strand.
GATTATTAGGCATATCTCACAATTTTTATTGGAATGCCAAACCCGTAGCAACCATGGCTCTGGGTAGCGTATTTTCCACTTTACAATTTGTACCACTTATCCTCTTAACTGTAGAAGCATGGAGATTTAAAAATATGCCGCGCATGGCAGTAGGTGAGATAGAACACAAAAATCTTGGAAATTTTGGATTTCCTGAAGTTTTTAAGTTTTTAATAGCGGTTAATTTCTGGAATTTTTTTGGAGCCGGTGTTTTAGGAATTATCATCAACCTACCCATCATGAATTATTTTGAACATGGAACCTATCTTACTGTTAACCATGCTCATGCTGCATTGATGGGCGTATACGGCAACATATCTCTAGCGGCCCTATTGTTTGCTTCAAGACTTATGATCAAAGAACAGGCATGGAATAAAAAGGTGGTAAATTTTTCATTCTGGTCTATTAACATAGGTTTGATGTTAATGGTGGTTTTGGATTTATTTCCGGCCGGATCTATACAGTTTAAGGCAGTAGTCGAGCAAGGACTTTGGTATGGTCGTTCACATGAATTTATTGATTACGGCATCTTCAATAAGCTTACCTGGATGAGAGGAATCGGCGCATCTGTATTCTTTTTTGGTGGCGTATTGCCACTCACCTGGTTTATTGTCACAAGAATAAAATCCCTAAAACCGATGGTAAAAAACATAGACCAAATGGATCCTGTCCTTCCCACAAAGGTTCAACAGAAAACACAACATCTTGAAGAAGTACTTTGATATTTTGATATAGAATTCTTTAATGTGCCTCAATGTCTGTCATTGGGGCATTTTTATATCCTTAAAAATGTTTCGCCATTTTCAATCCCTTTCATCAAATCTTTAAGGCTCGTACTTTCGAAAATATGAAGCAACTTTTGTTTAACGGGCTTGTACTTGTAATGAAAAGGGCAAGGTTGTGAATCTGAACATTCGTTAAGCCCCAGACTACATCTTTGCAAAACATCCCCTTCAAATGCTTCTACTATCATTTTTAAACTGATACTTTCCATTTTTGACAAGTCTGTCATAAAGCCTCCTCCCGGACCTTTTACAGAAATTATTATATTATTTTTAACAAGTTTTTGAAGAATTTTTGAAGTAAAAGCTTCCGGAGATTGTATTTTTTCTGCCACATCAATCAGACCTACCTTCCTACCGGCCATGGTTTGAGAAGCTATATATATCGAAGAACGTATGGCATATTCACAAGCTTTTGAAAACATATTTATCAAATTTTAAAACAAAAGTAATTAAAGTTAATCTATTTTCAAACTGGTTTACTTTGGGCGAACCATCAATGAAAAAGTTATTCATGCACTATACAAATATTTCCCCCTTTTTTTCGCAACAGTCGGAAAGAGCAAACTTTGTGTAAAATACCCCATTTTTTTACAAAACATATGAAAGCAGTCAGATTGGAATGTGATTGTAAAACTGCTGTGAACCTCAAAATTCGGGTGCATTTCACGACTTCCCGGAATATTCATCCCTGATTTTGTCACGATTTTTGCAATTTTTGGCAAAAATCCCGCCAAAATGAATTCCCGGTTTAACTTAACCACGGATTTCATCTGAGGCTACTAACATTTTGTCCCGTTGTGACAATTACTCCAACGGGACAATAAGTACGAAGTCGTGAAATGCACCCCAAAATTCTATATTATCGTGAGACAATGTCTTTCTTCCCGGAATATACCACCCGATAATATTTTTGGATTTTTTAAATAAGTTGGGATGTTTATTTTTTCATGCATATGAAATAAAATACATTCCCGGCGAAGTAGCAAGTGTTCATTATTGTAAAATAACATTATCTTTCTAAAACCTGTATCAAATCATTGCTGCATTCAATCAAATTAAAATTATAAAAAGAAGGCCCGGGATTGCCTAATGTTTGCCAATGGTTTCTGAAGTTTTGGATAAAATATTTGCCTCGATAACCCAAATCAGAAAGAATATTGACCATTTCACTAATATCCCCGCGATCCAATAAAACAGAATGTATAGTCGTTCTCACTTCGTACTTGATATTTGAATCTAATAAAATCTGGAGACTTGATATAAATTCACCGTAAAAATCACTTTTAGTTACATTAAATATTTTTGCTTTTGTGGCTTTAAAATCAAGAGAAACATAATCTATCAATTCATTTTTAATCAAATTTCTTAATAATTCAGGTCTGCTGGCATTTGTGTCAACTTTTATCAAAAATCCCATTTTTTTTATTTCAAAAATAATATCCACGATTCCTTCGCTCAGCAGACATTCACCTCCGCTCAGGACCACTGCGTCTAGAAATTGTTTTCTGGACTGAAGAAATGTTTTGACTTCTTCAAAAGAAAGTTTTCCTTTTCCATTCACAATTTCCGGATTGTAACAATAACTACATCGCATATTGCAACCTGCAAACCACAAAATACAGGCAGTTTTATCAGGATAATCCAACAACGTAAATGGCGTATAATTATAAATTAATTTCCGCTGCAGGTTGTTCTTTGAAATATACTCTTTGTTTGTGCTCACCTTTTTTACCTATATTAAAACTTTCTACCGGTCTGTGATATCCCATTACCCGGGTGTAAACCAAACACTTTGTTCTTTCGGGAGTGTCATGGTTCAAATTTGAATTACATTTTTTCGAGTTCATATTTTTGTTTATTTTTTTGTATCATTAATAAATCGTCACACTTAGGACAATATTCATGCTCTCCGTTAAGGTATCCATGCACCGGGCAAATACTAAACACCGGAGTTATTGTAATGTAAGGCAGGCGAAAGTTTGATATTACCTTTTTTACAAAATTTCTACAAGCTTCAGCACTGTTAATTTTTTCGCTCATATATAGATGTAACACAGTTCCACCGGTATATTTACATTGGAGGTTATCCTGCAACAAGAGCGCTTCAAATGGATCTTCTGTATAATCAACAGGTAATTGAGAACTATTGGTATAATAGATATTACTCATGGAGCCCGCTTGTAATATATCCGGAAATCTTTTAACGTCTTCTTTGGCAAAACGGTAAGTGGTACCTTCTGCCGGAGTTGCTTCCAGGTTATACAGATTACCTGTATTTTCCTGAAAAACTTTTAAGGTGCTGCGGATATGATCTAAAATTTCTTCGGCAAAATTGATTCCTTTTTGCGTACTGATATCATGTGTGTTTTTGGTAAAATTCAAAATCATTTCATTCATACCATTTACCCCGATGGTGGAAAAATGGTTTTTGAAACCTGGTAAATACCTTTTTGTATAAGGATAAAGTCCTTTTTCAAACATTTCTAAAATAAAAATCCGTTTTTTTTCAAAGGTTGACTTAGCAATGGTGAGCAATTGATCCAGTTTTTCGTACAATTTTGATTTATCACCGGCATAAAGATAGCCTAATCTTGCCATATTGATTGTAACTACTCCGATACTACCCGTCATCTCGGCACTGCCAAAAAGTCCGTTTCCCCGTTTGAGTAATTCTCTGAGATCCAGTTGTAATCTACAGCACATACTGCGTACAGCATTTGGTTTGTAGGCGAGAGGATTTTCTGTTTTATTACCCTGGTCGTCATAAATGTATTGACTTCCCACAAAATTTTGAAAATAGGATGAACCGATTCGGGCGGTATTTTCAAATAATAAGTCTGTATTCTCTCCATACCAATCAAAGTCTTCTGTGATATTAACCGTAGGAATGGGAAAAGTAAAAGGCTGTCCATTTGCATCACCTTCGGTCATCACCTGGTAAAATGCCTTATTAATCATGTTCATTTCCGGTTGAAAGTGTTGATAACACATGTCAGAAGGCGCAGATATTCCTCTATCCTGAATCCTTGATAAAAAACCATTGTCGGAAATTTGGTCAAATAAATGTCGATCGTTTCTGGCAGGAAATTGTTGTTTGAGATCGTCGGGTACCACCCAGTCGAGAGTAATGTTGGTAAATGGGGACTGTCCCCACCTTGCAGGAACATTTAGATTATACACAAAACTTCTTATGGCCTTTAATACCTCCGGAAATGAAAGATTATCTTTAAAAACGTAAGGAGCAAGGTAGGTGTCAAATGAACTGAAAGCTTGTGCTCCGGCCCATTCACTCTGAAGGATTCCCAAAAAATTGGCCATCTGCCCTAAAGCTTCTCTAAAGTGATTGGGTGGGCGGCTTTCCACCCTGCCTCTGACACCATTAAACCCTTCATTCAAAAGGACTCTCAAACTCCACCCTGCGCAGTATCCTGTAAGACAGTCAAGGTCATGAATGTGAATATCCCCATTTCTGTGTGCATATCCTTCTTCAGGTGCATATATTTTATCCAGCCAAAAATTGGCAATAATTTTCCCCGAAATATTGTTAACCAAACCTGCATTGGAATATGATGTATTGGCATTGGCATTAATTCTCCAATCACTTTGGTGAATATATTCCTCTACCGTTTGCGTACTGTCAATATAGGTTGTATCGTCATTCATTCCGTTTTGATGCTCCCGCTGCATTTTTCTTGTATGTCGGTATAACATAAAACTTTTCATTACTTCAAAGTATTGACTATTGAACAATACCTTTTCGATGATATCCTGAATTTCTTCAACGGAAATGACAGTTTTTTCACCTATATAGCCCTCAACTTTATCAATTATATCACTGCTGTAAGTCGCAGAAACACTCTGAAAAGCCTTCTGAATGGCATCCCGGATTTTATAAGCTTCAAATAATTTATATTCGCCGTTTCTTTTAATCACAAAACGATGCATATCAACTAATTTAGTTTGTGTCTGAGATTTTCTTCTTCTTTAATTGCTTTTGGAAAAAGAATATTATTCTCAAGATGTATATGTTCATGGAGTTTTTCTTCAAACTCCTGCAGCATAGCATAGGTTACCATAAAAGTATTACATGCACCCGGTGGAGGAGTATAACCATTAGTTAATGCAGAAATTTCCCGGTACCTGTCTCCTTCAATGGCATGTTCTTCTTCCATCATAGAAATCGGATTGTTTAAAACTCCGAACATAGGTTTTTCGTATGGCAAACCTGATCTTGATTCCATTACCATTTTTCTGATGTGTGGAAATAAGATTTTTTCCTCTTTATACATGTGATTTAATAAATCTTCAGATGATGCCCTGAATATTTCCTGAACTTTATATAACTCATTGTAACCATGTCCATGTACTTTACAAACTTTGGCGAGGTATTCATCAATCACCGGCAATTTTTCTTCAATGTACCGGTGATATTTTTTTTCAATATAATCTGCCAATAAATCCAATGGCCAGGTATTAAAATCAGTCCCGGAATCTTTTTGATCTGTCAAAACAAGGTTTAAATCTCTGATTAATTGTTCTAACCAAATTTCATCCGCGTCTTTAATCTCTTTGAGAGTTCGGTTGCCCTTGCAACAAAAATCGACTCCATATGTCCTGAAAACTTCAGCGGTTTTGTAATTATTCGCCACTATATCACCTATAACAGCATGACTATCAATACTCATTTTATTAAATTTAAAGTAAAAAATATATATTTAATTATTAAAATCCAAGTCCCATATGAATCCCTCCTAATTGCGTATATCCCGAAGCTTTTTCCGGTCCAAAACGGCCGGGTAAGACCAATTCGATAAAAAAGGTAGTTCCTTTGCCGGTTTTAAATCCTTTATTAATCAGAGGGGTAAACCCAAATTGACCTTGACCGATTTCAAAAGCTGCCCGCATCCCTAAGGTCCAGCCTCCTTTTAAAGGGTACAAAATGCCGGGATGGTATAACAGGTGAATGTTGTAAGGCAAGTCAGAATAAATATAAGGATTTATAAAAGGAACCAGTTCCAAATCTATTTTAAGTTTGCCGGCGGTATTAAATGTAATTCCAAAAGGAAATCCCACAGAATATACACTTGTTCTGTCAAAAAAAACAGTTTCCCCTTTATTGGTAGCAAACAAAATCTGTACAACTCCAACATGATAACCATTGATTTTAGTCTTTACCGGCGGATTTATGATTGTTGAATCCTGTGCCATAATACCTGATAGAAAGAGGAAAATACAGATTAGGGAAAGAAAAAAATGTTTCATATAATACTTATTTAAAATACTTTTAAAAATGATTATCAGGTGCAAATATAAAAACAAATTTAATATTGGACAATTATGTCCATTATATTTTTAAAAAAATATAATCAATTCCGGTTGTCACAATCTACAAACCCATTTCCGCATGATGGAATGTTGATATTTTAATCTTTAAATAACAATTGATCCAAACTAACAGAAGAGCATCTTCCGGAAACAATCTATTTAATCAAGGACTGAAAAATATGTGCAAAATATTCATTATCTGTACTTGATACCCGCTGAATAATGAAAACTCTTCAATTTCTATAGTATATGTTTACTTTTTTCTTAAAACGGTAAGGTTTGAAGGGTAAAGTCATTATATGTCGTATGTCTTTGAAGCTGAATATTGCTTCATTTCTATTAACCGTTATCATCCTTCTGACAAAATTACGTTTAAGCCATATCGAGGTTTTACGATATATCTTATTTGTTTTTACTTTGAACCTGACTCATTGGTGACTTATTCAGCAGCACTTGTATATTACAGAATCTTGCTTGAGGGCTTATATTTTTTTTCACTTACCCTTACCTCAAAAACAAAACCCTTGTGTTTTCAAAACACAAGGGTTTGTAAAATGAAAAATTTCAGAATGTAATCTTATTATTTGGGTAATAACACATCTCCTATGACATGAATCATACCATTTGATGCCGGAATCGAAGCCAGAATCTCAGTACCGTTCACAAAGGTTTTTCCGTCTTTCACGGTAATATCAACTTTTTTACCATTAACCTGCTCATAGGATTGGCCGTCAGAAAAATATTCAGCTTTTAAAGATCCTACGTATGTATGATATTCGAGGATATTAACCAGATCCGCTTTTTTTTCAGGTTTCAACAATCCTTCTACCGTGCCCGCAGGAAGTTTTTCAAAAGCAGCATTTGTCGGAGCAAAAACAGTAAACGGTCCGGCATTACTCAATGCATCTACCAATCCCCCTGCTTTCACTGCTGCAACAAGGGTCGTGTGATCTTTGCTGCTGACTGCCACCTGAACCACATTGGGATTTGATACATCGTCCTGTACATTTGATTGGCCGACTCCGTCTGTAGCTGATGCCACATCAGATCCTGAAGTCATGTTTTCTGCAGAAGCGTCTGATGTCGTGGATTTGCAGGAAATAAAAAAAAGTAATAATCCTAAAAATAAAGTTGGAAATATTCGTGTCATGATGTTAAATTTTATTGACACAAAGTTGGTGATTAACAAATTGCAACTTTATGCTTACAATCATAAAATCCTCGCTTTTTGATACGAAAATATTAGAATGATGAGGCTCAGGAACATAAACAGACTGACAGCCAACAACATTTCGTTGAGGTGGGGTATCAGCACATAGCCAAAAGAAGCTATTCCCTGAACCATCAAAACAAATTCATTGGCAAAAACGCCAAAAACAAACATAAACAAGGCAATAAGTGCCGTTTTATGATGAGAAATAAATCCATTCCACAATAAATATCCCAATAAAAACAACGTGGTAAAAGCGAGAAGCACCAAATGAAGATAAGCTATAACGATTGACCTGAACCCAAAAGCAAGTTTGCTGATTTCAGGAAAAATACTGGCTGTCTGAAGACCTGTTTTGATTACCATAGCCATCAAAGCCAAACCAATTATCCATCTAACGTAAACGGATGTTTGTGCAACAATCAGGGAATAATGTTTTTTAATTTTTTGAATTAACAAAACAAGTCCAAAAACCTGAAGGACTACTGCTATTACCGTTATGAGGTATAGATACCACGGAAGACCAACCCACAAAACGGACAATAAGTAGGCTGGCATACATGCTGCAAAAAATGATAAAAATATTTTCCTATCATAAGTAATCCCTGCTATGGTGTGTAATTTATAAAATAACAAACCTAAAATTGTAAATAAAAACCAGCCGTTATATTGGAAATGGAGGAAAAAGTAAACCGAACCCAAATAATGATCCTGCTGTAAACTTTTGGTCGCCATCATGAACGCCAGATAAAATGTACCAATAGAAGAAATCACGTTAAAAAACAACGCTGCTATAAACCAATCCTTCGAAGGATGTCGAAACGGAATTTGTTTGATTTCTTTAATAAAAAACCAGGCAAAGAAGTAGCTTATAAAAATCGACATGGTCGAAAATGTAATAGAAACAGCACCATAACCCTGCACAGAAAAAGAAAAGAGCATACCATACGCACAAACCAGATTGGCTATGATTAAAACAGGAAAATATTTTGGTTTCTGAGTTTGATAAAGCAGAAAACCATACATCAACGTGTATAATATGTGAGAAACCCAGCCATAAAATGCAAAATGAGAGTGGGCATGCAATAAATATTTTTGATTTAAATAAGGAAATTCAAATCCAATTTTATACCTCATCAAAACACCTAACAATGCTACTATTACTAGGTTAAACAAAGCAAAAAAAATAAATCCCCATTGTTGTCGATTTTCCATCTAATAATACAATTTATGTTTTCTGATTTCAACTTTTTTTTCCTCCTCCATTTTTTTAAGCGTTCGGATGACCGTTTCTACCCTAAGTCCCAAAAAATCCGCCATCTGTTGTCTTGTAAAAGGTATCAATACTTTTTGTTGTGGAAGTTTATTATCTGCTTTATATCTGTTTAAAAAACCGGAAATCCGTTCTGCGGGATGCGGGCTGACTATATTTTTACTTTTGTTTGTCTTATCGTAGATCCTTTTGGCAAAATGGACAATAAATTTCATTTGCAACTCAGGAAATTCAATTAATAATTTGAACAAAGTATCTTTGGAAAGCTTAAAAATAACACAATCGGATTCTGCAACGGCGCAAGCGGGATATGTAGCATTGATAAACAACGGTGGCTCTCCGAAACTTTCGCCGGGACCAAAGATTCCTTGTGTAAAAGATCTGCCTTCGTCATTAAAAGAACACATCTTTACATTACCTTCGAAAACCTGAAAATAAAATCGCGAACTGTCACCTTCGTAAAAAACAAACTCGTTTTTTTTATATTTTTTTGCTACAGCGCCATAAGTCAAAAGATGATCGGGGTTGATAAACATGATATTAATACTTTTGTATGAGGGGTATTTTTATCATGTAAATATAAGATTTATCTGTTGATATACAAATCCTGAACATAACCTGTTTTCTACTTTATGCCAAAAATGGTTAATAAAACAGGTACAAAATTACCTTTGATATATGATAGGTTTTATGCGTCTGGTCATAAATCAGGATTGACAGCTTACAAAATTTCAGGAAAACACACGACGGAAGTCAACAATATTCCAGAATGAGCAAAATAAAAAGGCGTTTCTGTCCAAATAAATCTGAAAATACAAAAATATTTTGCAAAACATTCCTTCCTGATCGGGCATCACAATCCACCTTTTCAGTAAATTTGTATAAACCGTTAAGAATTAAAGATGTATTTTTGTCATTTGATGTGGCTTTGGCGACATGACAATATTTATGGTCACCTGATACATTATGGCAAACAAATATTTTGGTCATCACGGATTTTCTGTAACACCGGAATGGATGTTGACATTTAGGTGAATAACAATTTTATACTTTTATACATAAATTTTATGGATATCATCCGGATTGTACGAAAAACAAGCGATATACTTTTTTCAACTTCTGCAGCAGGCGCTTATCTTCTGATTTTTGCGGCAGCTATTGGTGCTGCAACATTTATCGAAAATGATTATGGAACGAGTTCTGCACAAGATCTGGTCTTCCGGGCACGTTGGTTTGAAGTTTTATTGGTATTGTTCAGCGGAACCCTCATCGCCAATATCATCCGTTTCAGAATGATTCAGCAAAAAAAATGGGCGGCTCTGATTTTTCATTCTTCCATCATCATTATTATCATCGGGGCAGGTGTCACCCGATATTTCGGATATGAAGGTATGATGCACATCCGCGAAGGTAAATCTTCCCAATCCTTTTTGTCTGCCGAAAACTTTCTCAATTTTAAGGTTTTTGATAAGGGCAAAACCTATTCTTTTTCAGAACCTGTCCATGTTTCTACTTTGGG
>JALHOZ010000028.1:52388-59498 GCA_022842725.1 Saprospiraceae bacterium
GATTTTATCATGGAAAGATATCCCGGTACCGACAACCCTTCGTCTTATGCCAGCGAAGTAACTTTGTCCGATCCGAAGGAAGGGGTCAATATGGATTACCGGATTTTTATGAACAATATTTTAGATTACGGCGGATACCGTTTTTTCCAATCATCTTATGATCAGGATGAAGCGGGAACCTATCTGAGTGTCAACTATGACTTTTGGGGAACCTGGATTTCCTACATAGGATATATTTTATTAACCATCGGTCTCGCTATGACATTTTTTGTAAAAAACAGTCGGTTTGCTCATTTGGCAAAAAAACTTTCAGACCAACAACAATCCAAAGCTGTTTTAATTCTTTTGTGTTTTATGTTCTTTGGAAGTAATCTATCCGGACAATCAACTACCGTTGTTTCTGAGGTTAGTAAAGAACAGGCAACAGCATTCGGAAAACTGGTCGTTCAGGATTTTCGCGGAAGGTTTAAACCCGTCAATACGTTGTCCGGTGAAATTTTGCGTAAAATGGCTAAAAAAGACAATTTATATGGTCTGACGTCTGATCAAATTTATTTGTCGATGACATTGGCTCCTGAAAAATGGGAAAAAGTGCCCCTTATCTCGGTAACTTTCCATCCGGAAATCAACAAAATATTAGGGACTACAGAAAAAATGTTGAGCTACCGGCAATTTTTTACGGACAATGCTGAATACAAATTAAGAGATTATATCAGAGAAGCACAAGCCATCAATCCAAAAGATCACGGGACTTTTGAAAAGGCCGTCATCAAACTGGATGAAAAAATCAATATCGCCAATATGGTTTTTTCAGGCAGATTTCTCAAACTTTTTCCGGTTCCCGGAGACCCGAATAACACCTGGGTATCACCGGCTGAAATCCGCGAAATACAATTGCCGGATCCAAATGTATTGGCTCAATACGAAAATTTTGCTGCATATCTGAGTGAACTCCAACAAACAGGGCCAACAGGATCAGAAAATATGTCTTCTGATTGGTTGGGAAAAATAGCAGGTGACCAACAAAAATTCGGTGGTGCCGTCATTCCGTCAAATTCGAAAATTAAAGCCGAATTATTGTTGAATCAACTGGACGTTTTCGGAAGGTTGCGCAATATATATGGTCTCATAAGTTTGTTGTTTTTGGGGCTGTTTTTTTACAGTGTGTTTTCGCACAATACAAAAACAGAAAAATATACCCGATGGGCTTGGTTCCTGTTGATAGCGCTTTTTGCTTTTCATACGTTGGGCCTGGCATTGAGATGGTACGTTTCTGGAAGGGCTCCATGGAGTAATGGTTATGAATCTATGATTTATATAGGCTGGACCACCATGTTGGCAGGTCTGATTTTTGCCAGAAAATCCCTTGGAGGAATGTCTGCGACCACTGTATTGGCTGCGACCATCCTGCTCGTAGCCGGAATGAGCTGGCTTGACCCCGAAATCACCCCTTTGGTTCCTGTATTAAAATCCTATTGGCTGACCATCCATGTTTCGCTTGAGGCAGGTAGCTACGGATTTTTAATGTTGGGTGCCGTCATAGGCATGCTCAATCTTTTGCTCATCATATTTACAACCAAAAATAATAAACCAAAAACCCACCGTATCCTCAAAGAATTGACTACCGTCGCCGAAATCACTTTGTTGGGTGGTTTATTTATGGTGAGTGTGGGAACCTATCTCGGTGGTGTGTGGGCCAATGAATCATGGGGCAGATACTGGGGATGGGACGCTAAAGAAACCTGGGCACTGGTCACCATTTTGGTGTATTCATTTATCTTGCACATGAGGTTTATCCCGGGATTACAAAGTGCATTTGCCTTTAATTTTGCATCCCTTTTCGGATTTGCGACGGTCATTATGACCTATTTCGGCGTTAATTATTATTTGTCCGGACTACATTCTTATGCTGCCGGTGATCCGGTGCCGATTCCATCACAGGTCTATTACACCGCTATCATTCTGGGAATAATCAGTGTTCTGGCATTCATCAACTGGAGGAGGTTATACAGACAAAGTTGACCTTCGATGTGATTTGAGATAAAATTTTTCCGAATGGCGGATTAATCACCTTTCGGATGGCATCCCAAACATGCGGTACTGACGTATTGATAACCGCCAACTTCATCATGTTCTTTGGCTAAACTACCGGGATTATTATGTTCGTGGCAATCGATACAACTAAAGGAAGTGAAATCTCCGGAAATGGTATGACAATCCGTACAATTATTCCATTCCCCTTTATGATTTCCGGAATAAATGGGAAAACTGCTGTCATGGTCGCTGTATGAGGCCGGCATCCATCCTGGATTCAGGCCGTGACACAAATTACATTGTTTTGGAAATAAGGTGTGGTCGGGATTTTTTGCATTATTATAATCATCGATATGGCAGATAATACAATCCGGACTGATGTCTGCATATACTGACGTGGTATGACAAATGGAACAGTCACTGATTTGATGGCCACCAACCAACGGAAAAAAGCTATGTAGGATGGTTTCGCCGCTCCACCCTGTTTGGGTTTGGCTGTGACATAAAGAACAATCAACCGGAAATCCCTGAGCAACATGATCCGGGATTTTTGCCCCTTCATAATCGTTTTTGTGACAGGAAATACACTCAGGACTTATCGGATCAAATCTTAGATTTGTCTCACTTTTGTGGCATTCGTAACAGTCGACAGACAAATGGGCTCCCAACAAAGGAAAGGAAACCTGTTCGTGCATTTGGGTGATGTTTTCCACAACCCAGGTGAGTGTGTTATGACATCTTGCACAGTCAAAACCTACCGTTTGTTGGTGCAAATCACCATGACAGGATATACATGTACTTTCTGCTTTCTTAAATTCCAAAGATTGGTGACAGGATCTGCAATCCAGTTGTTCGTGTCTTCCTCTGAGGGCAAAGTTGGTACTGTCATGGCGAAATGATGACATCTCCGCATTAAATGACCAATCATCCGAAGTATGACACTTCGCACAATCCATGACAAAATCATCCCCGTGAGGTGACTGCCCGTAACCGGTTAATGCAACCAAAAACAGGCACATACATACATTTAGGATCTGTTTCATTTTAAAATATTCGTAAAAAAACAGAGAGGTTTTTACATTCCGCCTGCTTCTTCCATGATAACATCATATCGATATCCTGCTCCAAAATCTTTATTGAGCACAATTTTTCCTTTTAATGCGACTTTACTGCCTACCGGTATCACCAATCCCGTAGTTACAGTCAAATCGGCTTTTTTACCATCATGTTTTGTTCCATCCTGGATATGGACCCAGTTTCTTCCCATGATACCATTATTAACTTTTACACATTCGCCTGAAACGGTGATGATCTTTCCGTCATATTTGGTTTTATTGGCAAATAGTTCTGAAAGTTTTACAGCGTCCTTTACCTCTGCTGCGGGTGTCATATTTTGCGGCGCGGCTCCTGCAGCTGTTGGCGTACCCGATGGAGTCAGGGTTCCTCCAGGATGTTCTGAAGCGGGAATGACGTTACTTACCAGATAAATGGTATCAAAAGTCCTGTTGTATTCGCGACTTTCAAAATTGGTTTTTAACAAACCTCCTCTGTATAAATACACCTGACCTTTTTGAGCTTCCGTTTTTGCCGTGGCCAACCAATACTTCCGTCCTTTTTCATCGACTTTTAGATAAGTATACCGGTCTGTTTGTAATACTTCATCTATCAGGACCTGATGAACGTCAGCATTTGCCGCGCTGCCCGGATTTGCCACGTTAGTATTCATTCCTTCATTCTGTAAACCCTCTTCTGTCGATGCTGCGGCTGTATCTTCCACAATAATTTTAGGTTTGGATTCACATGACAAAAATAAAGTAACAGCAAAAAGGATGAAACTAAAATATTTAAACAACATAAAATTAATTTTTAAATCTTTGAGAAATAGTAATGAAATAACGGTGCCAGATTTTAGAAGGTTCCATCGTACCTTCATAACTGCACATCAAAGTGGTATTTTTTAACAAGTTCATTGAAAAATTGATTCCAAAAATATGTTGCAGCAAGGTTGATTCGGAATTAAAAAAAGCATAATTAACATTGCGGTATTGAATTTCCGCGTTCAGTTTTCCTTTCATAAAATGGTCAGATATTCTGGCTCCGATGATATTACCTTTGAAGTAATAAGATAACATATGATTGTAGGATAAGGATACATTGGTCGATTTACGGAGGGCTCTTGAAAAATTGAGGTTACCTACATAGTTTTTGGTAGGATCGGGTTTATCTCCCTGATACCTGTAAAATGCTGAAGCATTGATATTTACCCAGGGAAATGGACTGTACTGAGCCTGCAGCCTCAATCCTTGTCTCGTCTCCTGAGCCAGCAACTGATCGATAAACGTCTGGTAAGATTCATAATAAATCACGTTTCTCCGGTTGTCATAAGAAAAAGACACTGACAGATTTTTTCTCACCCTGTACCGGAGAGAAGAATAGATACTGGTCAACTGAGGTTTGTTTGAAACCTCACCGTTAATTTTTTTATACAAATCGAGCTCTGAAGAAAAAAACAAAGACAGATTTTTGACAAGGTTGTTATTGTGTTGAAAATACAAAAACCGCCGATCGGTTTTAAAATCGTTTTGTTGTTCTGCGATAGCCAACGAAGTTTGTGCATTTCCTTTTTTGCCGGTGTCGTTTCTCACAATATACAATCCTATTTGAGGCAGTTTGGCATTGAAAGTAAAATTCGTAAAATCCGGTCGGGTTCCGATGAATGTCCCCAACGAATATTTATTCCAATGATATTCTCCCTGAATACCGTCAATAGCACCAAGATTGGCGATGTTGTTGTTATTTTTTCTACCCAGCCAAACATTAAATTTTTGATTGGGCTGATACAAAACGGCCATATTGATCACCTTAAAGTCATCATAAAAATCAGACGTGGATTGATCGACACCATATCTGTGTCTGTAGGTCAGATAGGTTTGAAATGAAAAATCTGACTTATGGATATTTTGAATATTGAGCGCAACAGAAGCTCGGATCCTTTGAAAATTATTTTTATTGTCCGGATTGACACTTGCATTGGTGGAAAACGTCAACCTTCCGTTGGTAACTTGTTTTTTGAGGGGATTTTTGTCTTTCGGATTTTCCTGAATGGTATCCAAAACAGAAACCACCGGTACCGGATCGATATCAGGAACCACAGGAGGAATATCCGGGATCTTTTCTTCTTTTCTTATGATTACCGGCATTTCAAATATCACTTCCTGACCTATATCCGGATCATTTGATTGCAAATTTTCAGTGACACAGGAAGTCGATGATTTTTGTCTTACGACCAAAGATTTATAGATCGAACCTTCTTTTTTCCATGTCAATGTATCTCCGACTTTTAAAGATTCTGTATTCGAAAACCTTACGTAAATATTTTTTGATGTTTTAAATGATACACTCCCGATGACTTCAGTTGCTGTTTTTTGTGCCGCCAAAATCATTGGCAAACAGAAAAAAATGATATATAAAAATATGTTTTTCAAAATCAAAAATTTAATTTTCACCGGTAGGGTGACAATCATAACATGCATTACTATTATACTGATAACCGCTCACTCCCTGATGGTCTTCATCTACCTGAGCCTGATTATCATGTTCATGGCAATCTATACAACTGAATAAACTGTAATTATTGGGATTAAAATGACAATCAGAACATAAGTTCCATTCGCCATCGTGTCTGCCGCTGTAAATCGGGAAATACATGTCATCGTGATTAAACGTTGAAGGTGTCCACGTATTTTGTGAATGGCAGGCCGTACAATCCGTCGGAAACTGTGCCACTTCGTGATCAGGGTTGTTCGTATTTTGATAATCATCCAAATGACAACCAATACAGGTATTCGGCGTATTGTTGTAATCGCCGTTATGACAATCGACACAATCCAGACTTAGGTGTGCTCCCTGCAACACATAATAATTATCATGGATCGGAAACAATGCCGGTTGCCAGCCGGGAGCGGTCGTATGACAACTCACACAATCCAGCGAAATCCCCAAAGTCGGGTGGTTGGGATTTAATGTCGCATTGTAGTCCGGGGTATGACATCCGGCACAGGTATTCGGTGTATTGTTGTAATCGCCATTGTGGCAGGCTACACAATCATTGGCAATGGAAGCATGCGCACCGGTGAGCGGATAATAATTATTGTGGTCAAAAGTCGAAGGTGTCCATGCCGTTTGTGAATGACACAAGGTACAATCTGTCGGAAACTGGTTAACACTGTGATTTGGATCCGTCGCAGTATTAAAGTCAGCAGCGTGACATCCAAAACAGGTATTCGGTGTATTGTTGTAATTGCCGTTGTGGCAATCGGCACAGGTCAATGTCGTATGCGCTCCCTGAATAACATAATAATTATCATGAACCGGGAAGGTCGCAGGTTGCCAGCCTGGATTGGTGGTATGACAAGTGGCACAATCCATGGACAATCCCAAAACAACGTGATTCGGATTTATGGATGTGTTGTAATCCTGTGTATGACATCCGGCACAGGTATTCGGTGTATTGTTGTAATCACCGTTGTGACAGGCGACACAATCATCAGCCACAGAAGCATGGGCTCCGGTGAGCGGATAATAATTGTTGTGATCAAAGGTTGAAGGCTCCCATGCCGTTTGTGAATGACACAAGGTACAATCGGTCGGAAACTGGTTGACGCTGTGGTTTGGATCAACAGCAGCATTGTAGTCTGCGGTATGACAACCAAAACAGGTATTGGGCGTATTGTTGTAATCGCCGTTGTGGCAGGCGATACAATCATTAGCTATGGCGAGGTGGGCTCCGGCTATCACGTAGTAATCATCGTGATTGGGCATTAATGCAGGACTCCATCCCGGTGCCGTGGTATGACAGGAGACACAATCCGTTCCAAAATTGAGGGCACTGTGGTTTGGATTCAAACTCGTATTGTAATCTTCCTGATGGCAACCGGCACAGGTATTGGGTGTATTGTTGTATCCTCCGACATGGCAAAGGACACATTGATCTGCGATCGTTGCGTGCGCTCCGGTGAGCGGATAGACCATGTTGTGATCAAAAAATGCCGGTGTCCATGCATTTTGAGAATGACA
>JALHOZ010000029.1 GCA_022842725.1 Saprospiraceae bacterium
GTCAAATCTGCCATTCCAGAATCTATCAACTTCATTTTTAGGGTCAATATTATCCTGTGAGTAGACCAAATTACCCCAACGGTCGTAAATTTTGAATTTAAGAATTCTGTCCAAATCATCACTGTAAACAATAAATGTCTGATTGTCCGGATCTCCGGCTTCAGGGTAAATGATATTCGGAATTTCGAGAACCCTGACCTTTGTTATTCTGATAATGATGTCTGCGGTTGCTGTACAACCATTTTCATCAACCAAAGTGACCGTATATATCGTCTCTACATCCGGTTTAGCCACAAAAGAAGTTACTCTTTGACCGACAAATATCGGCTGTCCATTAGCTGTCCATAAAATTTCAGTTACTCTGTCCGGAATATTTGTCAATATTTCAACAGTCACTGAATCTCCCAGATTGATTCTGACATCTTCACCCAACTCTACCGCTAAAAGCTCAGGTTGTGTGATATTTACCACTACTTCGTTGACACATCCGTTAGATTCTCTTACCTGAACTCTGTATGTACCCGGTCTGAGGTTTGATATTCTGTCAGCTGTTCCAAATGTAGCACCTCCATCAAAAGAATATTGGTAAGGAGCAACTCCACCGGTCAGATTGCTTATCGTCAATGATCCGTTGTTTTCATTAAAACATCTTACGTTGACTGAATCAACATCAAAAACAGGAAGATCATCTGCCTGATCAACAACTACTTCGTCTGTCGCTTTACAACCTGTTTCAGTATTGGAAACTTCAAGATTATACGTTCCACCGGCATTAGCTGTGATCGTGGCCGTGTTTCCGATTGTATTTCCGTTTAATGTCCATGTGTAAACTATGGTTGCTCCTGTTGTGGAGTTACCACCTAAAGAAACCGTTCTGACTACACAATCGATATCTTTATCTGCTCCTGCGTCAGCTATTGGCAATGGATTAACTCTGACAAACACTTCGGTACTTGTGTTCGGACAAGGAGCCTGATTCGTAAAGCTGTACGTAAATGTATACAATCCAGGCTGAATTCCCGTCAATCTGAAAGTACCATTAGAGGCAGTAAATCCAGCGACCTGTGTACTGGTCCATACACCACCTGCATCGGCATTAGAAAGCAGATTAAACAATGTCACCACATCTGTTACACCTGTACAGAAGCTGGCAGTACTACCCACACCGGAATTTTTAGGTGCAAACACATTTAATGTAACATTCCTTGATGGAGGACAACCAGGTTGCGGGTTAGTCACGGTATACGTCAAGGTATATTCTCCTTCAGGAAGACCTGTAAGGTTCAGAACTTTGTTTGTGATTGGAATCACATCGTTATTACTGTTGGTAACTCCCCATGTTCCCGGAACAGGAACCGCTGTTTCCAGTGTAGCAAGATCCAGTGTGCCCGAATTACTACATAAATCAGCAGGTGTACGCAGTGTAAATGGTGGACAACTGCAATCAAGTACTTCAACTTGTATCGTTCTTTCAAAATCCACACATGGATCTTCATTATTTACTACGTATGTATAATCGTATAATCCCGGTGTGATACCGTTAAAGTTTACTGTAGGAACGCCAACAATAGGATTTCCGTTTGGACCAAACCATTGTCCGTTCAATGGTGGTACCCCTTCAATCAAAGATAAAAGATCAAGGGTTGTCACATTTCCACCAGTGGTAGAATTACAAACTTCCCCATCCATAACATTGACACTCACATAACTTTCTACTTCAACGGTGATTTCTCTGAATCGTTCACAGGTTCCTCCCGGTACAGGCACAAGCGTGTACCTTATTCTGTAGGTACCTGCCGGTTGTCCATTGACATCAAGTACGTTATTGTTTAAAGTAACCGGATTACCCTGGAATGTTACAGACCATACACCCGGACCTGAAGTCGGATCAAGTAAGGTTGTCAGGTCAAGCATACCATTAGTCACCCCACCATTATTACAAAGCGGCGGTGCAGGGTTCAAAATAATCGGTGGACAATTACAGTCTCTGACATTTACGGTTACATCAACAGGCGTACAAGGAAGGGAAGCATTCACTGTGTATCTGAAGATAAACTGTGATGTAGGAGCCTGACCAACAAAATCAACAACCCCATTGGCTGGTATAGTCAATGCCGGGGTTGCAGGGCTTACCTGAGTCCATGTACCACCCGAAGTAAATCCTGACCTTAATAATGAGAATAAGTTAACTGTTGTAACCCCTTGACCTGTGTTTTCTGAACAAGGACTTCCTACATTATCAACAATGGTTTGATTTCTTACCACGATTGTTTTCGTAAAATTACGCTGACATTGCGCAGGCAAACTACCTGAAATGGTAAAGGTTGCTGTATAATTATTTGCTGGTAAACCGAATGGATTTAAAAATTTGACATTTGTGATTGAAGCCGGAGCATTGATTGTCCATACACCTGTTGTTGATGCCGGATCAACTGTAAACCTCAGAGGGTTTTCAAGATCCAGTAATGTCATACTTCCATTACACAAAGTATCAGGAAGAATATTTACATCCGGGCATGAACAATCGCGAATACGTACTTCTACAGGTACCATAATGTCCGTACAAGGCGCCATGGCAGTATTGGTGGTATAAGTAAAAGTAACCGTTTCAACACTCATTCCAACAACATTGATATTCGGAAGTGTACCTCCAACTGTTGTTCCGCTGGTTTGGGTCCAGGTTCCTCCTGTAGCAGACCCTGGTGCCAATAAACTGTTGAGGTTTATGGCTGTAAGATTAGAACCACCTACAGCATTACATAAAACCGTATCTAAGGTGGTTGCTCTTGGTGCAGGCATAATCGTTAAATCTACCTCTGCACTATCAGGGCAATTTCCACCCGGAAGCGGATTTAAAGTAAAACGCAACCTATGTACGCCAGGAGCAGCATTGGCTGCATTTAAAACTCCTGTCGTAATAGTTGGTGCCGGTGTCGGACCTGAAACAACAGACCATGTTCCCGGATTAGAATGTAATCTGAGATTATTTAAATTGGTGCTGTTTGTTCCGGTTGTACTATTACAAAGTACCGGAGGAGCATTTACTGCAACTGCCGGACATGCGCAATTACGCACAACTACTTCAATAGTATCTGATACATTATCACATGGTGCGACAGCGTTATCCGTTATAAAGACGAAGGTAAATGTATCTCTGGAACCTACGGTAAGGAAACTGACATTGTTCCAATCTGTAACGTCAACCGGTGCCAAATCTGTATTAAACCATTGTCCGGAAGCACCATTTTGAAGAGAACCAAAATTTATAAATGTAGCTCCCAAACCGGTATTCAAACGACAAACGGTCACGGTATCCACCAAATTCAGAACAGGTGTGCTATTATTGGTAACCACTACAGAAGTAGTACCTGTACAAATACCATCGGAAACCGTTACAAAATAAGTACCTGCAGATGTAACTTCAAGTTTTCTATTTGATCCAAGAGGATTACCTCCTGCATTGGCCCAGGAATAGGTTGTAAAACCTGCTCCCGCATCCAGACTATCAGGATTATTGTCACATAAGGTAATCGGTGGAACAACTATGGTTAAATTGGCATCCTGTATTACATTGACCGTAGCACTACCTGTACATCCGTTTGCATTGGTAACAACTACTGTATAGGTATCAGCTGACGTGATCGGGCCTAAACTTTGGCCGGTTCCAACATTTGGATTTGTAGGTGTAGACCAAACAAAAGAACTACCAGCCGAAGCAGTCAATGTTGTACTTCCCCCCGGACAGAAAGACAAACTTCCACCTATACTTACCGTAGGATTTGGATTTACGGTAACAACGATCGCTTTTTGACTTGTACATCCATTTGCATCTGTGGCAGTTACAGAATATTGTGTTGTGGTCGAAGGAGAAACTGTAAAATTAGGATTTACTGAAGAACCTGGTGACCATGCAAAACTGACAAACTGAGCTGCATTCGTGACAGACAAAGTGGTGAAATTACCCTGACATATGGAAACGTTAGGTGACACCAATGCTTCTGTACCAACAACAGGTAATAATACCAATTGGTCTGTATTCTGACATCCGGATACTTCATCAATTACAACGATTTTAAAACAATATTCACTGGCTCCGATAGGAAGTTGAACATTTAAAAAGTCTGGACCTGTGTTGGAATAAATTTGGTCTATTAATACATCATCACAATCATACAAAAAGAATGTAGCTGCAGGATTGGATAAATCAAGAGGAATATAATCAACTAAAAGATCGACCGTGGTCTCACCACAAGCAGGAGCCGGATTAGCCAAAAGCTCAACAACCGGTGTAAAATTCACTGTCACTTCAATACATTCTTCACCTTCACAACCGAACTGATCGATGAGGGTAGCACAAAGAATATAAGGATCTGCACTTGGAATGGATGTTTCATCAAAAATTACAAAATCATTTCCTGATGGGAATCCATCTAAACCTGATGGTACATCCCACGAAACACTGTAAAATCCATTTGCTACAACATTATTTACTTCTATTGAAATTTCTTCAGCCGAACCGTCCTGACATATTTCTACTTCTTCAGGTTCTATATCAAAAGATATGGGGAGTTTCTTTTCCACCTGTACGGAACCAACTCCACTACAACCCAAATCATCTGTAATCGTAACAAAATAAGTTGTTGTAGCTGTCGGGCATACGGTAATCGTTGGATCGGAATCACCTGTACTCCAATTGTAATCCACATAATTTCCTGTACCACCCGAAATCTGAGGAATTAATTCTGCACAGAATCCGTCACATACATACAGAGGATCGAATACAACCAAGAGACTAGGATAAATAGTCACTCTGAATGTATCTCTCGGACCAGGACACAATTGAGATGGATCCTGTGCCCAAACGATATATTCTGCAACCTGGACACTTGATGTAATGTTATCCAACATATCTGTTACCGTACCACTTCCATTCGGGAAAAAATATGGATTCATTCCTGTTACGTTCGGATTTGGTATAGGTTCTATTGTTATTGGTGTTGATGAACCATCCGCAGTAATGAATTCTGAATCAAGGGTGCCATTATCACAAATTTCAACATCTTCATATTCTACTAAAACAGGAGGCGTACAATCCAATTCCCATAAAGGACCTACTTGTGCCACGTCAAGCTTACATTCGGCTATCGGGTCATTCCAACATCCTGAAACTCCGTCAGAAGTGGTCACAAAAGAAATCTGAAGATCCCTGTTGGCATTACAATCATCAATGTTGTCAAACACGCGCGTACGTAAATTCATACAAATCTCTACGGTCAAACCACCCTGACTACCGGGAACACCGTATCGGGTGGATGGTGCACATGTGTTTTGGCACCCTGCACCTCCATTACTACTCCAAAACCAACCAAACGGCAGTGCTGATCCTTGCGCCAATGGTGGTGTACAAGGACAACTACCACATTTTATATTACATAAACGCAGAATCCCCAAGTCATCCACATAAGAACACAGAAGCGGCATGGTTTCAGTAATGGTTGGCGCACATGCTCCGTCGGTAGGCCCGAGGTACTCAGCACCTGCAGGAGATACGGTAACGTTAGTCGGATCAAAAACATCCATATCCCAACCTCTTCCAAAATTCGGAATCAAACCATGGAACCAGTCCACACCGGTTTCACTTGGGTCGTAATAAAACTCCAAACACACTCTGACATCTTCTCCCTGACAAAACTGGAGGTCATCCAAAGGTCTGTCACTTGATCTGTCAGTAACTTCAAAGGTAGTCTCTGAGGTACAGGCATCATTTCCTATACAAGAAACGCATGCTGCCTGAGTATAAGCTGACAAGGTAAAGTTGGGGTCATCAATATTTCCAACACCACTAATGGCAATAAATAAAGTCTGAATCGGGTCTCCGTTTGCATCCAAAGGAATACCTACGTTGTGCGCGTCCGGGTTGGAGTCTCCGTTACTACAAGGTGTCGGTTCCGCTATAGTACCACCCGGCACTAAAGTTAAATTATCACAAGTACCTGAATATATGGTCCAAACGGGTTGCCAGCTACCTCCTGTTTCTACAAAAGTGAACAACTGGATAGCAAATTCATCTACATCTATCTGGAACCAAACCGTAGGATTTTGGTCAATACCACAATCGGCAAGGGTTTCTTCAGGACAAGCAAGGTCCAAACATCCCGGGATACTGGTGATAACAAAGTTACCACAATTCAGGTCTGTAGGTGCAGTTTCCATGGTTTGGGCTCCGGTGATTTCTTCGCAGGTATCTGCAAATTCACAACCTCTTGGCTCCATGACTGCTATGGTAAAGTCTCCGCAATTGGCATCCCGGGAAGCCACTTTAATCCAAATAACGTCACCCGGACTTAAACATCCGAACTTGACGGTGGCTGGTAAAGTTCCGCAATGATATGAGTTGTCAGAAAACAACGCTCCGCCAGGACCTGCAGCAGTACCAACCAATACCTCCACTGTTGTATTACCGGATATAGGGTTAGCGCCCGCAGGATCGATAAAGATTTCCAAACCTTCTTCATCCACTACTGTATATGTATACCAAACCGCATTATCATTTGTCGCACCACCACACTCTACATTGGCAACGTCCTGATTTGGATCATCGTTAAAGCCTACTGCACAACAGGTAGTACCGGTATGGCTACCATAACCTGACAAATCAACCGGAGGATTTGGTGAATTCGGATCCGGATCATCATTTTCAGGAAGTAAGTTAAATTGTATATTAAATCTGACGTCACTACCTGCCATAGAAGGACTATTCGTACCCACTGCCAGATAATAAGTCTGGCCTTCATTAACTGCAATACCGGTCGTATTTGAAGTTATACAGTTTGAAGCAGCGGTAGGTGGGTTCATACAACCGTTGTCTTCAAATAAAGCCATAAATAAAGTTCCGGAATTGGAAATAAGGTTGGTAAGGTCTATAGTACTCACTCCTGCATCTACTGTAAAAGTATACCAAACTACAGGCATCGTACTATAAGGACAATCTGCTGTAAATGTAAATGCTTCCGGACATGCTGAAACATTACATGATTGAATGGTAATAGGTTCACAATATACTCCACCACTTTCAATCAACTCAGCATCAGCACATATGTCATGTTCTTCTGCAAAGGTACAGGCGGCATCATAAGGAACTTCGGTTGCCTGAATACTGAAATCACCCTCATTGGCACTGGAAGTAGATACCTGAATCATATAAGTACCCGGTTCATAACAGGCAAATTGATGCTCTTCTCCCAAATCAAGACAAGCCGCTTCCAGGTAAGTTGTGTTATTACAAGCGGTCTCCCAAAGGCCTGCCACTACTGTTGAACCTGCTGGTATTGGTGTTCCGTTTGTATTTCTTGCGTCAATTCTGATGTTTATTGCACGTACTCCATCAGGAATGGTTATTTCAAAAAACACTACGTTTTCCTGGTCTGTTTGTGGACAATCAGGGAAAAAAGGATCTCCTCCCGCACACAAGGTTGTACCATCTACCCTGACACCATTTGTCGGAACAACAAAATCAGCAGAAATATTTGGAGAACATGGGTCATCATTATCAGGTCCGAGGTTAAACTTGACTGTAAAGTCAAAGTTGCCACCGGTATCACCAAATGAAGATATGGCAATCAGATATTGGTTGCCCGGAGTAAAAGGTCCTATATTTCCGAAAGTGGTATTTAAACCTTGTCGACAGGTTGTAGACACAGGAGTTAAATTGGCACAATCAGCACCAAATTCAAAGATTCCCATAAAAGGGGTACCTGAACCTGAATAAGACGTAAAAGTAAAATCCATAGTTGGATTATCACCAGCCATACCGGGTGCAGTAAATACGTACCATGATGTTTCTTCTGAGTTAAAATCACAAGGTAGCGTAAAACTTCCTGCAGGA
The DNA here is from genome assembly GCA_022842725.1 of Saprospiraceae bacterium. Classification (GTDB taxonomy): domain Bacteria; phylum Bacteroidota; class Bacteroidia; order Chitinophagales; family Saprospiraceae; genus OLB9. The sequence goes on from JALHOZ010000029.1 coordinate 7,886, forward strand.
AGGTTTTCAGGACAAGCGTCTATATTTGTAGTAGAAAAGTCAAGTGGAACACAAAGTTCGTCAATAACGATTGGTTCTGCATCCGTACATTGGTCATTGGCAACTGCCGTATTTTGACTTTGTGAAATATTGATTGAAAACTCGCCGGCATTAGTTGTAGTAGAACCTACCTGAACCAAATACGTTCCCGGATTCAAACAATTAAAAGTCACTGTTCCATCACCATCACAATCTTCATTGATAGAATTATCAGAACAAGGCTCATTTGCTGTGCCCGCACCAATATTATCAAATAAAGCAATAGAAGGATCAACAATTGGATTTGCACCTGTACCTGTCACTGTAATCGTAATGCTATTATTTGGTGCGGTTATGGTAAATTCATACCAAAGGGTGTTGGCAATGTTGGCATCCCCACACATTTCGTCATCATCCGTAGCGCAGGTATTGTCCTGATTAGATAATGTTGAACCATTATTTACAACTGTGGCTGTAAAATTGCCTCCGCAAGGATCATCATTTGCCGGTTCAAGATTATATTTAATATCAAAATCAACGTCACCTGTATTACCAGGAATACCAATGGCAATATAGTATGTCGTGTTTTCATTTACATCTAATGGAGTACCATCCGTTCCATTGCCACTCAAACAATCTCCACCCGGAAGAATATCACCAGGGTTTCCTGTAGGACAAGATTCCAAAATGGATAAAACAGCTGTTCCTGATATATTTTCAATCTCGATAGATGTAGTACCGGCTGGTGTGGTAAATTCATACCAAACGACTGCATCATTTTGATAATCCAATGCACATCCTCCAACAGCAAATACCTCAGGACATGCATTATTGGTGGTTGTTGTGGTTACCGTGAGAAATTCACAAACAGGGGTGGCCGGAATAACTTCAGCATCGCTACAATTATCATTTGGTGGTGCTGTATTATTTACATCTACTTCCAATGCAAAATCACCCGCATTGTTGGAAGTGGAAGATACAAAAATATAATATCTGGTTCCCGGAACAGGACATTCAAGAGTAACTGATTCATCACAATCCGTACCATCTGTGTCATCCATATCAGTTCCCTGAGTACATTCTGAATAAACGAGGACTGATGGATTGGTGATCCCATTGGCACCTGTACCGGTGACTGTAAATACGATTTCATTACCCGGACCGGCAAAGTCGTAGTAATACCAAACAGAAGCTTGATTTTGTGTAGCTACCGGGCAATCAGCAAAATCTTCAGTTGCACAAGTGTTTAATAAGTTCGGGTTATTTCCAAGATTCACTTCATCTGCGTTGGCACATTCATCATTGGAAGGCGGATTGGATTTTTCAGTGATCAGGATATCAAATGCACCTTCAGCACCGTTGTCACCCACGACAAGCAACCAATATTGGGTGTTGCCTGAAACAGCAACATCCATCAATTCACCGGCTGTACCACAACCTCCAGCAACTGAAGCTCCGTTACAGTTGGTAAACAAACCGATATCTGATAAAATACCTGTAACTTCAATATCAATCAATTCGGCATTGGCATCCGTCGTAAAAGTAAACCAAACGCCCGGGCCGTCATTGAAAGTACATCCGCCAAAGTTTAAAGCAGGAAGTTCAGGACAAGCGTTGGTGTTATTACCATTAAATTCGTTGGGTGGTGTTTCGCACAATGCGTTTGTTAAATTCAAAACTGTTGCTTCAGCACACGTTTCATTGACGACACCATTGTCGGCAGTGGTCACCGCAAGGGTAAAGTCTCCTTCGTCACCAAATTCAGAACTAACCATAATCAGATACGTTGTTCCCGGAATCGGGCATAGGATAGTTGCTGTTTGGTTACAATCATTTCCGTCCTCGTCCATCATAATATCACCTGCTGCGCATGTTTCATACACCGCAACTATTGGATTTGAAATAGAAGGAGTACCTGTCGGAGTTGCCGTAATCGTAAATTCATCCTGAGTGGTCACTGCAGGAAAAGTGTATGAAAACCAAACGGAAGCATCATCTTGTGCTGCTGTACAATTAGGGTTTAACACATCTTGTGTAGCACATAAATTGGAATGTGTTCCTGACAATGTGCTATTAGCATTGGCACAGGCATCATTAGCCGGTCTGTCATTGTATTTAATTTCGAAATCAACATTGCCTTCACCATTTGCGATGGCTACAGCTATGTAATAAGTTGTTCCTGCAGTTACATTAATATCAGGAGTTGGTCCTGCTCCATTTAAACAACCACCGCCAGGAATGGTCACGGTTGGCGTACATGAAGTAAAAATACTGAGGTAAGCTCCTGCAGGTGTGATATTTTGAATATTGATGCTCGTAACGCCGGTTGGAGGAGTAAATTCCATCCAAACGGTTGGATCTGCATTATAATTTCCACCTATACAAGGTAGATTAAATGTCTCAGGACAAGCATTTGTAGTAGTTGTAGCTACGTCAATATAAATACAGGTAGGATTATTTGGAATATCTGTCGCATTGGCACAAAGGTCATTAATAACCCCATTATCTGAAGTTGCTAAAGAAATATTAAAGGTGCCATCATCACCTAAGGCGCTACCTACAGCAATCAAATAGGTTTGACCGGGAGTAAGACATTCTAACGTTAAAGAACCATTACAGTCACTATCCACTGATACCAAACCACCACAAGTTCCGCTATAGACTTCTAAAGCCGGATCAGTAATCGGACTACCACCTGTACCTGTTACTGTAATGGTTGCATTTTCCATACCAGCAGGCATGGTAAAGGTGTACCAGACTACATTGTCATCATTGGCAGTACAACCGGTTATATTTTCATTATCAGCACAAACGTTGCTTTGATTGTTTAACCCCGCAGCGGTTAATAACAAGGCAGCGGAACAATCATCGTTGGATGGAATGTCCTGGCCAGCATCGACAGTTACCGTTCCTGTAGGTCCAACCAAAAGATAATAAGTAGTTAAAGGATTTGTTGTAAAGTTCGTAACATTACAACCATGAGATGTCAAAGATCCGCATGTTCCGGAAAACAATTGGTTTTGTCCACCGGAAATGGTCATAGTCTGCAACTTATCATCCGTTGTAAATGAATACCATATACCTTCTATGGCCGCTCCAAAACAAGCAGCCGCTTCCGGATCGGGACAAGCATTGGCATTTCCCATAAAAGTGCCTTGTTCGCTACATGCCAATTCATTATCTCCTCCAAAATTATTTAAAACCTCTGCATCTGTGCATATATCACCGTTAACAGGTGTTATTATAGACACTGTGATTTCAAATGTCCCTACATTAGAACTACATGGATCAAGCACCGTTCCGGCTTCGATAAACAACTCTGTACCAGGTGCAAAACATTGAGGTAAACTACCACTTATGTTAGCACTGCCACAAGTATTGGCGTGCACCGTAAAAAGTTGAGGATTTGCCAGAGTTCCGGCACCTTGAAGAACATCTATATCCACTTTGTGGAATAACCCGTTATTAGGGACTGTATATCTGTACCATACTCTCCCGTCTGCAGAACATACGTTCGTGAGAGCTGTGTTTGTCCCTAAAATAATACTTAGATTGTCTGCACAAACATCATTGGGAGCTGTGGGAGCAATAGTTACTGAATGGTCTACGAATGGCGAAGCCAAAGCAGGACAATCGATTGGATGGTAATCTCCTACCCAGTTTCCATAGGCGTAATCTGTACCGGGAGGGTCATTAAAAGGTAAAAATGCCGGATTGGTGGTACAGGCACATGTTAATTGATGTGATCCCGGAGGCAAATTATCCAGATCCACTGCAAAAATATCATAATTACCATTTTCCCCGGTTTGAACCATTGGCACCAAAATGGGAGGTACACAAGCCCAGTTGTTCAAACCTATCCAGGCAATACATTCTACGGTTCCGGAACCACCCGGTCCGGTCACACCCGGTTTAAATACCTCAACAGTAACTGTCGGGCCCGGATCTCCACAATCAAATGTACCTAAATTCTGCATGGCTCCGGCAGGCCACCTCACATGTTCAGGATGTGGATTTGCTCCATTTACCGGACAAGGTGCCAAAAAATAATCGGAAACGTGATTAGGAATGATTAGATTGTCTAAAAACGGGAATTCAATTATGTTTAGTGACAAACTATTACTTAAGAGGGATAGTTTGTTTTTGCTCATGTTGCCATTTATTTTAACTTCTTCAGAAATTGCTGAAGTTGTAAACATAAAAAAGGCACCTATGAATAAACATAAAAGTACTGAGTTAAAATGTCTCATTGCAGAATAAAATTTGTTTAATAAGATAATATCACAATCTGTAAAAGATTGCCTGCATCTGTATTCGTAAAGAAGGGAGTCGCTTGTAAGAAGCGTTTGATTATTCGTCTATCGGGTGTAAAAATAGATATTATATTTTTATTAAGAAATTTTTTTTTATATTTTAAGAAATTAACTGCTTCTAAGTTTTTAAACTAAATATTGTTAATGCAATGTAAATATAATTTTTATTTCTTACTAAATAAAAATAACCAAGCAAAACAGAATTTTATTTTCCCATTCTTAAATATACAAAATTTAAAACAAATTTACCTTTCGTTATTTTTATGATAAAATATGTACATAAACAAAAAAAGGCCGGACTTTTTTACAAAATCCGGCCTTTTCTATAAGGTTATTATTTTTGATTAACTACCACACATCAAACAACCTTCTTCCATGGAGCAAACTGCACCTTCCGGGAGGTCCATAACTTCACTTTCTAAAGGCATGTCATCAGATTTTGCCTGAATTCTTTGATGTTCGGCATCAAGGGTAAATTTGATAGGGTCTACGGCTGCTTTACTTCTCAGGTAATACATACCGGTTTTGAGTCCTTTTTGCCATGCATAAAAGTGCATGGAGGATAATTTTCCAAAGTTCGGACTTTCAACAAACAAGTTGAGACTTTGACTCTGACAAATAAATGCTCCTCTGTCCGCCGCTTGATCGATGATGGCTTTTTGACTGATTTCATACACTGTTTTGTACAAAGCTTTCAGTTCTGTCGGTATTTCCGGGATGTTTTGTACAGAACCATTGGACGCCATAAGTTTTTGTTTCATGTCTTCATTCCATAGATTGAGTCTTGTCAGATCATTCAATAAATGTTTGTTGACGATGATATATTCTCCGGAGAGGGTTCTTCTTGTATAAATATTCGAAGTGTATGGCTCAAAACATTCATTGTTTCCTAGGATCTGAGAAGTTGATGCTGTCGGCATTGGTGCCAGCAATAAACTGTTTCTCATACCTTTTTCAACCACACGTTTTTTGAGGGCGGACCAATCATATCTGTTTGAAGGAGTCACATTCCACATATCAAACTGAAGGATACCTTCGCTGGCAGGAGAACCTTTAAAGGTGCTGTAAGCGCCATCTTTTTCTGCAAGGTTACAACTTTCTTCGACAGCGGAGTGATATATGGTTTCAAATATTTCGGTATTTAGTTTTCTGGCTTCTTCGCTTTCAAACGGGAATCCCATCTGAATGAAGGCGTCTGCCAGTCCCTGAACACCGATTCCGATAGGTCTGTGCCTGAAGTTGGAATTTTCAGCTTCTTTGATCGGATAATAGTTGATATCTATGATTTTGTTCAGATTCCTTGTGATGACGGCTGTAACTTTATGCAGCGCTTCGAAATCAAAGGTTTTATTTTTAACATCTACAAACTTCGGCAGAGAAATAGAAGCCAGGTTACAAACTGCCACCTCGTCAGGAGATGTATATTCTATGATTTCTGTACAGAGATTACTTGATTTGATGGTACCCAGATTTTTCTGGTTTGATTTTTCATTACAGGCATCTTTGTATAAAATGTATGGAGTACCTGTTTCGATTTGAGATTCAAGAATCGCAAACCAAAGATCCTGAGCATTTATGGTTTTACGGGCTTTTCCGCTGTTTTCGTATTGTGTGAATAAAGCTTCAAAATCATCTCCGTAGGTATCGGCCAGACCGGGAGCTTCATTCGGACAGAAAAGTGACCAGGTACCATTATCTTTTACACGTTTCATAAAAAGATCGGGTATCCACATCGCATAAAACAAATCACGCGCTCTCATTTCTTCTTTTCCGTGGTTTTTCTTCAATTCGAGAAAATCGAAAATATCAGCATGCCATGGTTCTAAATAGATAGCAAAAGCACCTTTTCTTTTTCCTCCACCCTGATCGACATATCTGGCTGTATCATTAAATACCTTAAGCATCGGAATGATACCATTTGATGTTCCACCGGTTCCTTTGATATAACTTCCTTTAGCTCTGATATTGTGAATAGACAAACCTATACCTCCGGCGGACTGGGATATTTTGGAGCAACGCGCCAATGTTTCAAAGATTCCCGGGATACTGTCATCGACCATAGACAATAAAAAGCAGGATGAAAGTTGTGGTTTGGGTGTTCCTGCATTAAATAATGTTGGCGTTGCATGGATAAACCATTTTTCTGACATAAGATTATACGTCTCTATGGCTGCGGCTATATTTTCACCATGGATTCCGACAGACGCACGCATCAGCATATGTTGAGGTCTTTCCACAACTTCACCGTTCATTCGGAGAAGATACGACTTTTCCAACGTTTTGAAACCAAAATAGTCAAAACTGTAGTCTCTGTCGTAAATGATCACACTATCCAGAATATCAGCGTATTTCTGAATAATTTCGTGTGTTTCTTTTCCGATCAGACCGGCAGGTTGATTGGTTTTTGGATCAATATAATTATACAGTCTTTCCATGGTAGCGGAAAATGACTTGTCTGTGTTTTTGTGCAGGTTTGAGACTGCAATCCTGGCAGCCAAAATGGCAAAATCAGGATGTCTTGCTGCCATAGAAGCAGCGGTTTCAGCAGCCAGATTATCCAGTTCCGTGGTTTTTACACCATCGTATAAACCCTGAATGACTCTTTTTGATATTTCAATAGAATCAACATATTTGGTATTCAGGCCGTAACACAATTTGGTAATTCGGGCTGTGACTTTGTCGAAGCTGACGGCTTCTTTTTTGTTACTTCGTTTAATAACTTGCATAGAGGTACTTTGTGGATTAAAAAAATAAAACTGGTTTCAGGATGCAAGTGTGGTTACTAAAAATCTTCTTCCAGAGAGAATACCTGCTTATCTTTTTCGGCCATTACGCCGGATTTCTGGTAATCTCCCACCCTTTTCTCAAAAAAGTTTGTTTTTCCTTGCAGAGATATCATATCCATCCACGGGAATGGATTCTCAACATTGTAAATTCTTTCGTTTCCGAGCGAAACGAGTAATCTGTCGGAAACAAATTCAATATATTGACACATGAGTTCTGCATTCATTCCGATCAAAGCGACAGGAATAGCATCAGTCACAAACTTCTTTTCTATTTCGACCGCATCAGCGATAATCGCTCTTACGGTTTCTTTTGGCAATTTATTGACAATGTGGTCATTGTATAACAAACACGCAAAATCACAGTGCATTCCTTCGTCTCTTGAAATCAATTCGTTAGAGAATGTCAACCCCGGCATTAATCCTCTTTTTTTCAACCAGAATATGGAACAAAAAGATCCGGAAAAGAAAATGCCTTCAACTGCCGCAAAAGCGACCAATCTTTCTGCGAATGAACCATTGCTGATCCATCTCAATGCCCAATCTGCTTTTTCTCCGACACAATCGATCGTGTCGATGGCATGAAGCAAATATTCTTTTTCTTTATTGTCTTTTATGTACGTATCAATCAGGAGAGAATACGTCTCAGAATGAATGTTTTCCATCATTATCTGAAAACCGTAAAAAAATTTAGCTTCTGTGTACTGAACTTCACGAACCATGTTTTCAGCCAGGTTTTCATTTACGATCCCATCGCTTGCCGCAAAAAAAGCAAGTACGTGTTTTACGAAGTGTCTTTCGTTATCGTTAAGTTTATGTTCCCAATCACTTAAGTCCTGATTCAGGTCTATTTCTTCAGCTGTCCAAAAGCTGGCCTCACATTTTTTATAAAACGCCCAAATATCACTATGTTCAATAGGAAAAAGTACAAATCGGTTGGGGTTTTCAATTAAAATAGGCTCAGTGGACTGGTTGCTCATAATTCTTAAGTTTAGGTACGGATATATGTGTATATTTTATAATGTGTCAAAAGTACTTTAAAACTTGTATATGTAAAAATTATATTAAATATTTTAATATATATTTTTTTTACTTATTTGTAATAATCACGTTTTGTTTTTATTACTTATTACTAAGTTTTGGCAAGTATGAAAATTGCGTTGTACGTTCTTTCAACCGTGGTGCAAATGTAAGTGCTTTTTGTATTATTTCCTGCATGTATTGAACGCAAAGTTATCCACACAATGTGGATAACTTTGCAATATATTATAAATCAACATAATATATCTAAATATATCTTGCTTATATGTGGATAACTTTTAATATGTAAAAGACGAAGCTTTCAAAATGTGTATGTTACACATTAAAAAAAAAAGTAACCTGACTTTAAAGCTCCCAAAAAAGTTATTTGAATACCCCTTTATTTTTTCTGCCGGACTACCTCATATAATAATATACCGGTACTGACAGAAACATTCAGACTATCGACTTTTCCTAACATGGGAATAATGACATTCTGGTCGCCTGAGACAGTCCAGATTTCAGTCAGTCCTTTGTCCTCCGCCCCGACAACAATAGCTGTTCTTTCTGCATATAAAACGTCTGAGTATAATTTTGAAGCTTCAAGGGATGCCGCATAAATGGTTATCCTGTTTTTTTTAAGGAAGGAGACTACCTGTTCGGAAGTTCCGGAATATACCGGCATGGAAAAAATACAACCCAGACTGGACCGGATAATGTTTGGATTGTACAAATCCGTTTTGGGATCGGCGATTATAACGGCATCAACACCTGCGCCGTCAGCTGTCCTGAGCAATGCTCCGATATTCCCGGGTTTTTCGGGTGCCTCAGCGACTAATATCAACAATGGTTTTTCCACAGGTAAAATGGCATCCGACAATTCCATTTTTTTCATTCTGACAATAGCTAAAAAGGATTCCGTCGTTTCCCTGATGGTGAGTCTGAGATGAACTTCCCGGCTGATTTCTATAATTTCCGGTTTATGAACGGCGTGCAAACATAATTTTTCGGCATCAAAATAGGTGGACATATGATCTGCAAACAACAATGTTTCAATTTCAAATCCACCCTGGACAGCCATGGCTATTTCCCTGGCGCCTTCGATAATAAAAAGTCCGGATTCCTTTCTTTCTCTGGCTTTTTCCTGCAAAAGAATGATCTTTTTAACCAAAGGGTTTTTGAGACTTTTTATGCTTTTGAGCATGTCGTTATACTTTAACTCCGGACGATCTGTCCATAATATATACAATCAGAAATCCGAAAACTAAACAAACCAAAGTTTCCCAGGTTTTAGGTGTCGACCAATACAACCCGGGCAAAACCTGAACTTCCGACATAACTTTAAATGATTCTGCCGGCAAAGATTTTAACATGTCAGCATTGGTGATCAACTGAATTTCTCCGGTTTCTTTGATAAATACCGTCTCAATATTTCTCCAAGGCCATATTTTATTTAACGAACCTAACAGGAATCCTGTCAGAATTGCCAATGTGATTTCTTTATATCGGTCAAATAACCATGAAAATACTCTTGAAAAAGTCATTGCTCCGGCTATCAATCCCAAAACAAATACAAAAATAACAGAGATAGATGCAAGATCAAATTGGGTGAGTATAGACTTGACACTACTGAGGATATAATAATACATGCCCATTAAAACCAACATAAAACTCCCTGAAATGCCGGGCAGCAACATGGCGGATATAGCTATCATGGCGGAAATAAATACAAACACATAGGAAGTATTTCCTTCGGAAGGAGTCAATATAGTAATCCCATATGCTATCAAAAAACCGACAACCAATCCGACAATATTGTACATGTCTTTAATAGAAAATTGTCTTCCGATAAATAAGGCTGAAGCCAGTATCAGTCCGAAAAAAAATCCCCAAAGGGGCTCCGGATAATGTTCTAATAAATAAGTGATTGCAAAAACACCAATTACAATTCCTACGGCCATACCTCCTCCGAGATTTACTACAAATGGAAGGTTGATGTGTTGCGCAGCTTTCTGAAATTCACCTTTTCGGATCCATTGTACCAAACCAAGGTCAAAAGATTTAATGGAATGTAACAAGTCTTCATAAATTCCGGTGATAAAAGCAATGGTCCCTCCGGAAACTCCCGGAATAATTTCTGCGATTCCCATGGCCATTCCTTTAAATATGGTAGCCGGGTTTAAGGAAAATTTCATAAAATATTTGATTTATTCGTTGTCATGCGCTCTTGTCTGAACATTTTTGTCCGGTATTATGGGTTCTGTGTCCACGACGTTTATTTTGAAGTCACTTAAATCAGGCTGACCTGCATTCACCCAGGCCGTATACCAAAGACTTCCTATAGCATGAATGCTGGACCTCATCTGATCTTCTACCATGGTTCCCATAGCCCTGGAATAAGCATCTGCATACTCTTCACATTGAATCCTTACGGTCTGACTGAGTCTTTCGTCGTAACAAAATTGTCTGTCAAGAGGGAATTCTTTACTGAGACGTTTTTCAATAGAAAGGACTGAATCAAGATGACCATGGGCTTTGATCACGATATCCCAGATAAATTCTCTTGGATTTTCTATATAGGTTGCCTGGCCAACAAAAAAATCATATCTCGATTCGGCAAAAAGTTCGGGTATCCTTGATTCCCAAAAGGCATGGATTCCTACCTGATCTGTAAATTGGCCATTATAGTTTTTGGTGGTATGTAAAGGCACGTGTGCGTCACTTACGTAGTGACCGAATTCAGAAATCATACGCAACAAAAGACTTTCGTTTTTATTCTGAAAAGTTTTGGTAAGGCGCTCCAACATACTTTCGATATGATAAGGCACAATACCATACTCAGAAAATTTGTCAACAATAATCATTTTCCCTTCGTGTCCTGAAAACTGATTGGTGGCAAACAATTCGTTCAGATCGTAATGACTTATCAACCATTCATCTTCGTAATACATTGGTTTGATCACCCTTTTCCAATATTTCAGAAACGTCGGATAATCCAAACCCACCGTTTCCCACATTTGGTTATCAACCGAAAGAAAAATACTATCTGAAGTTATTGTATGTTTGATTTCAATGGTATCTTTTTCTTTTACATAATAAAAGGAGGCATATTTTATAATAGCTTCTTCAAAATCTCTGGGAACATTGGGAAAAGGAATTTTGTCCCAGTGATCAATGTCGATGTAGTGACGTACGCCTTCATGTTTGGTAGCATATCTTCTCTTGTCAGGGTCAATAGCATGTTCTGTGATATACAGGATATTATTTTTATAATATCCAAACATCTCCTGTGGCAATGTATAGACAGCCATTTGATTGATCAGTCTGTGTCCATAAAATCCCCAGGCTTCCGGTTTTTCTTCAGGTAAAGGTTGTGATGGTACCGTCCCGAAAATCAAATTAAATAAAATTATACTGATAAAATACATCTTTATCTGACTTGGTGTTTATTTTGGATGATCGAATGACGTAAAAAAAACATTAACCCGATTTTGAAAGACCAAAGTTACTGATTTCTGCGCATTCAAACCTTCAATTACGTATAATATTGAAACAATTTTAAACAAAAGTTAAGAATATAAACTTTAGTTAGGAATAAAATTAAAGAAATGAAAATCATTTTAAAGTGGATATTCGCCACAAGCTTAATTTTGACCACCTATCAGATGCAGGCTCAAATCATTCGGAGACCTTCACCCCGCATTGAAGAAAGAAACAAAGATAATGATGAGGAGGAATCAAAATATGATGTTCTTACCGCGGATATAAAAATAGGAAATTTAGGTTTTTTCGGCAATCTTTTTCTTTCCGGAAAAGGTAATGTGGGCTATCAGATTACTCCGTGGCTCAATGCAGGTATAGGAGGTAAAGTTTTTTACACACAGATATTTGTCCCTTCCGCACCGGATTTTAAATATGCAGATTTGGGTGGATTTGCTTATGCGCGGGCTAAAGTATTCAGGAATTTTTTCGCACAAGTGGAATATCATTATACATCTTTTGATTATGTAACCCCCCTTCTGACCGGTGCCAATATAAGTTATCCGACCATAGGAGCAGGTTATGTTTCAGGAAACGGCCCCTGGAAATTTGGTATAGAACTCAATTTTTTGGTTAATGACCTGGCAAGAGATTATCAGGGATCAGTACTGGAATATTGGACAGGAGCGTTTTATCATTTTTAAAATAAAATGTTTAAAAAATTACATTAAAGCATAAAAAAAACCGGTTTTAACATGATTAAAACCGGTTTTTTTATGTCTTATACATTTTTATTTTAAAACTTAATAAACCTGCCGGTATAAACAGCATCTTTTGAAGTAACCACAATATGGTAAGTGCCACCGGAAAGTGTGTTAATATTGATCTTATCAGTGTATAAAATATCCGCTACTTTGGTACCGTCATTTCTGAAAACGGTTATGCTTTCAACCTGAATATCTTTCGTAATCTGAATAAAATCGCTTGCCGGATTCGGGAATACCTGAAGTGAAAATATTTCTGTATCAAACGTTGATGTTGCCAGCGCAAAATCATTCATGTATCTTGGAAGTAACTGATAACCTCCTGCCAAAGGTGGATTCGCATTAATGGAAAACTGGCTCAACAATCCGGTGACATTAAATTTATCGCCTGTAGGAGCTGGTTGTGAATATAAATCTACATCATTGTCAATCCTGATAGAAAAGGTCGTCTGACCATTGGTCATATCAATATTAAATCCGGCGCCCGTTCCTGTCCATTGACTTCTGTCAACAAACGAAACATTTCTGACTGTCAATAATCCTGACTCATCTTCTTCCGTAAAAGAAGTGACAACCTTGGCAGGTACCAAAGGCTGATTAATAGCAAATACATTGATGATGTCAGCATTGATCTGAATGAAACCTCTGAATTGGGCAACGGTACCTTTTACAGCAATCCTGTCACCTTCGAAAACAGTATATCCAAGGGAATTGGAAGCATTAAAAATTCCGATACCTTTTCCGTTATTATCCTGTATAGTAAACTGAAGTCCGCCCTGGCGAATATTGACACCGTAAACAATTCCTTCGACCGTACATTTAATCCCTAAAGAATCGGCCACACCGTCAGCATTAACCCCTTTCAAAGAGGCAATGGTTCTAAGAGGATACTCATCGACAACTACATCTTCGATCACTGTAACAGTGCCTGTCATCCCACCGCCGGCATGTACATCACATTGATAGTTGTACAACCCCGACTTGGTAAATGTAACATCGAAAGTCCAAGGTGCTGCAGCAGGCGCGCCGCTGAAAAATCCGTCAGGATTGGCTGGAAATGTCGCCAAACTTCCGTTGACATTATGGACACCTTGTGTATTGTCCCAACGAACGGTTTCTCCAACATTAATGGTAATATCTTTTGGGGTAAACTGATTATTGGTGATGACAACGGTCACGTCGGCCGAAGAACCACATGGTGGTATACTGTTTGCTTCTCCGGGTGTACCATAAATATTTTTGCCGTTTAAAACGATCATCAGGTCATTTTCCGAAACCTTCCAGTTGTTGCCGTCATTCGGATCCGCCAACGGATTGCACAACTCTATGGAGCGTCCATCTCCATCTGTCCCTTCCATAATGGTTGGCCATGGTGCTATATCAGCAAAAGTAAAATCTACGATTTCTGTTCCGACAGCATCTGTAAGTGTGATTCTTTCTCCACCGTTGCTTAGAGCACCTGAAGTCCACTGCATAGCGCTGATGCCATAAACTGTTTCAAAAGCTGCAGATTTTACAACCACCAACATATATTCGCCGGTATTGATAGTCGCACTTCCAAACGTATGGGTGACTCCCCGGGTAAATTTATAACCTTCTAGGTTAACACTTTGGTTTCCTGCATTATATAATTCAATATATTCCAATGAATCCGTGCCATCCTCAGGTGGATTGTATGACAATTCCGTGATTACGATCTGCGAATGTCCATACATCGCCAGAAACAAAAATAAAAGAATAGGTAAAAATCTTCTCATGCTGTTTTTATTTAATTTGCAAATGAAGGCACTAAATTAGATATTTTTTTTGAACTTATTGTGAAATATTTATGAAATTGCGATGAAATGAATGAGAAAATAATACTACTTTTGGAATTTTCAATTAAAATCAGGTTAATGATGTTGTATTTCAAACCTTTTGTTTACTTCTTTCTCTTACTGACTTTTTCTTTGCCATCAGAAGCACAAAAAAAACAAAACAAACCTTCTTTGGATGCATTGATTCAGGCGCAAACCCAGGATGTAGTCACCTGGAGAAGACATCTGCACCAATACCCCGAACTCTCCAACAGAGAATTCAAAACCATGGAATACATCTGTAAACAACTCGATATCATAGGTTTGCCTTATAAAAAGGGCATGGCCTACACAGGTGTGGTAGCCACATTGGTTACCGGTAAACCCGGGCCTGTAGTTGGCCTAAGAGCAGATATGGACGGATTGCCGGTTAAAGAAAGAGTTGACTTGCCTTTTGCCTCCAAAGAAACATCTGAATATCTGGGTGATCAGGTGCCCGTAATGCATGCTTGTGGTCACGACGCTCACGTAGCTATATTATTGGGTGTTGCTTCTGTTTTGCATAAAATGAAGGACCAACTTACCGGAACCATTGTTTTTGTTTTTCAGCCGGCAGAAGAAGGCGCTCCTCCGGGCGAAGAAGGAGGTGCAGAGTTGATGATCAAACAAGGTTTGTTTAAGGAATACGGTATGGAAGTAATGTTTGGACTACATATATCCAGTATGATCGAAACCGGAAAAATACATTATAAGCCCAAAGGCATTATGGCTGCTGCAGACCGTTTTAAAATAACTGTCAAAGGCAAACAAACACATGGTTCCAAACCGTGGGACGGAGTCGATCCGATAACGGTTTCTGCACAAATCATCCTTGGATTGCAAAATATTGTAAGCAGACAATTAAATCTTGAACAGGCTCCTGCTGTCATATCGGTAGGAAAAATTTCTGGTGGTGTCAGAAATAACATCATTCCTGAAGAGGTTGAACTCGTGGGAACCATTCGGACCCTTGATACCGTTATGCAAAGACAAATTCACCAAAAAATACATCAAACCGCTGTAAATATGGCCGAAAGTGCCGGTGCCGAAGCCAAGGTTGAGATAATAAAACAATACCCGGTGACATACAACCATCCGGAATTGACATCAAAGTTGCTCGCCTCATTGGAGAAAGCAGCAGGATCAAATAATGTTTTGGTCATGAATCCCATGATGGGGGCAGAAGATTTTTCGTTTTATGCAAGAGAAGTGCCCGGTTTATTTTTCTTTTTAGGGGCACGTCATCCGGAAATCGATGCATTGGATGCGACGTTACACCATACACCGGATTTTAAAATTGACGAAAATTCCTTCCCACTGGGCATGTCTTCTCTGATTCAGCTTGTTTTGGATTATCAAAACCAAAATAAATAATAAATATGGAGAGGATTGTGTGTTCTTTCGATGGTGAAAAAGGTCCTTTATTTGTGGTATCCGCAGCCATGCATGGCAATGAGCAAGCCGGTATCGCAGCGCTCAGGGAAGTATGCGAAATTTTGAATAAGGAAAAGTTATCTAATCCTGATTTTGTATTTTCAGGTACTTTTGTTGGTTTGGTCGGAAACAAACAAGCTGTAGAAAACAATGTCCGGTATATCGAAAATGACCTAAACCGCATGTGGGAAAGTGATTTTGTATATCAGGTTTTGAAAGAAGACATCACTTCTCAAAGTAACGAAGTCAAAGAAATGCATGAAATCATCCTGACCTTGCGCCAATATGTGCTTACCGGTAAATTCAGCAAATTGTATCTTCTTGATTTACATACCACCAGCAGTGACGGCATCTTTGTCATTTGTACTGAAGACGAAGAAAGTAAACGTTTGGCCGGTCAGTTACATGCACCTTTGGTACGCGGGTTATTAAAAGGAATTTCGGGTACTACCCTCCACTATTTCAACAAAAACAATCTTGGAATTGCAGCCACCGCTTTGGCATTTGAAGGTGGCCACCATGAAGATCCTTTATCTGTAAAAAGGATGGTCGCAGCGGTTTTTAATTGTATGAAAAGTATCGGTTGTATCCACCACATCAATGAACAAAAAACAAATGATGAAGTGCTGATGACTTATGCCGCAGACCTGCCGCAAAGTGTGGAAGTCATCTACAAATATAATGTTCAGGATAAATTGAGTTGGGAAATGAAGCCGGGTTTTACTAACTTTGACCCTGTTACTAAAGGTCAATATCTGGCAAATGATATCACCGGTCCCGTATATTGTCCGGTAGATGGATTGATATTGATGCCATTATATCAAAAAAAAGGCCGGGACGGATTTTTTATTGTTAAACCATTATCATAATTATATGGAATTTATTCCTGAAGACATCATAGAAGAAATCATTCAGCAATATGACGACATCGTTTTATTTGAAAACGATCTGCTCAATTTAAAAAATGAAAATCCGATAATCACAGATTTTATTTCTGAAGAAAGACTCGATCTTTTACAAAAAGATGAATTGGCTTATCTGGAATTTATAACCTTGGTTATTTATTCCTCCACTAAAAAATGTATCCGCAATGTTCCCAAAATAAAAGGCCATCTGCTGGAGGATGCTGAAGAAAAAAATTATGATCTTTGGGAAAATGAAGGTAAAAAGGCATTAAAAAGAGCTTTTGATGTCTTTTTTGAAGGTTATCCACAGGAAGATTTACTTGCCTTTTTGGAAGACAGTCTGCAACAGGACGAAGAAAACCCGGTAACGGGTGTTGGTGCAGAACTTATTGCTGTTACTGCCAAATCTATTATCGATGTATTACATGACTGTAATTAACAGGGGATGACATTGGGTTTATTGGTTTATAAAATAAAGTCGTGGCTTTTATATTATTGGCGGGCTTCAACAAAATTCAACATTCAGTCCCCATTTTTTACGGAATTTGTGCGTGAAGTGATGGATGTGGATAAAGAATATTATATTTTTGATCAAATCGAACAGTCCCGGAAAAAGTTGCTTTTGGATAATACGGATATTCCCAGGGTAGATTTTGGGGCAGGAAGTCAAAAATTCCGGAAAAAAGAAAACGTTCTGATCAAAGATATTGCCGCCAATTCTTTATCGTCAAAAAAACAATGCCGGATGTTGTTCAATCTGGTCATCTGGCATAAACCAAAAACCATCATAGAATTGGGAACCTCTCTGGGCATCAGTACGACTTACCTTGCTGCCGGAAGTAAAAATATTATGATGACAGGTTTTGAGGGCAACCCGTTTATTGCCGAAAAAGCCTCCGGGGTCCTCAACGAAAATGGAATCAAACATGTAAACATAGTAACAGGACCATTTATAGAAACCTTGCCGCTATTATTAAAAACGAACCCAAAAATCGACCTCGCATATATTGATGGACATCATGAAGAAATGGCTACGCTGTCATATTTTGAAATGATCCTACCCTATTTATCTGATCAGTCAATCATTATTTTTGATGATATTTATTGGTCTCAGGGCATGGAAAATGCCTGGAAAAAAATATGTAATCACAAGTCGGTATCGGCAACTTTTGATTGTTTTGATATGGGAATCGTTTTTATGAGACCCGGATTGACAAAAGAAAACATCACCTATATCCCCTATCGGTTTAAACCGTGGAAAACCGGATTATTCGGCAGGTAACTAAAGGTTATTTTTCTGAATATGCCAAAAATCGGGTTATAAAATCTTCTAAAGGAAGTTTTACAGTATCTGAAAAAGAATGGTCAGGCAACATAAATTTGTCTATGGTAGAAATTGGTAGTTTAAAAGGCATAACTTCCATATTCAGGTAGTGAAGCACCCCGGTAAGATGGTCCATGCCGCGAAGATTGCCGGCACGTCCTGTAGAAACGCCTACCAAACCGACTTTTTTCCCATAAAAAGTATCTTTCGCCTGTTGAATAGAAAGTGCATCCAGCATAAATTTGAGAATACCCGGATAACTGCCGTTGTATTCCGGAGCAACAATGATCCACCGGTCAGAAGGAATCAGGTGATTTTGTTGCCAAGTTGAAATGATATCGGAAGGTTTGGTTTTAGAAAAAACATGTTCACTGATCAGATTAGCATTGTTTAAACTTTCCAAAGAAAGAATATTTGAAGGAGTATTTTTTGATAACAAATTTTGTATTTGTTTTGATACCAGGTATGTAAAACTATTAGGTCTGTTTGTAGCAGATATGATTTGTAACATAAAATGTTTTAGATGAATTGTAAAGTTAAAATGTCGGTTGGTTTTAATGATTGGTCATACATAATGGTTTATCTTTAAAATTGTTTATGCCTTAAGTGTGTTTGTAAAATTTTCCTGATTAACGAATTTAAAAGGTAAATTATGTGTTAAATATTATATATATTATTTAACATTATATTAATAAAAATAGACTACCTTTGCCATACAAAACAAACAAAATCGACACGAATGGAGGCCAATTCCACTCAAAAGTATTGTAAGGGACCCAAAACCCATAGATACATTCTATTTCGCAAACAATTTACAATCATCATTAATCACCAAACAAATTTTTTATGAAACTCAGATTTTTACAATTAATCATTCTGTTGTTTGCCGGGTTTTCCGTGCATGCACAGGTTACGACCAGTAGTATGACAGGTAAAGTAACCGATGGTAAGGGAGAAACCCTGATTGGAGCCACGGTTGTTGCAAAACATGTGCCCACCGGAACTGAATACGGGACAGTAACCAATGAATTAGGGGTTTTTTCAATAGTCAACATGAGATCCGGCGGACCTTACATGGTAGAAGTAACGTACATTGGTTATCAGACTCAAACCTTTGAAAACATCAATTTAAGATTAGGTGAAACGTATAATGTTAACGCCGTTTTATCAGAAGATGGAATTCAATTAGAAGGGTTGGAAATCGTAGGGACAAAAAGCAACATTCTGAACTCAAACAGAACAGGTGCTGCAACGAACGTCAGTGTTGAACAATTAAACAGTTTACCAACAATCTCCAGAAGTATCAATGACTTTACTAGACTGACTCCTCAAGCTCAGAGCAACAGTGGTTTTGCCGGTAGAGACGGAAGATATAATAATATTCAGATTGATGGTGCAAATTTTAATAATAATTTTGGTTTAAGTTCAACCAATCTTCCTGGTGGTGGGTCACAGCCTATTTCTTTGGATGCCATAGAACAGGTGCAAATAAACATAGCACCATATGATGTCAGACAATCAAACTTTACAGGAGCAGGTATTAATGCGATCACAAGATCAGGAACCAATAATTTTGAAGGTTCTGTTTATGGATTTTACAGAAACCAGGACTTTAACGGTCGAAGAATCGGACCAGACACACTTCCTGAGTTTGATAAAACCACTTCTAATGTTATCGGAGCAAGATTAGGTGGAGCAATCATCAAAAATAAATTGTTTTTCTTTGCCAATTTTGAAACTGAAAACAATACCAGACCTGGTATTAATTTTATTCCAAGTGCACCGGGCAGATCCGGACCCAATGTATCGAGAACAACTTTAGAAGATATGGAAAGGGTAAGGAATTATGTTTCAGAAAACTTTGGATATGACCCGGGAGCATCTGAAAACTATGCCTCAAACTTCCAGACAAAAAATTACAAGGCGTTGGCAAGGTTGGATTACAATATCAACAATAAAAACAAGTTCACATTAAGATACAATCAAATGATAGCGACCGATGACCAGGTTGTCAACGGAACCAGTGCGCCAAACCCAAGATCAGCTTCAAACAGAATCAGTCAAAATTCATATGCATTTGAAAATGCAAATTATGGTTTTGAGAATAGTGTACGTTCTTTAACTGCCGAGTTAAATTCTCAGTTTAACAACAAAATGTCAAACCAATTATTGGTTACCTATACAAGAATTCAGGACAAAAGAACCTCAAATTCTTCACCGTTTCCTTTTATTGATATTAAAAAAGACGGAGATTCTTATTTAAGTCTTGGATATGAATTATTTAGTTGGAAAAACGATGTTATCAACAACGTAACAACTTTTACAAACAACTTTACATACACAACAGGCAGACATAACATTACAGCGGGATTATCTTTTGATTATCTTACATTTGGTAATTCATTTCAAAGATATGGTACCAGCTATTACAGATATAGCTCCATTGATGATTTCCTGAACAATGCAACACCTGAAGCTTTCGGTTTAACTTATTCTGTACTTCCTGACAAAAGAGATCCTTATGCTGAAGTTGACTTTGGTTTAGGAGGACTATATCTTCAGGATGAATACAGAGTTAATGATAAATTTAAAGTGACTGCAGGACTGAGAGTAGATTTACCTTTCTACTTTAACAAGCTTGAGGTAAACAATGCAGTTACAGCATTAAAATTTCTTGATGTCAACGCAACGGACACCATTGGTTTGGACGTATCCAAATGGCCAACAGCAAAACCACTATTCTCTCCAAGACTTGGATTCAATTATGATGTGAATGGTGACAGAAGCATCCAAATAAGAGGTGGAAGTGGAATTTTTACAGGAAGAGTACCATTTGTATGGTTTACCAATATGCCAACCAATTCCGGAATGCTTCAAAACACAGTTGAAAGAACCGGCACGCAGGTTTCTGATTTAGGAATCACGTTTGATGACGATCCTAAAGCCTGGGTTGACAAATTCCCTTCTACGCCTGGTACATCAGCTCCGGGTTCTATAGCTGCAATCGATGAAAACTTTTCTCTTCCTCAAATCTGGAGATCAAACCTTGCGGTTGATATGCAATTACCAGGAAAATTAGTTTTAACATTAGAAGGTTTATATTCAAAAGATTTGAATGGTATAGTGCAATATAATGCAAACCAGAAAGCACCTATCGGGAATATGAATGCCAATGGTGGTGCTGATACCAGACCGTTTTTTGGTGCTAACAATGCGGCCAGAAGAATGAATGCTTCAATGGCTGAAGCAATTGTTCTTTCCAACACGGACCTGGGACAATCTTACAGTTTTACGGCTCAATTGACTAAAGAGTTTTCAAAAAATCTATCTGCAATGCTGGCCTATACGTATACAAATGCTGAAGACATTACCGGAAATCCGGGATCTCAGGCAGCTTCAGCATGGGCTAACAATCTTTCTGTCAGGGGACAAAACGACCTTGATTTAAGTTATTCTGAATTTGCAGTTCCTCACAGAGTTGTTGGAGCAGCTTCATACAGATTTGATTACTTCAAACATTTTGGTACGACTATATCATTGTTTTATGATGGAGCCAATACAGGTAGATATAGCTACAGATATACGGCAGACTTTAACAGAGATGGTATTAATTCTGATTTGATATATATCCCTAATGATCCTTCAGAAATCACTTTTACGGATATCGTGAGCGGTGGTAATGTGGTATTTACAGCACAACAACAGAGTGATGCATTTTTCAAATATGTTGCTCAGGATGATTACTTAAATGCCAACAAAGGAAAATATGCCGAAAGAAATGGTGCACTGCTTCCTTGGAGAAACAGATTTGACCTTAGAATTTTGCAGGACATTTATGCTACAGTTGGAAATAAAAAACATGCCTTCCAAATCAGTTTAGATGTATTAAATGTTGGTAACATGATCAGTTCTGATTGGGGTATTTTACAAGTAACCAATTACAATAATGGTTCGATTTTGGTTCCTACAGTTGCAAATGACGGGACTGCAACATTCCAATTGGCAAGAGTGAACGGAGCTTTCCCGACGAATACATTCAGAAATGTATTATCTACTGCCACAACTTGGGGAATGCAGTTAGGTTTAAGATATATTTTCCAATAAATCATACACTTGGTTTAAAAATAAAGGAGAGCAGAATATTTCTGCTCTCTTTTTTTATGTGTAAATCAAACATATTATCTGAATGTCGGATGTTATATAAAAAGTGTTTTTATAAAAATCACAATATCACACACATTTGGTTTGTTCCTGTAGAATAGTTTGTTCATCAGTAGTACATTTTTAATGATTATAAATAACCAGAGAAGTTTCAACCTGCAAGGAACCCTCAATTTTAGTAAAAGCAGATCTGGTCGTTTCGATTTAATTTTTTAGTATTTGTTTTACAGAGGCTTATCTTGTGAGATTTATATATACTTTAATTCAAAAAATCCAAAAAAAAAAAAGGCCTCCTAGCGGAAGCCTTTTTTTGTTTCGAAAATCAAATTTATTTACAACTCTCTTTAAGGGCTTTCAATTCTTCTTTAGAATTTACCGTAACGATGGTTCCGTCTTCCATGATAACGTTCATCGGAAAGGCCAGGACAGGTCGGGTATCAAATCCGGGATTGTTTCGTTTCCATTCTCTCAATGCCTGATGCATAGCTCTTCTGTCATCGAAAGTTTGTTCTGTTCCGTCAGGAAAGATAAGGGTCAAAGGAAATTGAGGTCTGAAACAAAACTTGCCTCTGATATTATGTCCAACAGGGCCGTTGTTTTCAAAAAACGTTCTTCTGCAATCCATTCTTAACCTTCTTAACTGTTCGATCGTTTCAACAGAGATTAAATCTCCTTCCTCATTTAAGACGTCAAAAGGTAAGGTGATGACAGGTCTTACTCTTGCTTTACCGTTTTCAGCTCTCCATGTTCTTAAAGCGGTCTTAATTTCTTCATAAGAATTCAACTCCTCAGAAACTGATCCGTCAGGAAATGTTACCGTAACCGGAAAAACCAATTCATAACATCCGAATTTTCCCAGATTGCCGGATTCCTGAATTCTGTACACCACTTCTTCAACATAGGCATCAACTTCTTCCGGAGTACTTTCATCCTGATTACAGGAAACCAAAAATGCCATCATTCCGAAAACCAACAACCAAATTTTACTAACCAAAAAACTTTTCATAATAATTATATTTTATTTGTGAACGAATACTATAGTAAGTTGGGTACTTATATTTTGTACTCACATTTTTTCAAAAAAATATAAAAAAAGGTTCAAAATAGTTTTGAAACATTCTGAAACGGGGGCTCAAATAATTGTATAATCCTGATTAAAACAGTAATTCAGACCTTATTTTGGCAATTTCATAATAAACAACAATCTTTTTATACTGTACTTCCCTGCCCCGTTTGCGAGCAACAACATGAGTCCCCCGCACAAAGCCAGATTTCTCATAAAATAGAGCGCATGTAATCTTTTTAATTCCAACGGATCGTCCCAAAATGAATATACAATTAAGGTGTAAGGAAGCCAATATAGCAACAACAATACTGAACCCACACTGGCATAATAACCTATTAGCACCAGAAAACCACCCAATAAAAGTATAAAAATGAGAGAAGTCAGTACAAAATCCTGCTGCCAGGTTATCCCGTAAACAGTCATGGTCATTTTTGTTTTTTCAAAAAAAACAAGGGCATCCAATGCTTCGTATATAAATACGAAAGCTATAAAAATCCTGCCCATTAATTCAAAAATGTCTTTCATGATGTCTTCGGTTCTTCGGCGTTATCCACCATATTTTCTAAGTGAGTAACAACATAACGAGGACAAAGATACATAATGTATCAACATCCGTCAAATCTGATTGTGTATTCAGATAATAAAAACAAAGTATAAAGGGAAAATAAAGGAAAGAAATTTTTTGTATCAGTACCCGGAGCCGGAATCGAACCGGCACGGCCGCAAAGCCACAGGATTTTAAGTCCTGCGTGTCTACCAGTTCCACCACCCGGGCTGATTACAAAAAAATGAGCGAAAGACGGGATTCGAACCCGCGACCCCGACCTTGGCAAGGTCGTGCTCTACCAGCTGAGCTACTTTCGCGATTGTAAAAGAACTTCTTTTTTAAAAAGCGACGCAAAGATATAACTTAATTTTTTATTTCAAAATGCTTTTCAAAAAAAATTACAAATGACCACTAAAAATTTTAATTTTTGTTCCTTTGTTAACATTATCTGTCAGCATCATTCCATTCAAAATAGCCAATTCAGCATGACGGTTGAGAGGCATCTTAAGGTCATTCAACTGTTCCCGCAAACTCGCAGTTTTGTTTGTTTGTGTTATTTTAATAAGAGTTGCTTGTCTGTTAATCTTTGAAGAATCTGTCAGTTTGTTAAATCCCTTCATGGTAGTTTGAAAGCTGGAAAAGTATGAATTAAAATCATCTTTGGCACTCAATCCATGAAACTTGTAAATCAGATTATTGTATTCTATCAGATAGGTCAAAACTTTTAAAGGCGTTCCGGTGGCCTGACCGGATTGGTCTGTCGGCACCATATCGGACAATAAAGCAATTGCAGGATATCCGTTTACCTTGATGCCGGTACTTTCAATGATCTGAAGTTTGTTTTCCGTAATGGTGTTATTTTTAGCTTCTTCCAATGTTTTACCATTTGCCATGGCCAATACCATTAAAGCCTTACCATCTGCAGGTGCCATCTGAAACTGTGTCGGAGAATTGACAAATTTCCATTGATTGGGAATCGGAAATAAAAACTTAAGTTCGGGATGATAAAATACAAAATTTTCTACAAATCCTTGTTTTGGGTCATCGCCATACATCAGACCATCTATCATGGCAAGGTAGCTGTCCCTGTTGACTTTCAATTTACTTTTATCCAGATTGACCTGTTGCGCATCAGCCAACTTATTGACTTTGGTAAAACGATCGCCCGGATCCGGATGCGTAGACAAAAAAGTAGGTAAACGTCCTTCGTCGCCACTCAAACGCTTTAATGTATTAAAAAAACCGGCCATGTATTTTGCATCATATCCCACTTTGGTTGAATATTCAACACCCAACTCATCAGATTCCGTTTCGTGGCTTCTGCTGTTTTTGAGAAACATCAGCCCAATACCTTGTTGAGCTACATCGGCAAATTCGCGAAAATCTTTGGAAACCATGATGCCTCCGATAAAAAGAATCTGAGTAAGCAACTGGGTTGTTTGTTGACGGGCAGAGTGTTTTGCGGTTATATGGCCTATTTCGTGTCCCAAAACACCGGCAAATTCGGCTTCATTATTAAAATGAGCCATAATCCCTCGTGTAAAATACACATACCCACCGGGAACAGCAAATGCATTGACAACCGGTGAATCAAGGATCTTAAAATCATAGGGAAGATTCGGTCTGTGGGAAATGGCTGCCATTTCTTTTCCTTTCGTATTGATGAAGGCTTGCAGATTTTTATTTTCATACAATCCATATTGTTCCACAATCTGCGGGTCATAGGACCTTCCCATAGAAATTTCCTGTGCTTCAGACATGAGAGACAACTCTTTTTTGCCTGTGACAGGGTTTCTTGAACATCCTGAAAAAACAACGACCAATACCAAGATTTTTAATACATTATTCATACTGTGATATTTTATCGGGTTTATAAATATAAAACTTATTGATTTATATATTGAAATTTTAAAGTCAATATTTTATTTCGTTTTATTATTTCGCAGTAGATAAGGTGTAAGTACACTTTCCTGGGTAAGTTGGGTAATATCAACCTGATCTATTCTATCTTTCAGCAAAGTTATCGTTTCTTTGGTCTGAATGCTACTATTTTCAAGTATAATTTCAAAAGCTTCCGATTTAAAAATCAATTTGCGTTCATTTTCAATATCAGAATCCAACTTCTTTAAAAATTGTAAAAACACATCTTCTGTGCTTTTTTTACCATATAATAACAGGTGAATCAAAAACCGGTTGCCATTATAAAACGACAGATCCTCAAACACATCTGTTATGTCGTCATTAACTTCAGTGACAAAATCAAACAACCTCCAGGACGCCAAACTACCTAATTTTTTTTCAAGACCGGCAAAATCATAAATCAAGCGTCGGAGAAGTTTTACATCACATGATTTATAAAAATAAAAATAGGACATAGACAATCTTACCGGCCAATGGCCAGACCTGATGGCTATTTCATGTTTTTCATACTTTTTTATGTGCTGCAATACACTTAAAGGATGTATATCCTTCGTCAGACAAGGTTTTGTTTGGTCGATGATGTGTTGCCAGTGTCTTTCTTTTTCTTGATCATTGATTTCCCACCGACTTTCAAGCATAGCATCCAGCAGGTAGATGGATTCCTGAAGCTCAAACAGACGTTCCATAAAAATGCTGTTTTCTTCTTCTGTTTTGTCAGATTCTGACAATAACCAGGGAAACATCCTGTAAGAAAATAATTCAGAAATTTTTTGTCTGAGTTCCTCTTTATTGATGTGTTCCGGAATATTAATTTTTAAAGCGGGCTTGATCATACATGTGTTTTTCTGTTGGTTTAAATCAGTAAAATAAAACTTCTTTGACAAAGTTACCTTCCAAAGCTTCGTTCATCAGCTCAATGATTTTGGTTTTTCCCATCATAAGTTCTTTCCTCAAAGGTGAAGAAGATAATGTAATATACAAGGTCCCATCCTTTAACTGTATTTTGGTGGTATAGGAAGCAATGGCGTTTCCCATTTTGTTTTTCCACACATCCTCAATGATCGTGGATTGGTATCCTTCCTCCAGTTTTTTATTGGAATGAATAAACAATTGTAAAACGTCCTTAATATTTTTGTCATTATGCCGGTTCATACACTGTTGTATTTTGAATAGTACCTTCAAATATCGTAAATTGTTTTCCACCGGAAGACAACTGACCTATAATTTCGGGAATCCGATTTTGATCTGTGTCTGTGATAAATACCTGGCCAAATTCATCCGTAGACAACACATCAAAAAGATGTCTGACTCTTTCATTGTCCAGTTTATCAAATATATCGTCCAACATGATGATTGGTTTTGTATTTTTAATAGTTTTCAATAAATGATATTGTGCCATTTTTAATGAAAGAACAAAACTTTTTAATTGGCCTTGTGATCCGTAATGTTTGATTGGTTTTTCGTTCATCCACAACAATATATCATCTTTATGGATTCCAAATCCTGTTCTCGAAAGGATTTTATCAGTATTTCTCGTTTCTTTCCATGCCTGAAGGATATTTTTGTCAAAAAGTTGTGACTGGTATGTGACAGAACAATTTTCATGTTCTCCTGAAATGAGTGCATATGTTTTTTCAAACAATCCGTTTAAGGTTAAAACCAGCTCTTTTCTTTTTTCAAAAATGACAGCTGCAGGAAGTGCCATTTGTTCTTCAAGACTTTCGAGATATTGTTCGTCATACGATTTCAGATATGACATTTGTTTGAGATAAGCATTGCGGGATTTCAACAGTTTATTGTATAACAGAATTGCCTTCAGATAATCGGCATCATACTGCACCAACGTGTTATTGAGAAAATTTCGCCTTGCTTCAGAGGTATCCAGCAACAGTGTCACGTCCTCCGGAGAAAATAACACACAAGGCACTTTTCCTACATGATCGGACAATTTTTCAAGGACGGTGCCATTGATTTCAATTTCTTTACGGCCACCCTCTTTGTATTTTATAACAATTTTGGTTTCCTGCTGGTTATCATTTTCTACTATTCCCGCTATTCTGAAAAATGATTGGGTTTGTTTTACAGAATATTTGTCCAAACTTGAAAAATACCCTTTGCCCATACATAAAAAATATATGGCTTCAAGAACATTGGTTTTGCCCATTCCATTTAAACCGGTAAGTATATTGATTGAAGGATGGAAAGGCCATTGTTCTTCGTTATAATTCCGGAACTGGACCAGTGATAGTTGTTTTATGAACAATATTTAAAAATTATAAAGTCAAAGATAAACATAACTGATTGTTTTATCAGGAATTTATTTTATTTTTGTGTCTGTGGTCAATGATTTTTTTAATCCAGACCGGAATAACCAAAACGCCCAAAATCAGATATGGATAATAGGTAACTAATCTCCACACCAATGCGATAATGGAAGAAATTTCTTTTGGAATATAATCACTGTAAAAACCACCGAACAAAAATTCAGCAATACCTGAACCACCCGGTGTCGGACTAAAAGCGGTTATCACATGCATCACTTCACCCCTGGCTATCAATAATACCTGATCATAAAATGAAAGGTCAATATTGACAACGAGCGCCATAATCAAAAAATTGATAGCCAGAAAACGGGTGACCCAGGCACCGGCTGTAGCTGAAATGGCGCTTGCATGAAATGAAAAAGGTTTTCCTTTTAATTCTTCAGATGCCACCACAACATCCATAGCCGTTTTGCGAAGATTGTCCTTCAGTTTTTTCCAAAAAGGAATTTTACTCAACATCAACAAAAACCTTTTGACAATCCTCGGATTGATAAATAGTCCGTAAAAGAAAAACGTACCATATACAGCCATTGCAAGCAAGGTCACCAAAAAGGTAAATCCGTATCCATCTAAATTACTTATGGACAACAAATCGGGTCGGATCATCACGGATCCGAATATCAGAAAAAACAAAGGAATGCTGATCAAAAAATAAAATGTATCAATAACGATAGTATATAATACCAAGGCTACCGTTTTACCTCCGTTAAGTTTTTCCTGAGAAAGAAAAAACAAAGCAACTCCTGAACCACCGACCGATGTAGGTGATATACTGGATGAAAACTCCCAGATTACGATCAACTCAATGGCTTTTCGCCAGCTAAAAAAGTTATCGGTCAAGATTCTTAATCGCCAGGCGTAAAACAAATGTCTCGCCACATAAGTCATGACAGCCATTCCTATCCAGAACAAGGTAGAAAAATTAATCTGAACTTTTTCCAAAGCCTCAATATCCAATTGTACGTACATCATATACCCTACCACGGTCAATCCGATAAGGGTGGGAAGTATTACTTTGGTAACCTTTATTTCATTTAAAATAGAGTGAGAATGATCTTTTTTTTCCTGTGAAGGTTTCATTTGATATTTGATCTGTATGTATAACCCATTTCATTTTCTAATGTTTTAACATTATGGGGTTGACTTTTATAAATATATCTGAAATACAACAATCCGGCCATATTGACAAAGAAAAAAGGTCCGACTTTGTCGGTTTCTATCAGATCATTGATCAGATTCATGGACAACATTATAATAAATGAAAGCGCTATTGCCATCACAAAATACTTGTTTCTGTCATTTTTCAACATAAAATATGTTTCCTCAGCTTTGAGTAGTATTGTTATACATAACAAAACAAATATAAAAAAACCTACAAATCCCTGTTCAACAAAAATCATCAAAAAATAATTGTGAATTCCGGACTTATCAGGATTATCTGAGACATACGTCTTAAACTGACTGATTGAATACGACTGATAAAACTCATAAAATGTGCCGGGGCCAAAACCAAAAACCGGTTTGTCTTTAATCATTTCAAATCCGGCCATCCATCTGTAAATTCGTTCCATACTTGAAATGTCTTCAAGTTTGTAGGTCGCTTCAATGAGGTTGTCAAATTCTGTATGCGAAATGGTTTTTTCAAAATCAGGTGTGAGATCAAGATATTTATTGTCGACTGAGAGATAGACTACCAAAAAAGCAGCAGCTGTCAACACAACAGCCAGCGTATGTTTAACCCATCTTCCCGCAAATATAAAATAGGAAATCACCGCAAAAACAACAGATAATATAGCTGCTCGGGTAAATGAAAAATAAATACCTACGAGAAAAACCATCATAACAAAAAACAAAAACCTTTTGCGATTTGAATGAGGAGCTGCGGTTTTATAAAAAGCCCAAACAAAAGGCAGACATACAACAGAAATAGCAGCGTAACTGACGTGATTCCTGAAAAACGGACGTACGACTTCATAGCTGCTCGCAAAGGTAAATCCCTCCATACCATGCCTTACCAGCACAATGAGAATGGCTAAAAACAAAAACGAGTATAATATCCTGTAGGTTTTAATAAAATCTTCGTCATTTTTGAAATATACCAGGGGGAAATAAAAAAACGGAACAACATACCATACTTTAGCTAAAAAATATTTGAGAGATGTCAGAACGTTTTGCGATTGAAGCATAGTGGTAAAAATCCATAGTATATGAATCAATAAAATGATAAATACAGGATCTTTGACAATTCCTCTATTAAAAATGAAGTTTTTTTTACCAATATAAATCAAACCTGCTGCAGTCATCAGCAACATCAAGGGTTCTGAAGGCAGATCAGATCCAATACCGGGACCATCAAAATAATATTCAATCGAAAAAGGCAGGGCGGCAAAAATAATATAATATAATTGGCGGATATCCCTAAGCACAAAGGACAAAAACAGAACAGATACCGGTAAAATATAAGGGATCCAACTTTCCAGCCAAACAGAAGTCAGTGAACTGATCAACAATAAGGCTGTAAAACCATAAACCTGTTTGTTCAAATCAGTCCACACATCAGCCTGAAAAATATCACGCCCCTGTCCTGTCATCTTTATACATTTCCTGTAATATCAAAAAAAGTGAAAAGGATACCAGGCTGATAAAGCCTGCCAAAATAACCCATACAGATCTTTTGGGTCTGGACTTTTGAACAGGTACCTGACCCGACTCTACCAGGTGCAGTGCCGTAAAAGGAGCTTCCACGGCAGCTGATAACTGCTTGAACCTTTCTTTATCCATATTAATCTGATCCAGATTCCTGAAAAACTCCTGTTCCATCTGCCGGATCGGCGATACATTTGCATTAAACACAATCATTTCTGACCTGAGTTTTGTTAGTTTGTTTTCAAGACCCATGACCACCGAAGCGTATTTATTGATAGAGTCTCTGCTTAATTTTCGGGATGAAAAATATTCAAGTTTACCTCTTTCTGATTGTAATTCAGCTTCTGCCCGGGTGATGAGACTTGTATAAATTTCTGATTGCGAGGAGATTTCAAAAATATTGTACTTCGTTTTATTTCTGTTGACTCTGCTTGCGAGGGTATCATTTTGAATCTGTTTTTTCAATAAGTTAGCTTCATAATTATTCATCAATTTTTGTTGACTTTCTTTAACAATCTTTTGTGAAATTTCTTCAATTTTGTTTCTGGCAGCATTGACCATATTTGCTGCTTTATGAGGATCGGTATCTTCTATGGAGAGGTGTAAGGCACGGTATTTGGTTTTTATAGTTTGGAAGTTTTTTTTCAACCTTTCTCGAACTTTAAAACCAGCCTTTGCATTAGTTGAATCTATTCCGTAGTGGCTATACAAATCAAAAGAATCGATCAGAAACTGACTCAATTCATAAGAAAGAGCTATAGTAAATAAACGGTCGAGATCACTGTCGTCACCATATATCCTTATATTTTTATCCTGTCCACCGATAGGAATGGGTTCTGCCAAATCCGGGCTGGCAGCATAAAAAATGGTATCAGATTTATAATAATTCGGCATAAATAATGAAACAACAGCAGTAGTCAGTACGACCAATCCTACCACAATAAAAATGGATTTTCGTTTTGTCAAAAGAAATCTCCAGGTATCCACTAAACTATATTCTGACTGCTTCATATTCTATTTTTATAAATGATCCTTTAATGGGAAGTACGTTGATAATATCTTTTATTTTTTTCGGGATAAAACCAATTTTATGTCCGAAAATTCTATCAATTTTAATAAAAACGCCAAAGGTAAGGAAAATATTAAACAAATTATGATGGAAACCTCTGATGAAAATGGAGTTTCTTTTGAAAAAAACCAAGCCAATCCTGATAATATAAATAAGTAAAAAAGCCCTCTGCCCATTGAACTTTTGTCAAAGGTAAAGTACAAATATTTCTGTACCACGTACCACTGTCCTAAAAAAACTACAAATTGGGTGACAAGTGTAGCCATAGCAGCACCGGTAGCTCCATAATGAGGAATCCATATCAAATTACATAAAATATTTACCACCAAACCAAGAATAAAAACAGGAATCAACCTCTTGATCTGATCTGCAGCCATGCTCATTGATCCGAAAATATAGGCATAACAAACCAAAACAGAAGCTGTCATCAGCAACTGCAACACCAGGGTTTTTTCAGTGATGTAGTCTGTGTATAAAAACGTTATGATGTCATTTCCAAAAAAAAGTACAATAGCTAATAAAGGACTAAGTAAAACAAACATCCATTTTCCTACCAAAGTATATAGTGGTCTGATGTCTTCGTTGTTGCTGATCATATAGGAAAACATCGGAAGGATGAGCGCAGGGATCATATACATAAACATATTAGCCGCATCATATATCCTGTAAGAAGCAGCGTAAATTCCTGCTTCCAGACCCTGATCATCCAATAGTCTTCCCAATAAAAATCCATCGAGTTTGTTGTACGATGTCATTAAAAATAAAACCAAAGCAAAAGGAATACAACGGTATAAAAGTGATGACAATCTGGTAAAATCAGGTAAAAATGATAGTTTTTGATCTTTTATAAACAATAGCACCATCACTACAATGTTGGCAAACAACAAAGAAAACATTTGTCCGAAAATAAAATCAGACAATGTGAATGAACCGTCGTTCCAATACCACAATAACCCCGAAATAACAATAATCATCAAAAACTTATCCAAAGAAGATACCAGACTATCCAGGGTGTAAAAGCCCAGTCCTGATAAAAAACTGCGCATCAGAACCAACCAGGAGCTCAAAAACAGATTGACACTTATCAAAAAAAGCAATCCAATATCCATTTTTCCGAAAATCAGTCCGAAAACAAACAATACGACCGTAGCTAAAAATGTCAGCGCCAATTTTAATCCGATGACCGAAGAAAAAAAATGATGAATGTTGGTTCTGTTTTTTGAAACATATTGTTGATTATGGGTTTGGAGTCCCAAATCACCTAAAAATTGAAAAAGGAAAACAAAATTCATATGAAAAAAGTAGTAACCAAACTCCGCTGTACCTAATTCATTCTGAACCTCCGTTTCCACAAAAAAAACATAAAACGGTTTGATAAGGACATTTATGGCCATCAATAAAATTACATTAAGCAAAAATTGTCGCTTCATAAATGATTTTGCTGAATCATCAGGTCATTTGAGTTGATTGACCTGACCTTTTGAATAGTGTACAAATTAAATACATGTTGTGTTTTTGAAAAAAGTGTTGGTGACAATCTTCAAAAGAACGGCAAACATACGAAAAAAAATGTTTTGGACTGAATGGACGATGTTGTTGTTCACAACAGTAACAAAAAATAATTTTTAGTAATTATCATAAGTTTTTCCATCAACCAAAGTATATTTGTGCACATTCTCAGACAGTGTCACAAAAATTTAAAAATATTTATGTTGCTGCTACCAGCCAACATGTAGGTAAAACCACATCCACCCTGGGATTGGTCTCTTCTTTTATGAACAGAGGGTATTCTGTTGGATATTGTAAACCGGTAGGTCAAAAATTTCTTGATGTACAAAATCTCAGGGTTGACAAAGATACTGTATTATTTGCCGATCTGATCAATTTTGACATAGTACCGGAATTACACAGTCCGGTTCTTCTTGGACCCGGTGCCACAGAATTATTTCTGGACAATCCTGATAATTTTCATTTGGCTGAAATGGTTTTGGCTGCTGCGGATGCACTTGAGAAAAAAAATGAAATCAATATTTTTGAAGGCACCGGTCATCCCGGGGTCGGCAGTGTGGCCAATTTATCCAATGCCCGGGTAGCCAAACTGTTGAATGCCGGTGTTGTCATGGTTGTGGAAGGCGGTGTCGGTAGCACGATTGATATGTTGAATATGACTACTTCATTGTTTCGGGAAGAAAATGTTCCAATCATCGGAGTCATCATCAATAAGGTCATTTCTGAAAAAAAAGAAAAAGTGCGACATTATGTAGGCAAATGGCTCGAAAAACAAAACCTGAA
Organism: Saprospiraceae bacterium; assembly: GCA_022842725.1. GTDB lineage: Bacteria > Bacteroidota > Bacteroidia > Chitinophagales > Saprospiraceae > OLB9. Next base: position 41,787 of record JALHOZ010000029.1, read on the forward strand.
ACTTCTCGGCATCCTACCTTACGAAAACACATTAGCTTTTCCGGTCATAAAAACCGTGGCAGAGGCTATTTCCGGTGTGGTCACTTATAATGCCGATTACGTAACCAACAAAGTGGAAAGTATCCTTGCAGGTTCGTTGATTGACCTGAAAGAGTTAAAAAGTTCTCAGGATTTACTTCTGGTGGTTGCGACAAGATCTATCAATGAAGCCATCAAAAAGATAGAATCCATGGCACGTCAACATGGGATTAAAAATTGTCCCCTGAGTGGTATTGTCGCAACCGGTGAAGGAAAAATCGAAAAACATACCCTTGAATACATTGAAAAACACAACATTCCACTGATCCGGTCAGATCTGGACACATACGGTGCTGTTCTGAAAATCAGCAAAATTGAAGTAAAAATAAATACCAACACACCCTGGAAAGTTCAGATGGCCATAGATCTTATACAGAATAATGTAGACCTTGACTCTATATTGGACTATTCAAGATTGGAATAACGGTATTCTTCCTGATTTTAATTACATTATATTTTAGGAAAACTTATTTCAAAACAAGGCCACATTTACATATTATTTTTGGTAAAATACAGGTACAGCTTACCTTGATAACAAGTGTCATCTACCATCCATATTTAAGGTTATGGATTTTTTCAGTTAATTTATTTTTTTTTGTTTGACCAAAACCTTTTACCGTAATTGTTGTTACATTTTTTTTTGGGGTGCTTGCCGGAAATAACCGGCAGGCTGAGATTATACCCATTGAACCTGTCCGGGTAATGCCGGAAAGGGAATATGACACGTCTGACTACCCTATCCTTTTTTTTATTTGGTTTATTTCAAAAAATAATAAGGATAGATGTTGAGCACCCCGCTTCACAAATAAACTTAGTCACGTGAGAATTTATTTTACAACCCTTTTTTTAAGTTTCACCTTTTTTCTGCAAGGTCAGTATACTTTGGACGGTTACATTACTAATGCCAAAGGCGAAAAATTAGATTTTGCTGTCATTTATCTTGAAAACACTAATTATGCGGCTGTAACGTACCCTTCGGGTTATTATAAAATTACAAACATTGTTCCGGGCGATTACACGATAAAAGTAAGCCATACCTCTTATCAAAATGTTATTGCTCAAATCAGTATAAATCAAAACAAGAGCTATCATGTTGTTTTGGATATACTGGCATATCCTTTGGAAAACATTGAAATCATAGCCAACAAATTACAAAAATCCGATCCCTTCAGATTTAAAGATGTCTCCGAGTCGTATATTGAAAAATACAACCTGGGTCTGGACGTACCCGCTTTGCTCCAGTTTCAAACCTCTGTTTTGACTACATCAGATGCAGGAACAGGAATAGGATATTCCGGATTGAGCATAAGGGGGAGTGATCAGACCCGAATTAATGTAACCATCAACGGAGTTCCGGTGAATGATGCTGAGTCCCAAAACGTTTTTTGGGTTAATATGCCTGACCTTTCCGGATCTGTTCAGTCTGTGCAGATTCAAAGAGGAGCAGGTGCTTCGACCAACGGACCGGGTGCTTTTGGAGGAACCTTAAGTTTTAATACCAGAGATTTGAATCAAAATCCATACATCAGTCTTTCAGGAAGTGCCGGGTCATTCGGCACCATAAAAGGCAGTGTCGGCCTTGGTACAGGCCTGATGAATGGTAAATATTTTATGGAGGGTCGTTACAGTTACATCACATCAGATGGATTTATCGACAGGGCTTCAGCTGATCTGAATGGAATATTTTTTTCTGCAGGCAGAATATCTGAAAAATCTTCTTTGCGGTTTCAGGTTGTTTCCGGAAGGGAAGTCACCTATCAGGCCTGGAATGGTGTTCCTGAGTCAAAATTTTCAGGTGACCCCCGACAATTAGCCGACCACTACAACAGAAATATTGGTAGTATTTATAAAAACAGTGCTGACTCGGTCAACCTCTTTGGCTCTGAGCCAAACACATACAATTATTACCTTTACGAAAATCAGGTTGATAATTACCGTCAAACCCAATCACAGATTTCGTACAACAGACAATTGAGCCCAAAAACGAGTTTACAAACCACGGCTTTTTATACCTTTGGAAAAGGATATTTCGAACAATTTCGTTTTGATGATGCATTGTCTGATTATGGTTTTAATGAAATTTTTGACAAGGAGGGAAATTTGATTACGTCAACAGATCTGGTCAGGAGACGATGGTTACAAAATCATTTTTTCGGAGTGACATCCAATATCAATGGAGAAATAAACCGGAATATCGAATGGCAAAGTGGCGTGTTTTTGAGTCATTATGACGGTGACCATTTTGGCGAAATCATCAAAACATGGATTGAACCGGCAACCTCTGTTTTCAGTCGTTATTACGACAATACTGGTCGAAAAACGGATATTTCGGGATTTGCCAGAATTTCAGGTAACATACAACAAAAACTTCAATTTTTTACAGACCTGCAATTGCGTAATGTTCGCTACGATGTCAACGGACTGCTGGAGGATCAGATTACATCAAATGTAGACGAATCTTATCTGTTTTTTAATCCTAAAGCCGGAATAACCTATATATTGGATAAAAAAAGCGATATTTTATTTTCTTTTGCCATAGCCAACAGAGAGCCCGCGAGATCTGATTTTGTTGATCATATCATTACGGAAGTTCAGCCTAAACCGGAAACTATGTTTAATTACGAACTCGCATATCGTTTGAATGGCCAAAAAATATCGTTACAAACCGGTTTGTATTTTATGGATTATACAAATCAACTCGTGCTCAACGGCAATCTCAATGATGTGGGAGCTGCCTTGCGCATCAATGTTCCTGAAAGTTATCGTTTCGGTTGGGAAACTGAGTTGACATATCAATTACACCGCAAGTTGACCATGATGTTGAATGTTACCCTAAGCAGAAACCGCATCCGCAATTTTTCAGAAACTATATATGATTATACAAACGGATTTGAAGTGATCAGAAATGAACTGGGTGAGACTCCGATTGCGTACTCACCAAATATCATCAGCTCGTTACAATGTATTTACAAACCCATCAAAAATTTTGAAGTGGAATGGTCAGGCAGATATGTCGGAAAACAATTTCTTGACAACACCGGAAATGAAAACCGAAAATTGTCGGCTTTTCATGTACATAATCTCAGATTGGCATATGAGTTTTTGCCAAAATTTGCCGAAACCCTGAAATTTAATTTGTTGGTTCAAAACGTTTTGAATCGTAAATATGCCAGCAACGGTTACACATACAGTTATATTTTTGAGAATACCATCACGGAAAATTTTGTGTTTCCTCAGGCAGGAATTCACTTTTTTGCCGGATTTGACGTTCGCTTTTGATATTAACAGAACCATATCTTATATTAAAGTGTTACTTTAAAAATCCACAAATATTATGAGTCATTTGGATCATTTATTGAAACATCATTTTCAGAACAGAAAAGTGTACCGGAGTTTTCTGAGTGCTGTAACCACTGAAAATGCCAATAAAATACCTGACGGTTTTAACAATAATATCATTTGGAATTGTGGCCATGTTATTACGGTCCAACAGTTTTTTATGTATACCTGGTGCGGCAAAACTCCGGTAGTTGACCAGGAAATCTTTGCGCAGTTTGCCATTGGTACCAAACCTGAAAGACATTATGATGATCAGTTTATCATGTTTGTGAAAGATGAATTGATCAGAACTTCTGTCAAAATGGATGAAGATTTGAAAAATGAAGATTTTATCCCTAAAAAACCGTTTACCACAAGTATCAAAACAGAATTGACCAATGCGGAAGAGTTGATTTCTTTTATCAATTTTCACGAGGGTCTACATATAGGTGCTGTCATCAGTTTAATGAAATTTTTGTAACATCATGTCAGAGGATATTGTAAAAATCATCGAATGTCCACGTGATGCCATGCAGGGTCTGCATGACTTTGTGCCTACACCACTTAAAATAAAATATATCAGCCAACTGTTGAAAGTAGGTTTTGACACCATTGATTTCGGCAGTTTTGTTTCACCCAAAGCCATTCCACAGATGCGGGATACAGCAGAAGTTTTGGAAGCTTTGGATATTGAAAATTCACGTTCAAAATTGCTTGCCATTATTGCTAATGAAAGAGGTGCCAGGGATGCTGTTATGTTTGAAAAAATCACTTATTTGGGATATCCGTTTTCCATCTCTGAAACCTTCCAACTGCGTAATACCAATGCGACCATCGAAGAATCACTTGAGAGAGTTGCTGAAATACAAAATCTTTGTCTCGCCCACCAAAAAAAATTGGTTGTCTATATCAGTATGGGATTTGGCAATCCGTACGGTGATCAATGGAGTGTCGAAATTTGTCAGAAATGGGTAGACAGATTAGCGGCTATGGACATTAAAATTCTTGCCTTGTCTGACACTATAGGGGTGGCAACACCTGAAAGTATTGCATACTTGTTCAAACATCTGATACCACCCTACCCTGATGTTGAATTTGGCGCTCATTTGCATACCCAAAAACATAATTGGGAAGAAAAAATCCATGCTGCTTACCAGAGCGGTTGTCGCAGATTTGATGGTGCTTTAAAGGGATATGGAGGCTGTCCTATGGCCAAAGATGAGCTGACAGGCAATATGCCTACTGAAAATATTGTAGATTATTTTTACAGACATGGAATAAATGCAGGTTTGAATGTTCAGGCACTCCGCGAAGCCGAAAAAATAACGGGCGAGATTTTTTTATAAGTGTTTTTTTAAAATATTTTTTGTCCGTTTTTAGTAATCGTAAGAACGTATTGGCCGGGAATATTTGTACAGTTATTGTAATCAACAAATCCGCCTTCCAAAGCCAAAATCACTCCATTAGCATCGACAAGCACCATTTTAGTTTTTCTGTTTTCTATTGGTATTTTTTGTTCCGACAACAACTTTTTTACAGACTTGGCCGAACCTTTCATTTGTACCGGCCGAAAAATATCTTTTGGTGACCAGGGACGCACAAAAAGTGGAAAGGACAATGTTTCTGCACTGATACCAAACGATCTGTTTTCGGAAGTAAGAGGCAAAAAGGAAACTTCCCAATCATTTTCCCCTATATAAAATTTGCCGGGAGACGGAAATTCAACAGGTTGAATTGATTCAGAGATTAGTGTCATTTCTTTTTTGCGCAATGTCCAACTATCACTTTGAATCGTCAAAACATGGGTTTTGCTTAAAAATACTTTGCCGGGTTTCCGATTTTCAAGAATTTTATGGATTTGAACTTCCACAAATCCGTAATCAGCCAAAAACTGATACAGAAGTAAGTCCGGATGACTGAATTTTTTAAAGCCATCCGCATCTATTTTGATATAATCTTTTTCATAAAAAATATAATCATCACAATACTTTTTCATCAACAGATGTAATAAAGATTGACTTTTCCGGACATTTGACAAGGTTTGGTAAAAACCCTGCCTGTTTTTTGTATCCAAACCATCAAAAGCCGGTAATATCTGATTTCTTATATAATTCCGGTTGTATTTGTCCGTAGCGTTAGATGAATCCTCCCTGTAGTCTATTTGATTTAATGCAACAAATTCTTCCAATTCCTTGCGGGAAAAGATGGATAAAGGACGTATGATACATTTTTCTTTGGGTGCAATGCCTGTCAAACCGTTCAATCCTGTACCTCTCCAAAAAAACATCAAAGATGTTTCAAGACTATCGTCCAAATGGTGTGCTGTCGCTATAAAGTCTGCATGGATTTCTTCTTTCCATTCATTCAGTTTTTTGTAACGAAAATCCCGGGCACCCTGCTGAAGATTTCCTTTTTTCCAATAATCTTCCGGAATATTTTCTGAATAAAACGGAATACTGTGGGCTTTACAAAAATTTTTGACAAACAATAAATCATGATCAGATTCAAGAGCCCGCAGACCGTGATTTATGTGTCCAACAACAATTTTGATCCCGTTTGTCATAAATAAATACAGCATGGCCATAGAATCCAAACCACCTGACACAGCAAGTAAAACACTGGATTCAGGGCTTACACCACAAACATCTGAGAGAAATTTAACAAAACGTTCTTCAGTTTTCATTGCACAAAGATAATAAAAAAGTAAATCTTGAAAGGTCATAACGGTTGAACAACCTCTTAATAGTTATGGTAAAATTTTACAAATTAAAAATATAATGTAATTTTGCCGCTTATAAATTTTATTTAGTTCAAAATAATTAACATATAAATACAAATTATCATCATATGAAAACAAATATTTTGATTTTACTCCTTTTGATTTTTTGGGGTTGTAAAGAAAACAAAACAGACAAAAACGAAGAGGAAAAGGCCGTTACTGAAATTAAAACCATCAATCAAAGTGCCAACGTAGATGCTTTTTATCCTATGTTGAACCAAATGGATTTGTCTACCATGGAGGTTGCCGCTTACAGAAAATCAGCGACAGATATTGTCCATCACAGGAATAAAGAAAACGGTAGAAAAGCTTCTCCAATTCTTACCAAAGATTCATGGCAATATGAGGGAATTTTCAAAGGCAGTTCATTTGTAAGTGCAGACTCCCTTCAATCAAAATGGATCATGTTTAAGGACGATCTTACCTTTGTTTACGGTCAAAACAAGGAAATAAAGGGTGGAGGTATTTATACGTACAATTTTGACACCGGATTATTACAAATGGTTGACAATGATACGAATCTGAAACCGAATGAGTACAACGTCAAAGTCCATAACGATCTAATCATTCTCGAAGGTCAGGCTACCTACGAAGACAACAATATTCAGGCAAAACTGGGCAGAATCGTTCCTCCTGTTAAGTAAATACCCAATTTACGATTATATCGTTGTTATCCTTTTTTGACATTTTTATCAATGTTAACTTTAGGTTATATTTTTTAAAATAATAAATTTTATCTGTTCATTTTCAATGTCTTATACAAAATATTAATTTGTATATAAATATTTTATTTGTTTTCTTTTTCCCACCATAATTTTTCAATACCTTTGCACGGTAAAAGTGTTTTCGGACACCTGAACACAATCTTAGAACCTAACCCAACCTGAAATGAAAAATTTCATATCGCGCTTTTATACGTGCTGTACGAGTACGTTAAATAAGTTTATCCCTATCCTTATAGGTTTGCTTATGTTGCAACCCTTTACTTCAGAAGGACAAATTTGGAATCCCATTGAAAGTTCAGAAATCACTACACAAACGGGTACCAGAGATATTATCCCCAACAAATTCCAACTTTATCGGGTGGATGATGATCAAATTAAAGCAATCCTTGATGCTGCCCCCACTGAAGAGGAAAAAGAAGCCGGAAATTTGACACCAGCAGACAACGTGGTTATAAAACTTGGTCTTCCTGATGGTGAATCTGAAGAGTTTTTGATTTATGAATACAAAATGATGGAAGCCGGGTTAGCTACATTATTTCCTGAATTTAAAACATACTACGGACAATCGTTATCTAATCCATATAATCATGTAAGAATTGATTACACGTCACATGGTTTAAGGGCGATGATTATCTCTCCTGATGGAAATATTTTTATAGACCATTACCAAAGAAATGACAAAAACCATAAAGTAGTTTACTACAAAAAAGATTACAGCAAACCTGTTACCTGGTTTTGCGGCGTACCTGGAAACGGATATACAGATAAAGATAAAAACAATGCCGGATCGAGAATCGGAGACTGTGGAATCAGACATATATACCGGATTGCTGTAGCTGCTACCGGAGAATACACTACATTCCATGGAGGAACACTTGCTTTGGCATTGGCAGCCATCATGACTACAATGAACCGGGTCAACGGTGTTTTTGAGAGGGAAGCTGCGGTTCGTATGATTTTAGTAGGTAACAACAATCTAATTATTTACACCAATGCAGCAACAGATCCTTATACCAACGGTGATCCTGGTCTTATGATCGATGAAAATCAGGCAAATATTGATGCTGTGATTGGAAATGCCAATTATGATATTGGGCACGTATTCGGAACCAATTCAGGCGGATTGGCAGGTTTGGGTGTTACCTGTGCTACCGGTGCAAAAGCGCTTGGAGTAACAGGCAGTAGTACGCCCATTGGTGACCCGTTTGATATTGACTATGTAGCACACGAGATAGGTCACCAGTTTAATGCAAATCACACACAATACAACAATTGTAACAGAAATGATCCTACATCTGTCGAACCGGGCAGTGCATCCACAATCATGGGTTACGCCGGCATTTGTCCCCCGGATGTTCAAAGCAACAGCAATGACTATTTCAGTACTGCCAGTTTGTATGAAATAAGACCATTTGTTGTCTCTAACGGTTGTGATATCGAAGTGGTATTGACAAATTCTGCTCCAACAGTGGCTCCTTTGAGTAATTATTCAATCCCGGCTTCAACCCCGTTTTTCCTGACAGCATCTGCCAGTGACCCTAATGGTTCATTGACGTATTGTTGGGAGCAAATCGATATATTTACAGGAACTTTAAGAATCATGCCACCTGCGGCAACAAATATTGACGGCCCCATGTTCAGATCTTTGACTCCTGTTGCCAGTCCCACCCGATATTTTCCAAATTTGCCTGATGTTTTAAACAATGTAAATCCAACCTGGGAGGAATTGCCCTCAATAGGCAGACCTATGAATTTCAGGGTTACCGTAAGGGACAATTTTGCAACAGCCGGATGTACCGGGGAAGCTCAAAATATTGTCACTACTGTATCAGGAACCGGACCGTTTCTGGTTACCTCTCCCAATACAGCGGTCTTGTATGCCGGCAATTCAGCACAGACAATAACATGGAATGTGGCAGGTACCACAGCTGCACCGATCAATTGTGCTAATGTCAACATTTTATTGACAACAGACGGTGGAGCCACTTTCACAACTTTAGTTAGTAATACCCCGAATGACGGAACCCAAAGTGTAACAATTCCCAACATTACTACATCAACTGCTAGGGTGTGGATCCAATGTTCCAATAATATCTTTTATGATGTTTCGAATGTAAACTTTTCCATACAAGCCGCTGCCAGCCCTTGCAGTACGATTTTCTTTTCCGAATATGTTGAAGGAACCTCCAATAACAAGGCTTTGGAAATATATAATCCAACGGCTTCTACGATTACACTGACCGGAAATGCAACGGTAAGAATATATTTTAACGGGTCTCCAACAGTAGGAAATACTATTAATCTAACAGGCACCATCGCACCATATGATGTATTTGTATTGGCAAACAACAGTGCAAATGCTTCGATTCTGGCACAAGCAGATCAAACTTCAGGCAGCTTAACATTTAATGGTGATGACGCTGTTGAACTTGTATTTTCATCAACCACCGTTGATGTAATCGGACAAATTGGTTTTGACCCGGGTACAGAATGGGGCACAGGATTAACTTCGACAGCTGATAACACCATCAGAAGAAAGTCAACCATTACAGTTGGTGACAATATAGGTTCAAATGCCTTTGACCCTTCTATAGAATGGGATGGGTTTGCAACTGACAATTTCAGCGGGCTCGGAAGCCATACGAGCGATTGTCAGGTTACGTGCCCTGATTTTACCAATTTTACTCCTAATAACGTAACTATAATAAACTCCACCTGTCAAACAGGATGTGTTGTCAATGGAGGAATGATCTCTATTACTAACAATTGTCCTACGGGATCTACCATGGAATTCAGTACAAACGGTGGTATGACCTGGACAACTGTTTTGCCTGTGTATCTTCAGCAAGGTCCTGGTCAAACGATTATAACAAGATGTAATTGTGATGATGACAATAATATAAGCAGTTCTGAAAGTTTACCGGTTGTAACTGCACCGGGTACATGTATTATACCAGGTACACCTGTAATAGAAATCAACAACAATATATGCCCTTCAACAGAAGGTGGTATTGGAGCTACGGGTTGTAACGGAACGAATGAAGTTCTGGAATGGTCATTAGATAACATGACATGGACCAACTTTGCACCTTTTTATGACGGTTCATCATTTACAGTATATGCCCGATGCAGAAATACTGTTACCGGTTGTATTGGTGGTGTGGCAACGGCTCAAACACAACCTGAAATATGTGCAGATTGTCCTTTGATCATAATTAACTCAGTAAATCAGGAATGTACAGACATAGGTGTTTATGATCTAACTGTTTGTTTTTCAGCGGATATATTATTACCTGAAGAAGAATTTTTGGTTGAAATTGGAGGAACAATCTACGGTCCTTACTTATATACAGATTATGAGACCACGACAATGGGTGAATATTGTATCACTATTGCCGGCTTAATCTCTGACGGAGAGTCAAACATAGCTGTATTCATCAGTCATCTGGGCGTCCCACCAGCAGTTCCCGTTATCAATGGCTCTGCTACCATAGAACCTGAATGGGGCACTCCGCATGTCACATCTGATGGTCTGGCTGGATGGGCAGGCGTCAATGTCGGAGATTTGTATATCACCAGTGATGTTGAATATTTTTATTTTGGTGTAAATCTTAATGCTGCTGCAAATTGGCAATCTTGGGGTTTTGCTATTAATACGCTAAACGGACCTATGAATGGTGGTGCAGATGAAGTATGGAATTACCAAATAGATTATGGTCATGCTGAATTACCGGATTATGTCATTAAAGGAAATTTTACAGGATATGCAGAAATCAGGCAGCCATTACCCGGAGGTGGGAACAATCCTGTACTACTAAATCTGCCCTCAAGTGATTTTGTAGCCAATCCAAATGGGATGATTGAAGTCAGAGTTCTGAAGTCCACTTTTGGATTTCCGGGAGAACTGGATGTACAATTTTATGTCTCAGGTAACAATGGAAGTGAACATGCCACTTTTGACGCGGTACCAGATGACCAGGTTGCTGTCAGTTGGAACCACAACGGTCAGAACGGCAACCCTCCTCCAACAATATTAGATAATTATGCCCCGACATTTTTTGTTGAATCAAACATATTGTGCTCAATAGATGCTGAATACGATGAAGTACCTTGTATTGATTGTCCTGATCTCAGTCCAATAACGGCAGATGTCCAATATTGTGTAGGAGATATATCGGTTCCATTAACAGCACAAACAAATTACGGAGGCAATTTAGTTTGGTATGATGAAGTACCGGGTGGCACTGTCACATCCTTACCGGGTGCCCCTACCCCAAGCACAACAGTACCAGGAACGACTACCTATTATGTTACTGAAGAAGTTGGTGGTTGCGAAAGTCCATATTCTACGATAACCGTTACAGTTGGTCAAATTGATATTATTAGTGTGACACAAACATGTACCACGCCTGGAAATTTTGATTTAATTATATGTTTCAGTGCTTCAAATCAGGGCTCCGCTCAACAATTCAGTGTTTTCATAAATGGACAACAATTTGGACCGTTTGAATATATGGATTACCAATCGGAGGGTAATTATTGTATTGAGATTGAAAATGCAGGAATTACCACCCCTTTGGAAGAAGTCACTGTTATTGTTAAAGATGAGGGAGATGTCGTAAATGCAACACCTGTTCTTAACGGAACCTTTGACGGAACAACTGTGTGGGGAAATCCGGTAGCTGTGGCAGACCAAACGGAGGGTTGGGCCGGAGCAAATGCGCGCAACCTTTATATAATACAAGACGAAAATTATTTTTACTTAGGTGCGGAAGTTGTTGCCCAAAATTGGCAAAGCTGGGCTTTTTTGATAAACAGCAAACCAGGTGGAGGAACAACAGATTCATGGTCAAGACAAATTGATTATGTTCATACCAATGCGCCGGACAATGTTTTCAGAGGCACATTCAGTAATTATGCAGAATTACATACATGGAATGGAATGGCATGGACAGGTTACAACCAACAGCCTAACACTGAATATGGTGTTTCTACATCATGGGTAGAAACGAGGATATTAAAATCTGCGATTGGTAATCCTTCACAAATAAATGTACAGTTTTATATCACTGGAAATGATAATGCCCATGGTTCTTTTGATGCAGTACCTGATGATGACAATGCAATCAGCTGGAACGAAAGTGGCAACAGAACTCAGCTTAACAATTATGCTCCGGCATTTGCTTTAGAAGGTCCGGGATCTGCGATGTGTATGGATATGTACACATTTTTGCCTCAATCTTGCGGCAATTGGTTTATTTCTGATCCTTGTGTTTGTAATAACAATGCAACTGTCTCAGGAAACGATGGAACATTTAATGAAGTCATTACTGTAAATGGCCCTGCAGGTCAGATTGTAACAGGTACATGTACCGGATGCACACCTTCTGCTTTAACCTTTACAGAAGGACCGGCAGGAACGTATATTTCTAATACCTTTACTCATGTTGACAATTTAGGATATGTAGCGACATTATTTTCCGGCGGTATGAGTTTCGGAACTATTGGAAACAAATGTGCCTATCCCGATGTGACCATTGATCCGTTCGGACCTGTGGCCAATTGTATTAATAGTCCTGACTTTCCACTTACAGCCACCGTTGTTGGTGATGACGGAAGCGGGACCTATGTTTGGTCTGGTACAGGTGTCAACGGTACAAATTTTAATCCTTCAGGACTTACTCCGGGTAATTACAATATATTGGTTCAATATGATGGTGTGGATAATGGAAACGTTTCTCCGGACGGAGGAATAACACCTGCATATCCGGGTTGTATTCAACCGGCAGCATTTGATGTTGTGGTGGAAGAAACTGTCAGTCCTCCTGACATCGACGATATTACAGTTTGTGAAGGAGGAAGTACCCTTATTATGGCTGGTACAATTACAACACCTGTTGGTTCTCCTGTTTCTGTAACCTACAATTTTGAAGGAGATAATCCGGCTGCTACGACAACAAATAATATGTTTGCCACAGGGTCAAACGCTGTCATCGGATCAGGGATTTCCGGATTATCTTATCCGGCAGGCTGTGGTTCTTTAGATGCCATGTCCGCAAGTAGCTGGACTCAACCGAGTGAAGTTTCAGCTGTCGCCAATAATGATTATTTTGAATATGTTGTAACCAACTCATCATTAACTAATACATTGGTTATTTCAGGATTTTCTTTTTCAGGGCGAATTTCAGGAACAGGACCCACCAATTGGGCATTCTACCAAGGTACTAATCCTTCAGGATTTGCCGGAATGACTACAGCAGCCTCAACCCCGACCCCTTGTGGAAATTATAGTACCAATACCTTAAATTATATTGTTGCTCCGGGAGGTAATATTATTTTTAGAATTTATGCATGGGGAAATACTCCTGCTCAATCTGCAGGAACTTTCAGAATTGATGATGTTGTTATTTCAGGTACATCAAATGAGCCTTCAAATAATTTTAAATTTTATACACAAAATCCAATAGTAGGTGGCATTATGCCTATTGCGATGGGATCAGAATACGATCCGATGACAACCCTTGGAAATTCGCCTCAATCCATTTGGGTTACAGAATGTGCTCCGGACGGTTGCGAAAGTTTACCAACTGAAGTAGTCGTGACTGTATTAGAAAATCCAACAATCAATGCACCACTTTTAGATCCGTTATGTGAACCAGGTTTTTACAACATTAATGACCTTGACTTTAATGAAGATCCTACTGGTGGTATATTCACTTACCATAACACCGGAATGGATGCAGAATCCGGAATTAACCCGATTCTTTCAGGATTAGATAATATTAATACAACCCGAACAATTTATGTAAGATATACATTAACAAACGGATGTTTTGATATTGATACGTTAGAAGTTATTATTAATCCGAGACCACCGGCTCCTGATGTACCTGCGGTGGTAAACACATGTGAAGGGGAAAGTCCGTTAATCAAAGTCAATGTTCAAAATTACGCAGTTAATTTTACCTGGGATTTTGAGGCGAATATAAATGGAGAAGGAATTTCAAACAATCCTGCTTTGGCATCCAACGGACCTGTCCAAACAAACGGAACCGGATTAAACAGTGTAGGGTTTCAACCGGCAGGTTCAGGTTGCGGAAATGCCATCACTTCTGCAGGTTACGAAGTAGGAAACAACTCATTGGCTGCAGCTGTCGCTTCACAGGAATATTTTGAGTTTTGTGCCGGAATGCCTGAAAACGGCATATTATTTACTGGTATAACTGGTGCTTCCATAAGGCACAGAGCTTCGGGTACCGGTCCTATTTCCTGGGCCATTGTAGCAGCAAATAATCTGAATACTCCACTCATGTCGGGTACTGTTGGAACAGGTTGTGTCCTAAACACAGGAACATTTACAGCCAATATGGCAACATGTTACAGAGTTTATTATTGGGGTGCAGGTGGCATCACCGGTACGCTAAGAATTGATGACTTCACACTACAGGCACAATACATTAATAATGCAACTTACAGATTTTACGATGAAGACCCGGTTATAAATCCAAACGCAACACCTGTATTTACCGGTGATTGTTACCAAACAACATTAACAGTAGCGGACGGACAAACCACATTTTGGGTGACATGCCAAAACCCGATAACTAATTGTATCAGTTTACCGGCCGTTGTGACTGCTCAGGTATTTCCGGATCCAACCATTACCGTATTTAATTCATGTATTGGCGGAGGAAATGTGACTTTTCAGGTTTCCGGTGCAACCGGTGGAACATGGAGTGTATCAGGTGGCGGAACAATAAACCCTGTGACCGGTGTGTTTACGCCGGCCATGGCAGGTTGTTTTACTGCCACATATTCAGCTCCGGGCAATTGTAATGACACACAAAGTTTTGTGGTATTTCCTGCCTCTCCGATATCCCCTTTAGTGTCAAATACCTGTAATGCCAATATATTTGTTCCGGTTCTTCCTACCGTAACAGGTTTCACTGCTCAATATAGTTTTAATGGTGGTAGTACATGGGGAACGACCAATACTTCTCCGACCACACCAGGTTGTTATCAAATTGTGACCCGTTACATTCTGACGGCAGCATGTGGAAACACACCTGCAGGTGCAACAGGTCCGGCAGCGTGCCAGCAAAGTAGTGTAGCAACTGCGGTCATTTTCCCGGCAGCTCCGGCAGCACCTATTGTATCAAATACCTGCAACACAGCTATTACAATTCCTGTCCTGCCAGTTGTTACCGGATTCAGACCTGAATATAGTTTTGATGGAGGTACGACATGGAGTACAAACAATGTGTCATCAACGATTCCGGGATGTTACACAGCCAGAAGCAGATATGTCTTGGCAGTTGCGTGCGGAACAGCTTATCCTGCAGGAACTACAGCACCTGCTGGATGTTTACAAAGTCCGGTTACAAATGCTGTTATATTCCCGACACCACCGGCTATCAGTATGCCGGCTGCTACTTGTATGACCTCGTTTCAATTGCCTGTGGTTACTCCAGTAAACAACTTCACCGTTGAATACAGTATAAATGGAGGGCCATTCACTTCAGCTCCTGTTACGAATATGACCCCGGGATGTTATAATATCATTGTAAGGTATGTTCTTACATCTGCTTGCGGCACCATAGCTTCAGGTAGTACAGGACCTCAGGGTTGCACAAACTCAAATACCGTAACTGCTAATGTTTTACCTATCCCTGATGTATTGGACCAACCGGATATTTTGGTATGTAATCTTGAACAAATTGTGCCTTTACCATTTACAAGTACAATTGTTGTTCCCCCATGTTTAGGCACATCGATCACTTACAATTGGACAAACAGTAATCCGGGTATTGGATTGCCTGCATCGGGAACAGGCAACATACCTTCATTTATAGCACAAAACCCGGGTTTAGCCATTATCACGGTAACTCCTGTCATAACTTTAAACGGAGTTACATGTCTGGGAGAATCTGTTTCATTTAATATTGTTGTACACCAGCCTGTGGCAATGGCATGCAACGACAATCTGAATATAAGTGTTGATGCGACTTGCAGTGTACAAACCTTTGTTGATATGTTTTTAGAAGGAACCTATAATTATTTCTTCTACGATGTCAAATTTTTTATTTATGAAGGCGTTGAAATTGATATCAACGATATACAACTTTATTTAGGTACACGTCTTCAGTATGAAATCATTGATAATTGTAACGGAAACAGATGTTGGGGTTATGTGACCTTTGAAGACAAATACCCACCGGTTATCAATTGCGAAGATATCGAAATCATATGTGTTGAGGAGCCAAGATTATATATTCCTTTTACAGAACCCAATTTCATAGGTCTGCCACAAATTACAGACAACTGTGATGGAGCTTTAGATAATTTGGGAATGTCTTACACACAATTTGGAAATGGTTGTAATAAAACTATCGTAAGAAGATGGCAGACATACGATAATTACGGCAATTACTCTAATGAATGTATCCAAACGATTACGATTCGACCATTAAGTTTTGCAGAAATTTTTGCACCAAATCCTTTGGTTGTTCTTCCTTGCAATACTCCGACCGATCCTAATTCTATATTTGCCTTTACAGGAAATATAAATGATGCCTTTGCTTTTGTAGTTAATAATGGAGAGACATTTGCAATATCCGGACAAACTTGTAATATCATTGCTTCATATACAGACCAGATTGTTGACGCATGTGGCCCTCATTGTCACGGTAACAAAAAAGTTATCCGGACATGGCAATTTATTGACTGGTGTGAAGGAATTATATCTTTGCCTGTAACTCAGTTGATCAAATCTGCAGACCTTGAAGGTCCTACATTCATTTTGAAAGATACCACAGTGACAACTTCACCTTGGTATTGTGCAGCTGACTTTGACCTTCCAAGACCTTGGGAGTT
>JALHOZ010000030.1 GCA_022842725.1 Saprospiraceae bacterium
AAACCTCAAATTGTTGTTGGTGTTTGTTTATTTCGTTTATATCAGAATCCACCAAACCGGATGCAAAAAAAAATTGTCCAAATCCTCTTACTTCCACTCTCTTTGTTATACGGTGGCATTATCTCGCTGAGAGACATGTTTTACGAAACGGGTTTGCTCAAATCGAGCACGTTTAATCTTCCTGTTATCAGTGTCGGCAATCTCAGTATCGGCGGTGCAGGAAAGTCGCCCCACATCGAATATCTTGTGCGCCTGCTCAATCCTTATTTGCAGGTCGGCATATTGAGCCGGGGCTACAAAAGAGAAACCTCGGGATTTCGCCTTGTGCAGCCTTTTGATACGGCCAAAACAGTGGGTGACGAACCCCTTCAATTCAAAAAAAAATTTGTCGATGTAGTGGTCGCTGTAGACGAAAACCGCGCTCTTGGCATTCCGATGATGGTAGGCCAGTATCCGGGGTTGCAGACTATTTTGCTCGATGATGCTTTTCAGCACCGGCAGGTGAAACCGGGTTTGCAGATTTTGCTGACGCCGTATTCGGATTTGTTTACCAGAGATTTTTTACTGCCGAGCGGAAGGTTGAGAGAGTGGAGGAGTGCTTATCAAAGGGCCGACATTATCATTGTAACCAAGTGTCCGGACGAAGTTTCTCCGGAAGATAGAAAAAAAATCATCGCAGAAATCAATCCCCAAAAACACCAGGAAGTTTATTTTTCGCGGTTTGCCTATGACTATCCCTACCACTTTTACGATCCGAGATACCGAATCCGGTTGGATAATGATCTCGACGTTTTGCTGGTGAGTGCCATCGCCAATACGTCTTACCTGAAACAATATCTCGACAAAATGGTCAAAAAGATCCATGCTGCAGAGTACGAAGACCACCATACCTTCACCCAACAGGACATCGACTATATGATTCAGAAATTCAAAAATCTGGACGCCAAAAGAAAGTTTATCCTGACGACAGAAAAGGATGCCACGAGGTTGGAACCTTTCAAACAATATCTCTACGATCATCAGATTCCGGTTTTTGTACAACCGACCAATGTGATGTTTCTAGACGATGACAAAAAATCTTTTGACAAAAAAGTCAAAGATTATTTGTTAGGATTTAGGTATTAGGCACTAGGTATTAGGTGCCGGGTGTTAGGTATTTTTTTTCTGGTAGCACAAAATCATCCAAATGAATTTGGATGTCCGGAGAAATAAAAAAATGATGGTGCAATTCTAAAGAAACAGGATTCTTTTTTGGGCGACCCCTTTCAGGTCGGGCTATACGCTTTACTCCACTTCGTTTCGTGTACGCTTCTATCCCTGTCGCTTCCCGGTTTGCCGATAAAATTATTATTTCCCGACAAAAACCGGTGCTCTTTTTTCCAAAAATGCCTTGGTGCCTTCGCGGTAATCGTGAGAATGACCTGCTTCGGTTTGATATTTGTCTTCCACTTCCAGTTGGGTGCGGAGGTCGTTTGTATGGCTTTCGTTCAGTGCTTTTTTGGTCAGTGCCAAACCTTTGGTAGGCATTTTGGACAACGTTTCAGCGAGTTTTGATACTTCGTCAACAAACGATTCTGTGGAAAACATTTTATAGATCATGCCCATCTGAACGGCTTCTGATGCCGATATTTTATCACCGAGCATCATGATGGCAGAAGCTCTTTGCCAACCGATGAGCCGGGGCAGGGTAAAGGTGCCTCCGCTGTCAGGGATCAAACCTATTTTGCTGAATGCCTGGATAAAGGAAGCGCTTTCAACAGCTACCACGATATCACAAGCCAAAGCTATATTCGCGCCGGCACCGGCTGCGACACCGTTGACAGCTGCAATTACCGGTTTTTCGAGTTCCCGGATTTTTAAAATAATGGGATTGTAGTGTTCACGCACGATTTTGGTCATTTCCGGTCCATCGGGAGCAGTAGCTTCCTGAAGATCCTGTCCTGCACAAAACGCTTTGCCGGTTCCGGTGATCACGACACAACGGATACTGTCATCAGATGCGGCGTCATCGAGACAGGATTGCATATCCAATGCCATCGGCCTGATAAAACTATTGAACTTGTCCGGTCTGTTGAGCGTGATGGTAGCTACACCGGCTTGTTTTTCGTAAAGGATATTTTCCATGATGATAAAAAAGTAAAGATCTGAAAGAAAATACAAAAGTAAGGATTATCTGACCTTTGGACAAAAAAAAAGAGAGCCATTTCGGGTGACTCTCTCTCTCTCGTTTTTAAACTATAAAAGTTTATCTTTCAGGAAGGATCCTTTTTATTTTACTATGATAACCTTGTGGGCGCTTTCTTTACCGTTGATTTTTGCAAGAACCATATAAGATCCCGGTACTAAGTCTTCGGTAGGAACCATCACATTCAGGTTGTTTTGGTTGCTTTCGGTAGAAAGAATTTTTTTGATAATATTTCTTCCGTTGGCATCTGCTAATACTAAATCAATTTTCGTGCCAATCTCTGTTTCGAGGTTGATAAAAAATTCAGAAGAAGCCGGATTCGGGTAAATAGAAACTTTGTTTTCAACAAAAGTTCTGCTGTTTACGGCAACATTTGATGAAGAAGAAGCGCCATTTCCGGATAGATTTTCCTGAGCAATAAAAATCTGGGCATCTTCTTTGGATTTGATTTCTACTGTTTTAAGTTGTTTACAACCTCTGGCGTCTGTCACCATCAATTGATATACGCCATAGTCTGAAAAAGAAGGTTTTGCCACACTGAGCTTTTTTCCTTCTTTTGACAATCCCATTGGTGTATTCCATTCGTAGGTGTAAGGACCAAAAAGCGGATTTTCATCGGAGACGGCCTCCAATAAAATCGATGATGAAGTGGTTGTTTTGATATCTTTTACAATATCAAGGGCCGGAGTGACAGAAATTTCATTTCGGGAATACTTCTGACCGATACCGCCCATAGTAAATCCGTTTCTGAAATCTGCACCTTTCATGCCTACTTCACGTGAAGTAGGTCCTTCCTGGTTGTTGAATAACTGAACATCGTCACCACAGTTGGCAACATGAGAAATGCGAAGGCTGAATAACTTCACCTGATCGCCTGAGTTTAAGTCATGATAAAAAGAGGTAGGGGAGAGCTGAGGAACAATACTTACATAATCGTGAAACGGATCTGAAGCCGGTTTTGTGATTACGTTTGCTTTGTTCCAGACCATCGGTTTTGTGCCTTTATATTCCTGATTGTCCTGTAAAGGCATGTAATTATGGGCTACTTCTACTTCACTGCCGGTTGGAACCAACAAGGTTAATTGAGCATTAAGCTGCACCCTGTCTAAAGTTTTTTTAGTTTGTCCGTCAATCACATGCAGGTAACAATCATAATGATTGGTGACCGGATTGAAAGACAGACGATAACTTACATTGTTGATTTGAGCTATTGACAAAACGGGTAGCGTCAATAGCAATAACGCTAAGTGGAAAGATTTAAGCATTTGAATTACTGTTTTGGATGAAAGATTTTGTAAAATATATCTTACCAATTAAAGACACACATTCTACTATTTACCCCTATTTCAAAATGTGTGCCAAGTGAATATTTTTTCGTATTAATTTTATTATTAATGTATATAGGATTTAAAATCATCGGTATGATTATCAATGTGTTGTAAAATATTTTTTATTTATTTTTTGGTTTTTTATTTTTTCATCTGTGACACCCATCAGTGATTCCCGTCTTATATTACATACTGTATCTGCCACCTGAGATTTTTTTTTGACCTTACATAGGGGTAAAATTTTTATCCTGTGTCTTGGTCGTAGAGAATGGAGTATTAAGCTTGATGTGCCGTCTTTGTATTTGTCCCGAACCCCTTTACCTATATTAGTATTTGTCACCCGGCGGTAGTATTAAGTTTTATTCCTCTGTTTTCTGACTTACCATTTGTGGGTGTCACCTCCATTTCCTATATGATGGATTTGATGAGTCACAGGTGGTAATAACCTATATTATGTTAACCCGTTATGAATGTATACCCGTACTTTCTAAAACCCGCAACCAGTTTGTGCCGTTTTCCGGCTTTCCATTCTATTCTATGGAGTAGAGTGGCATTGCTATTTGTGGTAGTATCATCTGTCTCTTTGACATTTGTAAGCCATGCTTATGCGGCACCTTCACCAGTCCCTCCACTCAATACTTTTACCTTTTACCAAAACCCGGGTACATACAATTATGTTATCCCTCCCGGTGTTACAAGTATTACGGTCGAAGTATGGGGTGGAGGTGGTCGCGGAGGATCCAGAACCACAGGAACTGCCGGAACAGGTGGTGGAGGTGGTGGTGCTTATTCCAGACGAACTGTAGCTGTCACTCCAGGACAAATATATGTTGTCAATGTAGGAGTCGGTAGTACAAGTAATACAACACCGGGAGGAGATACCTGGGTATCACCTAATACTGTTGGAAATGCACTTGTTTTGGCAAAAGGCGGTAACAGTGCTGCCAATAATGTTACTACAGGTGCTACAGGAGGAGCTGCCGGTTCCGGAATCGGAGATGTAAGATTTTCCGGTGGAAACGGAGCAAATGCACCTTCTACGACATCTTCAGGTGGCGGCGGGTCATCTGCGGGAATTTCTGCTAATGGTACCAATGCTTCAGGTACAACAGGAGGTGTTGCTCCATTAAATGGTGGAAACGGTGCTAACGGAAGAACGACTGCCGGAAGCGGTACGGCCGGATCATTGCCGGGTGGAGGAGGAAGTGGTGCCGTTCGGGGTACTACCGGAAGTCCTGCCGGAGGAGCAGGTGCTCATGGAAAAGTTCAAATCAATCTAACCTTTGATGTCAATGCAGGACCGGATCAGACCCAATGCAATAATGCAATGTTTCAGGTGAGCACTAACCCGCCCCTGGCAGGGTACAGTTTCAGTTGGTCTGTGGTTTCGGGAACCGGATTCATTTACGATAATTGGAGCACCAACACACAAATAACGGTACCTGCAGGAAGTTCTGCTACTGTCCGACTCAGTGTAACAGACGGGACCACGACCATCACAGACGATGTGGTTTTGACCAATACGACCAGTTGCACACCATCTTGCGTCAATCCTGTTAATATAAACGGCGACCTTGAACAACAGGGAACAGCCAATGCATATAATTTATCATTCCAGGGAACCCCTGCCTCTGTTATCTTTCAAAATTCCAATCCTGTGGGATGGGCAGAAAGATATGGAACAGCAACTCCTAATACTACCAGTTTTACAGGTGCTTATTATCTGAATAAAACCGGTGTCAACGGAGACCCTCACAGTGGAAGCAAATTTATCTATATGGCGGGGGAAGGCATTTGTTTGTCAAACCTGAAAACCTGGCAAAATATAAGTTGCGGAAAAACATACAGGGTATCTGTTTGGGTAGCAGCTTATTCAAATTCCGGCACCCAATCTTCATCTCCCTTTGCGATAGAGTTTAATGGAGGTGGTCCCAATGTTCCGTCATTTGCTATTGCAGAAACATTAAGAGCTCCAGCCAGTGCTTCCTGGAACAACCTGAACTGGCAGAGGTATTCATTTGAATTTACCATCCCATCCACAGGTTATGAGTGGGGGGATTTTTTATTTACCACCTTTGATAATGTAAATGGTATTGTCATCGATGACATGTGTGTTGAAGAGGTGTTTAACGGGGCTCATGCTGATGCAGGGCCTGACCAATATAAGTGTGATAACTCTTTTACGATGTCTGCCAACACACCTGCCTCAGGATTTACCGGTAGTTGGAGTGTGGTAAGTGGATCAGCTTCGGTATCTAATGTTAGTTCACCTACTTCACCTGTAACCCTTACTTCCGGCAATGCTGCCAGATTGAGATGGACGATGACAAGATCAGGAACCAACACCTTTTACGCCATCAACCCTGAAAAGGAAGGTGGCTTTGAATCCTGTTGCTCTCCTTATGACAATGGTTGGACAGAAGTCAATAATGCCACCAATAAATGGGTCGTGGGCACAGGAGGAGGTTCTACTGGCGGAAGTCAGGCTGCTTATATTTCTAACAACGGAGGAACCTCAGCTGCTTATAATATTACAACAGCACAAACATCTCATTTGTACAGAGATGTGACCATACATCCCAATGCTTCCGGAATCAATCTGCAGTTTGACTGGCAAAATATGGGAGAAAGCGGATTCGACAGATTGTTGGTGTATACCGCTCCGACAACGTTAGATCCTGCTGCAGGTACGCCTGCTTCAAGTAGTACAACTTTAACAGGTGCAACTTTAGTAAGTACTTTGAATTTGCATTCCAGGCAACATTTTACCAATGAATTGATAAGTCTTCCGGCAAGTTTGGCTGGTACTACCTTCAGATTGATTTTTACATGGCAAAATAACAACACCGGTGGAACCAACTGGCTGGCTGCTGTAGTTGACAATGTTTCATTGAGCTATACTTTGACAAGCTGTAATGATTTTGATGAGGTTACTATAGTAAATAACACGGCTAACACTGGCTTGACGGTTAATAATGCCAATATATGTCCGGGAACTTCTGCCACATTAACAGCAACAGGTTGTAATGCCGGAAATTTGTTGTGGAGTAATGGTGCTACAAGCAACTCAATCACTGTTTTTCCTGCAACAACTTCAACGTACTCTGTTACGTGCACTCCTGTTCCATCTGCTAATCTTCTTACCAACGGAAATTTTGAATCAGCTACCAATTTACAAGGCTGGACCAATTGGGATAATGCATCCATAACGACCAATCCTGCAGATGTTTATGCAGGAAGTAAGGCTGTATTTCTAAACGGAAGTGTCAGTTATGCCGGGGTTGCGCAAGGATTTGCCACTACGCCGGGACAAAGATTCAGGGTGCGGTTTTATGCCAAAACGACCAATAGTAATGCATTGCCATTAGTCAGATATCATGTGTATGATAATATTAGTAATACTTTGGATGATGGT
The DNA here is from genome assembly GCA_022842725.1 of Saprospiraceae bacterium. Classification (GTDB taxonomy): domain Bacteria; phylum Bacteroidota; class Bacteroidia; order Chitinophagales; family Saprospiraceae; genus OLB9. The sequence goes on from JALHOZ010000030.1 coordinate 6,929, forward strand.
GAAGGAGTCCATATTACATCTACTAACTACCAATTATATGAATTTTTTGTAACCACGCCGCCTAATACAACATGGGTTACTTTTTTTGCTGAAACTAGTGACAAAGGTGGTTTATATGTGGATGATTTTGAGGTGGTTTCTATAAACGGATGTACATCCACAGCTTTATCAACTGTTACAGTAGGAGAAACCAATGTTGTTCAGAATCCTGAGTTTAACAGCGGCACTACATCCTGGGAATTGTATGCACAAGGAGGTGCAGCTGCTACACTAAACCATGACAATACTTCTCAATTATCAGGAGTAAATTCTGCGAGAATAAATATTTCAACGGCTACCGGTACGGACTGGCATGTGCAGTTTGTAGAAAATGGACTTACTTTAGAAGCAGGTAAAACCTATACTTTATCCTTTAGGGCCCGGGCTGCTGCAGCAAGAGTTATAAATGCCTCTGTCGACCTGGGACAGGATCCCTGGACTAATTATTTATATCAGAATGTTAATGTGACTACAACAGGACAATTGTTTACCTATACATTTACGCAACCTGCCGGCACTTCTAACGGAAGAGTTGTTTTTAATTTAGGACAGTCCAATCAAACTGTATGGATTGATGATGTCAAATTATTTGAAGCTTGTAGTGCAATATGTGATCCGAATAACTCAAATGCACCTCCATTTTGCGCGCCTTCGCCGATTTGTAATTCATCAAATACCATTAATTGGAGTCAGAGTATAAATTCTACAAATGGCAATCCGGGATTGGTCAGGTTTGTTGCTTGTGGGGGTACAGTAACTTACACCCTGCCCATTAGTTTACCTGCTGAATTTAATGGTCCTGTTTCGGTCAATATTACGGATGCAGTTTCTTGGGATGGGTACAGTGGAAGAAATACAGTAAGTCAAAGCAATGAAAGTTGGAGGGTTTTATTCAGAAAGAATGGCAGTACGGTTTATGCTTCTCCTTTTACTAATGATGTTCCTGATAATGTTAATCAGGGATATTGGAGAGGTAGCCTGGGCTCTGCAACCTTTCTTCCGAATGGAGCAGATCAAATCATCATTGAACACTGGGGTGTTTCCAATAATAATACAGCATGTAATTCAGTGATTCCTGCTTCTGTTTGTATTTCTTATGCTGTTTGTACACCACCTGCTGCACCGACAACAACGAGTGCTTCGAGATGCGGACCTGGAACGGTTACACTTACCGCAGCCGGATGTAGTGGTGGTACGCTCAGATGGTATACTGCTTCTTCAGGAGGTAGCAGCATAGGGACAGGAGCCAGCTTTACAACTCCTTCCATTTCTTCAACGACTACGTATTTTGTTGCATGTGAATCCGGAGGTTGCGAAAGTACTACCAGAACAGCTGCAGTAGCTACCGTTAATAATGTAAATGCTTTTGTTTCAGGAATTCTGAATTTGTGTCCTTCAAATAATACCACGACCTTGACAGGAAATGGAGGAGGAACTTATGTATGGAGTACAGGTGCAACAACATCGAGTATCACTGTGTCACCTGTTTCTACGACAACCTATACGCTTACAGTAACCAATGGGGGTTGTTCAACCGCTGTTACTGCAACTGTAAATGTCGGATTATCTTGTTGTGCAGGACATGTCACAAGTAATATTATTGCCGAATATAACTTTTCAGAAGGCACCGGATCAGTCGTTAATGACGTTTCCGGTTTTGGAACACCTCTTAACCTGACAATCCAAAATCCGGCAAATACAACTTGGGTGACAGGATGTGGTTTGCGAATCAATTCTTCCACCAGAATAGCTTCAACAGGAAATGCTACAAAAATAAGAACAGCTCTTCAGGCTACGAATGCCATGACGGTTGAAGCATGGGTCCAGGCTGCCAATACAACGCAAAACGGACCGGCTAGAATTGTCAGTATGTCTACAAATACTTCAGAACGTAATTTTACTTTAGGTCAGGGTACAAGTGGAGGCCCGGGAACAGTTTGGGCATTTCGAACCAGACAATCCGGAACCAACGATTGGAATGGTATGCCTGAACGTACTACAACCGCCAATTCAGCAACAACCAACCTTACACATTTGGTATTTACCAGAGATGCGGCAGGGGTAGAGAGGTTTTATATCAATGGAGTACAAAATGCTACCTGGACTCAGACCGGAAATTTTTCAAACTGGAGTGATTATGTATTAAATCTTGGTAATGAACAAACCAATGACAGACCTTGGTTGGGAACATTATATAATGTAATTATTTACAGCAATGCATTAAGTGCTGCGGAGGTTACACAAAATTTTAGTGCCGGATCGAAAGGTGATTGTTCGAATTGTCCTCCTCCTGATTGTATTACTCAATTATGTGCACCTTTAAGTTGTCCTTCCGGAAATTGTTATACCAACAATTTAATTGTAAATCCTGATTTTGAAACCAATGTAAACAACTGGATTGCTTCAAACGGACAAGTCAGTCAGGGAGGAGGAGGAAGATATGGAAACTTCATTCAGGTAAACGTATCGGATTTAGCAGGAACGTACACAGCTTATCAGGATGTCAATTTTGGCGCAGGACAAGGTTACCGATTTGAAGGAAATGTAGCTAAACATGGTGTAAATAATAATGTAAAAGTATATCTGGAATTTTATAATGGTTCTACTTATTTATCCAAGACAGCAGATTTTAATGTGACGATGAATTTTGACGGCTGGAACTGGGAAAATTTTGGATTTCAGGGACTAACTCCTGCTAATACTACAAAAATCAGAATTGTGGCCTGGTGCAATGGAAACGCCATCAAAATGGATAAAGTTTCTTTAATTGGATGTACCAACATTACAAGTTCAGCCAATGCAAACAACGTTTGTGTAGGCGGTACTATTAACCTAACATCCGCTATTAATTTAAATAATGTCAATCCGGTTAAACAGTTGGTATCAAACGGAGGTTTCGTGTCCGGAAGTGTTACCGGATTTTCAACTGACGTTCCTTCCGGTTCATTTGGTTTTACAACCAACCCTCAAAATGCAAATGGGTCATGGGTTTGGGGTACTGATAATACTACCGGTACAGGTAATTTAATGTGGTTTTCAGATGATAATGCTGCCTCAAACAGGAGACAATGGTTCAATACGTACACTGTTGTACCGAATACAACATATACATTAAGTTTTTGGGTCAGAAATGTTTGGAGCGGAGGAAGTAATCCCACTTTGTTTTGGACAGTTAACGGAACCCAGGTAGGGTCAACCATTACACCTGCCTTTGGCAGTAATTGGGTTCAGTTAAGTACAACATGGAATTCAGGCTCAAATACGAGTGCGACTTTTGCGGTAGTACTTCAAACCAACAGCTGGAATTTTGATTTTGCTTTAGATGATATTTCAATCACCGGAACAGAAACTACTTATCTATGGTCAGGGCCCAATAGTTATTCTTCGTCATTACAAAATAATAACTTAACAAATGCCATTTCTTCTATGGCAGGTACATATGCTGTAATTACAAGTGCAGGAAATGGTTGTACGGCTTCCTCAAATGTAAATGTTGTTGTTAATTCTAATAATACAGTTACCACAAATGCTACAAGAACTCTGTGTGTCAATACAGCTTTGAGTCCAACCATATCCCACACGACCACGGGTGCTACAGGCATCGGAACAGTTACAGGATTACCAACAGGGGTTACAGCAGCATGGGCAGGCAATACGATTACTATCAGCGGGACACCTACCGCTTCCGGAACATTTAATTATACAATTCCGTTGACCGGAGGTTGTGGCGCTGTAAATGCTACAGGAACCATTACGGTTACGGCTAACAATACAGTTACCACAAATGCTACAAGAACCCTGTGTATCAATACAGCTTTGAGTCCAACCATAACCCACACAACGACGGGTGCCACAGGCATCGGAACAACAACAGGATTACCAACAGGGGTTACAGCAGCATGGGCAGGCAATACCATTACAATTAGCGGTACACCTACAGCCTCAGGAACATTTAATTATACCATTCCTTTAACCGGCGGTTGTGGCGCAGTTAATGCCACAGGAACCATTACAGTTACTGCAAATAATACAGCAACAACAAATGCTACAAGAACACTATGCGTCAATACAGCTTTGAGTCCAACCATAACCCACACAACGACGGGTGCTACAGGAATCGGAACTGCGACAGGATTACCTGCAGGTGTTACAGCGGTATGGGCAAGCAATACGATAACGATTAGTGGCACACCAACGGCTTCCGGAACATTTAATTATACGATTCCGTTAACAGGAGGTTGTGGTGCTGTAAATGCTACTGGAACCATTACGGTTACAGCAAATAATACAGTTACAGGAATCGGAAGTGCAACCACATGTATCAATACTGCCATTTCAACCATAACCCACACAACGACGGGTGCTACAGGAATCGGAACAGTTACAGGATTACCAACAGGTGTTACGGCAGCATGGGCAAGCAATACCATTACAATTAGCGGTACACCTACCGCCTCAGGAACATTTAATTATACGATTCCGTTGACCGGCGGTTGTGGCGCTGTAAATGCCACAGGAACCATTACAGTTACAGCAAATAATACAGTAACAACAAATGCAACCAGAACGCTGTGTATCAATACAGCATTAAGTCCAACGATCACACATACTACTACAGGAGCCACAGGCATCGGTACAGCTACCGACTTACCGGCAGGTGTTACCGCAACATGGGCAAGTAACACCATTACTATAAGTGGTACACCTACAGTATCAGGAACATTTAATTATACCATTCCTTTAACCGGCGGTTGTGGCGTTGTAAATGCCATCGGCACAATAACCGTTAATGCAATAAATACCGTTACCTCAAATGCGACCAGAACGTTGTGTATTAATACAGCATTAAGTCCAACGATCACACATACTACCACCGGAGCCACAGGCATCGGTACAGCTACCGGCTTACCTGCAGGTGTTACGGCAACATGGGCAAGTAATACCATTACCATAAGTGGTACACCTACAGCTTCAGGAACATTCAATTATACCATTCCTTTAACGGGCGGTTGTGGCAATATCAACGCCACCGGCACAATAACCGTTACAGCTAACAATACAGTAACTACAAATGCATCCCGAACGCTTTGTATCAACACAGCATTAAGTCCAACGATCACACATACAACCACAGGCGCTACAGGTATTGGTACAGCTACAGGTTTACCTTCAGGCGTAACAGCTTCCTGGGCAAGTAATACGATTACGATCAGTGGCACACCTACGGCTTCAGGAACATTTAATTATACCATTCCGTTAACCGGTGGTTGTGGCGCTATAAATGCCACAGGAACCATTACGGTTACACCAAACAATACGGTAACAGGCATCGGAAGTGCAACAACATGTATCAATACTGCCATAACAACCATAACCCACACAACGACGGGTGCCACAGGCATCGGAATAGCGACTGGATTACCAACAGGAGTTACGGCAGCATGGGCAAGTAATACCATTTCGATCAGTGGCACACCAACGGCTTCCGGAACTTTCAATTATACCATTCCGTTGACCGGCGGTTGTGGCACTGTAAATGCCACAGGAACCATTACGGTTACGGCTAATAATACAGTAACAACAAATGCGACCAGAACACTGTGTGTCAATACAGCTTTGAGTCCAACCATAACCCACACAACGACGGGTGCTACAGGAATCGGAACAGCGACAGGATTACCTGCAGGTGTTACAGCAGCATGGGCAAGTAATACGATTACGATCAGTGGCACACCAACGGCTTCAGGAACATTTAATTATACCATTCCGTTAACCGGCGGTTGTGGCGCTATAAATGCCACAGGAACCATTACGGTTACACCAAATAATACGGTAACAGGCATCGGAAGTGCAACCACGTGTATCAATACTGCCATAACAACCATAACCCACACAACAACGGGTGCCACAGGAATCGGAACAGCGACAGGATTACCTGCAGGGGTTACGGCAACATGGGCAAGTAATACCATTACGATCAGTGGCACACCAACGGCATCAGGAACTTTCAATTATACGATTCCTTTAACCGGCGGTTGTGGTGCAGTAAATGCCATAGGAACTATAACCGTCAACGCTAATCCAACAGCCCCGGTTGTGGGCACCATCACCCAACCAACCTGTACCACCCCAACAGGAAGTGTGGTATTAAGCGGTCTTCCTGCTACAGGAAGCTGGACGATCTCCAGAGCACCTGGCGGAACAACATACAACGGAACAGGTACAAGCTTTACCGTAACAGGACTTCCTGTAAATACAACGTTTACCTTTACAGTGACTAATAGCAATACCTGTACTTCACCTGCGTCTGCAAATGTAGCTATCAATCCAATCCCTTCAAATCCAACCCTAGGCGGCGCTTCTGCTGTATGTATTGGTTTGACTGCTAATGTCACTCCGGCTACCGCTGGTACATGGACAAGCAGCAACAATTCCGTAGCAAGTATCACCAATGCCGGATTGGTAACAGGAGTTACCGCAGGTTCGGTGACACTTACCTATACAAGAACAAGTGATGGTTGCAGTAATACAAGACCATTTACAGTCAATACCAATCCAACGGCACCTGTTGTTGGTACTATCATCCAACCAACATGTAGCACCCCGGCCGGAAGTGTGGTATTAAACGGACTACCTTCAACGGGAAGTTGGACGATTACCAGAACACCGGGCGGCGTTACCTACACCGGAACGGGAACTTCTTATACTGTAAATAACCTGCCTTCGGATAATAGTTATACTTTCACAGTAACCAATAATAATAGTTGTGTATCTTTATCATCTACTTCTGTAGGGATCGATGGTATACCAAGTATTCCAACACTTGGTGGAGATGATGTGGTTTGTGTAGGTGGAACAGCAATTGTAACCCCAACAACGAGTGGTACATGGTTGTCAAGTAACACATCTGTTGCCACAATCACAAACGAAGGAGTGGTTACCGGAATCGCTCCGGGAATGGTGGTTTTGACTTATACCCGAAATAGCAACGGATGTTCAGGAACACGTGAATTTACCGTTTATGCCAATCCGATTGCACCTGTCGTAGGTGCTATCACCCAACCTACGTGTACCACCCCAACCGGAAGTGTGGTATTAAGCGGTCTTCCATCAACAGGTAGTTGGACAATAACCAGAACACCGGGCGGAACAACTTATACAGGCACAGGTACAAACTTCACCGTAACAGGACTTCCGATAAACTCCACGTATACATTTATGGTGACAAACAGCAATATTTGTTCGTCACCTCCATCGGCAAATGTAGCGATTATTGGTATTCCGGGTTTACCGGTCACTGGTGGATCCTCTTCTGTTTGTAAAGGAAGTATTGCCAATGTTACGCCTTCTTCTAACGGAACCTGGACTAGTAGTAATACAAACATTGCCACAGTCACCAATACGGGAATAGTAACCGGAATAACTACCGGAACGGTTTCATTGACGTATACTCGAACAAGCGATGGATGTAGCAATTCATTGAGTTTTACAGTTAATCCGGTACCTAATGCTTCTATAGTTGCAAATATTACCCAATCATTTTGTATTACATGTCCTGAGCCGCAAGCTGCCTGTACTCCACCGACAACATGGGATCATGATAAATTAATAAATGGAACGGTGAGTTGGTCATCATTGAACATAGGAGATCCTTCAAACATAACACAAAAAATCAAACTATCCGGTAGTGGAAAAGTTGTAGTTATGAATAATAATGTTTTATTAACGTCCTCAAATGGAGTCCTTTTTATAGAAGGTATAGAATTTATTGTTGACAACGGAAATTTAGCACTTACGGAATCAGGTGCCCGATTTATTTTGCATAATGGTTCCCTAAAAACTTTTGGAAATTTTGAACAGGTATCTAATTCGGGTATTTGTATTAGAAATTCTGAAATCGAAATCGGTGATGAAATGGACGGAGTTGTTTTTAATAGCGGAGGTAACCCATCCTCTACAGCCAGTTGGATAAATGATGGCGGATACAGATATTTATTTAACAACCGTATTAATGTTACCCACAATTTTCAATTAACAAGTACGGGATCGGGTACGGGAATAAACGGGGTTGATGTCATTTGTAATTCTTGTATGGAAATTGGTGATCAAGGCGAAAATAACGCCTTGGATACTGATTTTGGTATTGCTGATAATAATGATTCCGGAAATTGGGATAATAATAACCGGCAATTTATTGTCAATTCTAAAATTGGCATTGCAAATGGAAACTTCCAGACAAGCAACAACACAATTTCAGTATGTAATTTATCTGTTAAGGTAAATAAAAGCGGAAGTTTTATCGTCAATTCAGGAATATTTGAGGGAAATCATATCAATGTAGGCGTTGAAGATTTGTTTGAAAACAATGGAAATTGGACTGCTACCGGTATAACGTGGTATAGTGAAATAAATAATACAACCAATGTGCCGGGGGCAGGTTCTGAATCAACAAAAAACAATATATTAGCACAATACCTTACGCCTTGTGGTAATAATTATTCAATTATTTGTTCGGGTCAAAGTACAACTTTGACAGCTCATGGCGGAACTTCATATTTGTGGAGTACAGGTTCAACCAATCCTTCCATCACGGTAAACCCCACAGTAAATACACTTTATACTGTTACTGTGAGTGATTCACAGGGTTGCACGGCGATTGCTTCACAAAATATAATTACGTTGTCCAATCCGACGGCACCGATTGTCGGAACTATCACCCAACCCACCTGTACCACTCCGACAGGAAGTGTGGTTTTGAGCGGTTTGCCTTCTACAGGAAGCTGGACCATCATCAGAACACCTGGTGGAACAACTTATACAGGCACAGGTACAAGCTTTACGGTTACCGGACTTCCGGTTAATACTACATATAACTTTACGATAACGAATCAAAATAATTGTACATCTCTGTCATCTGCCGATGTTTCTATTAATCAGGTTCCTGGTAGTCCTGTGATTAATGGTGCATCAGCAGTTTGTACAGGGAGTTCTGTAAATATATCACCTGCTTCCGGGGGTACATGGACGAGTAGCAATACATCCGTAGCCACCATCACCAATGCCGGACTGGTAACCGGAGTAGCCGCAGGATCAGTGACACTAACCTATACAAGAACAATTGATGGATGTAGCAATACACGACCATTTACAGTAAATGCGAACCCATTAGCACCAGTAGGTACCATCACTCAACCTACGTGTACCAACCCAACCGGAAGTGTTATATTAAATGGTCTTCCTGCTACAGGAAATTACACCATCAATCAATCACCAGGCGGAATTCCTTACAACGCAAGCGGTTCAACCTTTACCATCAGTGGTTTATCACCTAATACAAATTATACATTTACGGTGACAAGTGCTCAGAATTGTACATCTCCGTCTTCAGCAACGGTCAATATAGCCGGCATTCCTTCTTCTCCGTCAGTTCAGATAAATTTTAACGGATCTGTTTGTTTTGAAACCAATAAACAATTGTCTGCTTTGGTATCCGGAGGAGTTGGTCCATTTTCTTACAGCTGGACAGGTCCTTCAGGTTTTACCGCCAATACCCAAAATGTACAGATACCTGTTAATGGTAATTATTTCGTTACAGTTACTGATGTTAATTTGTGTACTGCCGTGACTTCCGGTTTTGTTTACCAAAGATATGAACCTTTTGTGGTCAGTCTTCAAACCAGAGTTTGCGAAGGTCAAAATGTCACTCTTGATGTCAACAGTCCTTCTGCTGTAAGTTATCTTTGGGGTAGCAATGCCGGAAATAACACAACCAAAATGGTTACTGTTACACCTCAGGTACCATCAAGTACCTATCTGGTTACAGTTACCAATGATCTGGGATGTACAGCAGTACCTCAAATTACCATTCAGGTTGATCCCAGACCTATAGTGTCAATCACCGGTTCAAACATCATTTGTCAGGAACAAACCACACAACTATCTCCCTCAACTGGAGGGACCTGGGTTAGTACCAATCCCGGAGTTGCAACAATAAACAACAGTGGTCTTGTCACCGGAATTTCGGCAGGAACAGCTACATTTGTTTTTACCAGCAGTACAACAAATTGTGCTTCTCATCCATCAGCTCCGGTTACGGTACATGCCAAACCTGTAGTAGTTGTGACCGGTCCGAACCCAATTTGTATTGGCCAAACCACTACACTTTCACCTTCTACAGGAGGAACATGGACAAGTTCAAATGTTTCCGTTGCTACTGTTAATAACAGCGGTATTGTCACCGGTATTTCAAACGGATCTGCTACATTTACTTATACGAATACCTCGACTTCTTGTGTTTCAAATGCAAGTACTGCGGTAATTTTTCAAAATATTCCTTCTGCTACGATCACTGGCAATGGTTCTGTTTGTGAATCCTCCAATATTATTCTGAATGCATCAGTACCAGGTGGAACCTGGACGAGTTCGAATCATGCAGTAGCTGTAATAAATAATTCAGGTATTGTCAGCGGTATCAGCCCCGGAATTGTCACCATTACCTATCAATATGGCACAGGAGTTTGTAGCGGTCAGGTTCAAAAAAGTATAGAAGTTTTGGATAAACCTGTAATTTCTTACACCGGAGACCAAACCATCTGTGTCGGGCAGACGACATCGTTATCATCAGGTCAGTCAGGTAATTGGACAAGTTCAAACCCAATGATTGCAATCATCAGCCAAAGCGGCGTGGTGACAGGAGTCAGCGGTGGTGTGGCGACATTTACATTTGAAAATCTTGCAACCGGATGTCTTTCTGATGCATCTGAAGTGCTTACTGTTTACGAAAAGCCAACCGTAAGCCTCACAGGGCCTTCCACCATTTGTTTGGGAAGAACAACTCAGGTTACACCTTCATCCGGAGGTGTTTGGACAAGCTCAAATCCTTTGGTAGCCACCATTACCAATAATGGCGTGATTACATCAACGGGTATTGGAACAACATCCTTCACCTTTACAGACAATCTCACCGGTTGTTCTTCTGACGGAAACATATCTGTTTCAGTCGGAGCCGCAATATCAGCTATGATGGATTATCATGGAAATATTTGTCTGACAGATACCTCAAAACTATCCGTCATTCCTTCAGGAGGCACACCGGCATTTTCATACCAATGGGTAGGACCTCTTGGATTTACCGGAAATACACAAATCATTGACATCAATGCAAATGGTAATTATTTTGTAACCATCACAGATGCTTTAGGCTGTAAGGCTAATCTTTCAGGTTTTGTTTATCAGAGATTTGATCCGTTTATTGTAAATCTTTCTTCATCAGTGTGTGAAGGTCAGAGTGTCAATCTTTCTGTAAATGCGCCAACGGCCGTATCTTACTTATGGAGTTCGAATGCCTCAAATGCAGTAACATCTTCAGTTCAGGTAATACCTGTTCTGCCTTCTTCAGCATATTTTGTTACAGTTACCAATAATTTGGGTTGTAAAGCCGTTGCAAATGCCTCTGTTTTGGTCAATCCTAAGCCTGTAGTTAACATAACCGGTGGAAACACCATTTGTATAGGTCAGACCACAACCATGACACCTTCATCAGGCGGTAGCTGGGTCGCTTTACATCCTTCTGTTGCCACCATTACACAAGCAGGTGTGGTCACAGGAACAGGTTTCGGAAACGCAAGATTTTTATTTACAAACTCTACTACAGGTTGTACATCTGATACATCAGGTATTGTCTCAGTCAATAGTTCGACCAATATAGCTTTTGTCGGACCTTCATCTGTTTGTGCCGGCGATCAGACATCTGTGAGTCCGGGATCAGGTGGCAGTTGGGTTTCATCAAATACATCCGTTGCTACTGTTAATAATGCAGGTCTGGTGGTTGCACTTTCTCCTGGTGTTGCTCAATTGACATATACCAATAATTTAGGGTGTACCACAAACGGATCACTGTCCGTTACGGTACACGACAAACCGGCAATCCTTTTGGACGGACCATCACAAATTTGTATCGGATCAACCACAAGATTTTTACCATCCAACGGAGGTACATGGACAACTTCCCATGCTTCCATAGCTTCCATAAATAATTCAGGATTGGTGACCGGAATATCACAAGGAACAGCACGGTTTGTTTATACCAATGCATTTACCGGTTGTAAATCTGATTCCTCCACAACAATCAATATATTACCAAGACCTGTTGTTCAGATTACAGGAAATAATCCGATATGTGTGGGTTCTTCTACTACGTTATCTCCAAATACCGGAGGAATGTGGATGAGTAGTAACCCATCCGTGGCCAGTGTCACAAATGCCGGTGTTGTCAACGGTTTGGGACAAGGGAATGTAAACTTTACATTTACCAATAATACCACCGGATGTTCCAGTCTTCCAACTGCACCACTTACCGTAAATGCCAGACCGGTTGTTTCAGTCACTGGTCCTAACGGAATTTGTATTGGCGGAACAACTACATTGTCTCCTTCGACCGGAGGAACATGGACAGTTGTAAATCCATCTGTTGCATCGGTGTCCAATGCCGGATTAGTAACTGGTTTGGCACCAGGATCAACAGGTTTTATATTTACAAATGCATCAACAGGATGTATATCAAATGCTACCAACAATGTAACAGTATACGGCAGACCGACAGTAAATATCAACAGTACATCTATTTGTGTCGGAGCAACTACCACCGTGACACCTTCAACAGGAGGCGTTTGGACCTCATCCAACCCGGCAGTTGCCACGGTTAATGGTTCAGGATTGGTGACAGGAGTTTCAGCTGGACAGGTTAGTTTTACTTTTACTGAAAATTCAACCGGTTGTACATCCAATCCGACGTCAACTTTGCAGGTTTTTGGAAAACCTGTAGTATCCATAACTGGTCCGACAAACATTTGTGTTGGTCAGACTACAACTTTACAACCTATAACAGGAGGTGCCTGGTCAAGTTTGTCTCCTTCAGTAGCAACAGTTTCCAATTCGGGAATCGTTACAGGAGTTGGTAATGGTTCAGCTCAGTTTGTCTTTACCAGCAATCAGGGTTGTGCTTCTGATCCTTCCGGAAATGTAACAGTAAACGCACGACCTGTTGTAATAATAACCGGACTTAACCCGATTTGTATAGGTACAACAACTCAATTGTCTCCTGCATCAGGAGGAACATGGGTTTCATCTCATCCATCCGTTGCCTCTGTAAATAATTCCGGATTGGTTACGGGAATGGCAGCCGGAGGATCACGTTTTGTATTTACACAAACTTCTACAGGATGTTCTTCTGACTCATCCTCTTTGATAACGGTTAATGCACCGCCGGTAGTAAATCTTCTAGGATCTCCGTCTATATGTATTGGTCAGACGTCTCAGGTTAGCCCGACAGCAGGAGGAACCTGGATGTCATTGAATCCGACCATTGCCACAGTATCCAATGTTGGTCTTGTCACCGGAGTCAGTGCCGGTCAGGCAAGCTTCAAATTTGTTCAAACAAGTACCGGTTGTGAAAACACTTTGTCAAATGTAATCACTGTAAGACCAAGACCTGACATTTCTTTGTCGGGACCTTCACAGATTTGTATTGGTGCAACCACACAATTTACACCGACCAGTGGGGGAACCTGGACATCTCTGATGACATCTGTTGCTACGATCAACAATTCAGGTTTGGTTACCGGTATCTCACAGGGACAGGCGACTTTCAGATTTACCAGTGCTTCTACAGGATGTACTTCTTTAGCTTCCGCTCCGGTAACGGTTTTAGGCAGACCGACGGTATTGTTAGACGGACCAAACAGTATTTGTATAGGAAATAATACACAGGTGTTGCCTAATTCAGGTGGCAGTTGGTCTTCAACCAATCCTTTGGTTGCTACCGTTAGTTTGACCGGTTTGGTGACCGGTGTAGGAGCAGGTACAGCACAATTTATTTTTACAGAAGAAAATACAGGTTGTGTGTCCAATCCTACCACAGCGATCACCGTATTTAACGGAGCAACGGTTAGTTTATCCGGACCTTCTTCCATCTGTACCGGCTACAATTCAACATTGTCATCATCGACTTCAGGTGTTTGGTATAGTACCAACCCTATGATAGCCGAAGTTTCCTCTAACGGAATGGTCACAGGTATCGCACCGGGTAAAGTAAGTTTTTACTTTCAACAATCGGGAACTGGCTGTTTGTCTTATTTGCCGGATGATATTTTAACTGTAACACAATGTATTGATGCTGATTTTAATGTCACTGCCGTCAATGTACCGTTGACCGGAGATGTTCACACCAACGATGAAGTTCCTGTGGGTACCACCTACAGTACAAACCCTTATCTTGTCGGGAAACCCGACGGAAGTTCGGCTACACTGACCATGTTGAATAACGGAAAATACACTTTCACGGCAGATAAGCCGGGTACGTACCTTTACAATGTGCCTGTGTGTATACCGGGAATGGGTTCTTCTTGCCCCGTATCTGCATTGATTATTACAGTGGTCAATCCATTTACACAAAGTCATAATTTGATTACCAATTTAGATATAACCTATACTATACAAGATCAACCCGTTAATTTTAATGCTCAAGTGAATGATGATTGTATTTCTGCTTCCGGCTGTATGGTTGACCCTCAAATGATTACGGTGATAGTTCCACCGAATCACGGGAATGCTATCATCCTTACAGACGGAAGTTTGTTGTACACGCCTGCTTCCGGTTTTATTGGTTTTGATACCCTGACTTATCAGGTGTGTGCAACCAATAATGCCGGAAACTGCAGGAGCGCCCAATTGATTGTGACTGTGATGTCTTCCGACGCATCCAACAGTCTGGCAGCAGCCGATGATTTTTACTCTATTCCGAAAGGCGGAGTTGTCAGTGATGCCAATGTATTATTCAATGATTTTGACCCGGAAGGTGGCAAAATCAGTATTATTCCGCAAGGAAGTGTCCAAAATCCCGTTGTGTTAGTGGCAGGTTCGTATCACATCAATTCAGAAGGTGTGTTACATTTTGAAGCCTCGCCCACTTTCACAGGACCTTTTGACATCGTCTACACGATTTGCGATTCAGTCAATTTTTGTGTGAACGCTACAGCTCATATATTAGTGGTGGACAATATGAAACTGCGCATCAGAGCTTACCTTGAAGGAGCTTTGATGGAAAACAAAGATGCGGTTTCTTCTACCGGACGTCCATTAATGAGAGACGATTTGAGAAATAATAAATTTACAAACAGCAACATCATACCAAGCATTGATCCTTACAGCAATCCTGTCGGGTTTATCGATATAAGTCATCGTTTTGACCATGTTGGCTCATCAGGGAGTGCTGCTTTAACCACTATTCAACATCCAAATACTGTTTTTGCTGTCACAGGTGAAAATGCCATCGTGGATTGGGTTTTTATCGAATTAAGATCCAAAGAAAATTATGGCGAGGTTATAGGCACACGATCTGCGCTCATCCAAAGAGATGGCGATGTAGTGGATTTGGACGGTGTCAGCTTCGTGGAATTCCCGGGTTTAAATGTGGACAGCTGTTACGTAGTTTTGAAACACAGAAACCACCTCGGTGTCATGTCTTTGAAAATTGCTACCGGTGACCTTGTGGACTTTACTTCGCCTTCCACTCCGGTATTTGATTACGGAACCGGCAAAAACGATGGTTATGACTATACGGGTCTGGCTCAAAAAGCCGATGTTGCTCTGGGATATATGTCTCTTTGGGCTGGTGATTTTGATGGTAGCGGAAAAATTAAGTTTGTGAATCCCGATGATGATCAGAACTTCCTTTTTATCGAAGTACTTTTTTATCCGACCAATACAGATTTCGTAGCCAATTATAATTTTGTGCACGGATACCTTCAGGGTGATTATGACCTGAACGGAAAATCCAAATATGACAATCCTGATGATGATAAAAATATGTTGTTTTATCAGGTTCTGTTCTATCCGTTAAACACAAATTATACTTCTAATTTTAACTTTATAACGGAGCAGGTACCTCCGAAAAATATTAATTAACGGGAGACCGCTTGTTATTCCGAGACGAGTGCGTCTGAGAGAGGGCAATGGCCCTCTCTTTTTTTGCCCTTTCCTCAACGAAAAATACTTTATACCAACAAAAAAGCCACTGTTATAAGTAATTTGTGTTAAAATTTCCTTAAAGTACGAAGCATTTCGTAGTGTGATTTGTTACTACGAAATACTTCGTATATATTTGCAGGGTCAATTCACAACAAACATGCTTAAACCCACAGAATCTGAGTTGGAAATTTTAAAAGTTTTATGGCAACATGGACCTTCAACGGTTCGTTTTGTCAATGATACGTTGAATGAACAAAGGGAAATAGGGTATACCACCACCTTAAAATTGCTTCAGATCATGAACGAAAAAGGATTAACGGTCAGGGATGCCGATCAGAAAACACATATTTACAGGGCCACCATCACAGAAGCCGATACAAAAAACAGGTTTATTGATGATTTTGTAAAAAATTTGTTTCACGGTTCCGCTATGAACATGGTCATGCAAACATTGGGAAACAACAAAATCAGTCAAAAAGAAATGGATGACCTGAAACAGATCATTCAAAAAATAGAAAACCGGGATCACAACAAATAAAAACTTACCTTTATGTTGCCTTCATTTTTTACGGATTTCAGCCAAAACCTTACCGATGCCCTGGGCATGGTTTTTTTACACAGCCTTTGGCAATTTACCTTAGTTTGGGCTCTGTTATCGCTGATTCTCAAAAAAAATCTGGTGCGTTCTTCTCCGGTTCGTTATGCCATTGCCCTGATATCATTATTTTTTTTGGTTGTAACTGCCGTCCTGACGTTTATATATTATTTTGAATTTGAAAGTTACCCGGAAGTGATATATCCTGCGGGTGTCCTCAATGATGTCAATATCATCATCCAGGAAAGCTCAGGTATACAGGATTCCCTGACACAATGGTTTTTGCCTTATCAGCATTGGGTGATCACCTTATGGATAGCCGGAATTGTTCTGCTGAGTGGCAAAATGATTTTTTCGTTATGGTACGTTCAATTCGTAAAAAAGACAGCTTTTATTCCGGGTAACGAACATATCATTGTCAAAAGCTGGCAAAATCTCACCCAAAAATTTGATATCAGAAAACAAATAAAAATCGGTTTTTCTCATCATGTACACACACCTTTGATTGTCGGTCAGATAAAACCCATCATCCTGTTTCCTTTTAGTGTCGTCAATCAATTGTCAGAAAAAGAAGTTGAATTTATCCTCCTGCATGAACTGGCACATTATGCTCGTTCGGATTATTGGGCAAATCTTTTACAATCCTTTGTCGAAGTACTGTTTTACTACCATCCGGCAGTGTATATAATTTCTATGTACATAAGAGAGGAAAGAGAAAATTGTTGTGATGAATTTGCTTTAAAAACAATAGGTGGGCAGCCGGTGGATTATGCCAAAACCCTTATCAGACTTCAGGAATTTGAAGCCGGAAAATCTCCTGAATTATCTCTTGCTTTTACCGGTAAAAATAAAATATTTATGGATCGTATTAAAAAAATTCTCAACATGAATCAGCAAAAAAATGTTAAAAGTGAACATGCGTTTTTGAGCATGCTTATCGTCCTGGCTTTGTTTTTTGCCACAAGGGAAACCATAGCCAACAATTTTTTTCCCAATCAGGTGACTGATTATTTCAGCCTCGTTTTTCCCGACGGATTTACAAAACCTTCTGTCCAATCCGACACTTTGCCTAAAACCAAAGAAAGTATCACCATCATTCAGAAGGACGATGACAAAGAGGTCAAAGTTCAAATGGAAAACGGGGAAATTCGCAGATTGGAAATTGATGGTAAAGAAATTCCCGCCGAAGAATACAACAAATACAGCGATATCACCCAAAAAATGAAGATCAGAAATCGTCCGGAAGGTATGGACGGCAGACCTCAGATTTTTATGTTTGACCTCAATGATGACGGTCTTCGCTGGCAGGGAGATATGGACATCAAATGGGATTCTTTATTTGGCGGATTATCATGGGAAAAACTTGAAAAACTTGAGTTTGATGAAAAAGAAATTCATGATAATATGGAAAAAATGGAAGAAAGAATAAAGAAGTTAAATTTCAGATTTATATCTCCGGATTCCATGATGTCATTTAACGGGCCTGAAAAAAATATCCGAATCTACAGACATCCGGATGGTGAAGATGAAGAATTTCAACAACACTTCGAATTTTCTTTTCCGGATCAGCCGGGATTGAGAAAAGATCTGGAATTTGAAATAGAAAGAGAATTCGGCAGGGGAAAAAACATCAATGAAATCTTAGGCAATCAACTGAATGCCGATGGATTATTGATTCCCGGAAAGGAAAATAAAGTCGAACTTTCAGGAAAAAATCTCAAAATCAATGGCGAAAAACAACCTTCCAATATCTGGAATAAATACAAAAGGATTTTTGAAGAGGAAACAGGTAATGTTATGGAAAAAAAATCCCGCATCTCCTTCCATTTTTGGGGCAAAGAAGTCAAAAGAAGATACAGGGCCCTTTAATGATATAATATATCAGGCAAGGTTTTTACGAATTTTTATTTTATAAATGTTGATTGTATGTTTATACATACATAATGGTCGCTGTTTCCCTTTCGTGTTTCAATTTATTTCTAATCCGTTTTTGTCGTTTCACCTTATTTTGGAAGCGACAAAAACGGATTTTTTTATCTTATTTCCATCTGTTTTTTTTTATGGTTTTCCTTTATTTTAAAAAAAACAATCCAAAGATATAAAGGTGTTTTTTGTTATAACAGGGTCATATTTTTTGTTCCGGCGGAAGTGTAACGTCAGGTTTTGACATTTGCTGAAGTCTTTACATACAAGTACCACGGATTTTTCAAACATTTTAATAATAAATTGGTTACCCATAATATCTTTTTTTTTACCTTCGTGCTCCATTCTAAAACTCACATACATAACATAATGATTCCTCAGACACCCAATCATTTTCTGAAAAGACACATAGGTATCACACCCGCTGAGCAGGAAAAAATGCTTGAGACCATCGGTGTGGACAGCCTTAAAACACTCATCAATGAAACGGTTCCCTCCGGAATCAGAATGAAAAATAGGCTGAACCTTCCGGACGCCCTTTCAGAATATGAATACCACAAAACCCTGAAAGAAATCGCCTCAAAAAATAAAGTTTTCCGCACCTACATCGGTCAGGGATACTACAATACCATCACCCCGGCAGTCATCGCCAGAAATATTTTTCACAACCCGGGATGGTACACACAATATACACCTTACCAGGCTGAAATCGCTCAGGGAAGACTGGAGGCATTGCTCAATTACCAAACCATGGTATCTGATCTCACCGGCCTTCCGATTGCCAATGCTTCTCTTCTCGATGAAGGTACAGCTGCCGCAGAAGCGATGGCTATGTGCGAAGGAATCCGCAATAAAAAAAGAAAAAACAACCCTTCCAAAAAGTTTTTTGTCGACCAACATGTTTTTAAACAAACCCTCGATGTTGTTCTGACCCGGGCACTACCTCTGCATATCGAAGTGGTCACCGGAGATATCCATTCCTTTGATTATAACGAAGATTATATCGGTGTCCTGATTCAATATCCGAATGCCGAAGGAAAAGTCGAAGACTTCCGCAAAATTGCCCAAAAATGTAATGACCTCGAAATTCAGGTTATCGTTTGTTCGGACCTGCTCAGCCTTACCATGCTGACTCCTCCGGGAGAATGGGGCGCTGATGTCGTTGTCGGAAATTCTCAGCGTTTTGGTGTTCCGATGGGATTCGGTGGTCCTCATGCTGCTTTTTTTGCAACCAAAGATGATCACAAAAGAATTATTCCCGGAAGGATCATCGGTGTTTCTGTAGATCAGTACGGAAAACCGGCCCTCAGAATGGCTTTACAAACCCGTGAACAACATATCCGCAGAGAAAAAGCGACTTCCAATATATGTACCGCACAAGCATTGCTTGCTGTTATGGCAGGAATGTATGCCGTGTATCATGGTCCGGATGGTTTGAAAGATATCGCATTGCAGGTGCACCTGAAAGCTCAGAGTCTAGCTTCCCGATTACAGGCCATGGGACTCAATATCAAACATACATTATTTTTTGATACCGTATCTGTTGAAGCAGACCAAACGACAAAAAAGGCACTGCAGAAATTTTCGGCCAAACACATGATGAACTTCTTTTATCAAAATGATGTCGTCACCATTTCTTTGGATGAAACAACGTCAGATACAGATGTAAATGACATCGTCCGCGTATTTGCTTTGGCTAAAAGTGTGGAGTTTATTCCCGGAAATTCAAAAGTGAAGGCCGCTTCTTTCGGAAAATTAAAAAGAGAATCTTCCTTTTTGACACATCCGGTTTTTTCGGCGCATCATACTGAATCCAAAATGATGAGGTATATCAAAAGCCTGGAAAACAAAGACCTTTCCCTCGTCCACTCTATGATTTCATTGGGTTCCTGCACGATGAAGCTCAATGCAGCTTCAGAGATGTTTCCGGTTTCCTGGCCTGAATTTGCAGATATCCACCCTTTTGCTCCATCAACTCAAACTGCCGGATATCTCCAGATTTTTGAAGAATTGTCACAATACTTATGTGAGGTCACCGGTTTTGATGCTTGTTCGCTGCAGCCCAATTCCGGAGCTCAGGGTGAATACACCGGTCTTCTTGCCATCAGAGCTTACCACCTCGCACACAAAGCGTTTCACAGGACTGTGGCCCTGATCCCTTCTTCTGCACACGGAACCAATCCGGCCAGTGCGGTGATGTGTGGTATGTCGGTCGTCGTAGTCGCCTGTGATGAAAAAGGAAATATCGATGTGGCTGACCTAAAAGCAAAAGCCATCGAACATAAAGACAATCTTTCTTGTCTCATGGTCACTTATCCGAGTACACACGGTGTTTTTGAAACATCCATCAAAGAAATTTGTCAGGTAATACACGACAACGGTGGATTAGTCTACATGGACGGAGCCAATATGAATGCTCAGGTAGGTCTTACCAGTCCGGGACTTATCGGCGCTGATGTTTGTCACCTCAACCTGCACAAAACATTTGCCATTCCTCACGGAGGAGGCGGTCCGGGTATGGGACCTATCTGTGTCAATGACAAACTCGCTCCTTACCTTCCGGGTCACGTTTTTGCCAAAACAGGTGGTAAAAAAGCCATTCATGCAGTTTCTTCCGCACCTTGGGGTAGTGCATCTATCTTGTTAATTTCCTACGGATATATCCGTATGTTGGGTTGGGACGGTGTGACCCTGGCAACAGAATATGCGATCCTCAACGCAAATTATATGAAAGCAAGACTGGAAGGCAAATACGATATTTTATACTCCGGCGAAAACGGAAGAGCAGCTCACGAGATGATCATCGACCTGAGACCTTTCAAAGCTTTTGTCAGTGCCGAAGACGTAGCCAAAAGATTGATGGATTATGGTTTCCATGCGCCGACTTTATCATTCCCTGTAGCAGGAACCATCATGGTAGAACCTACAGAAAGTGAAGACAAAGACGAACTCGACAGATTCTGTGATGCTTTGCTGCAGATCAGAGAAGAAATCGACCAGATTGCCAGAGGCGAGATGCCGGCAGAGTCCAACGTATTGTCCAATGCGCCACACACCGCTGAAATCGTTATGGCCGATGCCTGGGAAAAATCATACAGCAGGGAAAAAGCAGCTTATCCGATTGCATATCTGAAAGAAAGGTCAAAATTCTGGCCTTCTGTATCCCGTATCGACGGTGCTTACGGAGACCGGAACCTCATTTGTATTTGTCCTCCGATCGAGGATTATATGCAACAATAATTGTTCATTCTCAATATTAGTCAATAGTGAAGACACGAAATTGTTTTCGTGTCTTTTTTTTTGTCCAATAAAAAAAGATAAGTTATTTTTTTTCTTTTTGAGGATAGGAAAATGGTAACCTGTCGGACCCAATTGTCGTTCAAAAATTAACGTAACATTCCAAAATAAACAACAAAGTCCAAACAGATTACATTTTCCTATGAATTCCTAAGATTTTTACATTTTAATAAAGGGCACCGACGAAAGTGGAACATTTCCCACAAATCTAACAAAATAGCTTCCGGATGATAAGTCTCCGATAGATATCTTCTGCTGATTGATACCTTCTGATGTTTCGTGATATACAGTTTTAATGATTTGTCCCAATGCATTGGTCACCTGAAATGTTCCCCTCAGCTGTGGATTGGTCTCCCACGAAAGATAAATTTCCTCTTGTGCCGGATTGGGAAAAACAGACATCGTGGATTTTTTGTCTGATTGTGTTGTACTGCTTGATTTACAAACCAATAATTGAACGGTATTGGTGATGATCGGCTCGTTATAGTCGAAATAAATGGCAGCCTGGTTTGGAATCAAGGTATTATTCGGTGCCTGTTTTTTAGGTTTGATATAATACGTCACATATCCGTGGCTGTTTTTTTCGTCGCGGGTAGAGTCCGGAAGGTATATCGGATCAAATAAAAAGGCCAGATTTCCGTCCGGCAATATCTGCATCCGGTACGGGTGGCTTGATGTACCTGCTCTGAGTGAAGTCATATCAAGATTGGCGTCTATTTTGTTTTTAATGGTGACAAAGGATGCCGGAAAATTGCCGGTATTCTGAAATCTGATGGTGTACTGCAACAATGAATCTTTTTCCGTAAGGCAATCAGTCAACTGTCCGCCAATAACTTTAACACTGATGTCATTCGGATCAAAAGAACCTACCACTTCAATATTTAGGTTTTCTTCGTTGTCCACCAAAGTGGCATCATTCGCATCCGGATATACGTGCGCGGTAAACTTTAATCTTTTGCCCAATGGAGTGGGTACCGGGACATTAAAACGAATTTGAAAATTTTGACTACCAAAAAATGCCGGCAGGTCGGTAAAAAATAAGGTTAATTCTTGATTGGTTATGTCTACAGCATTTGCACCTGTTATGTACATGATAGCAGGGTCAAAATTTAGTTTTACCTCTCCCGTGGTTTTGTACAAACCGACATTCGAAACTGTAATAAATAAGTCAAAATCAAAACCCGGTCTTGGCGGAGTGGTGTAGGACATGCTTACTTTGAGATCCTCTACTTCATACGGCGTATCGTAAAATTGATGACCATCAGATATTTGTCCTGCCGTCAGCACAGACGTAGTGATGGCACCTGTCGGACATACAGGATTCAGATAGTCCGGATGCTGATTGATGACGTAAGCCTGATCTTTTGGAACATAAAACTGAAAGTCGCCACCTGCAGCAGTCCTTGTATATCCCTGTGCGGTAGGAAGGCAGGAAATCATCACATTTTCCAATCCTTTTTCACCTGTTGTTTCAGTACAGTCAACGTTATCGTCCACCCATACCTTGCCCCTGACGATGGCCGCACAATCATAATTTGTAAAACCGATGGAAGGAACAAAATCCTGAGCCATACAGCCGTTTTGGTCCGTGACAATCACCCCCATACCAAAATAGGCCGGCAAACCGGAAATCATATTGGTGGTTTCACCTGTTCCCCAACGGTATTGATACGGTGGTGTGCCTCCGGAAACCAAAGCTTCAGCCTGTCCGTCTTTTTCGAATATACAACTAGCCTGGGTAACATCCATCTGAACATTGAGATTTCCCTGATGACTGGACAGGTATACATTTTTAACAATACTACAGCCCTTCTGATCGGTAATCGTCACCCAATAATCTCCTTTGCCGATCGAAGTCAGATTTTGGTTGACCGAACCGTCACTCCAAAGATACGTAAATGGTGGGTGCGATCCGTTTGCGGAAAGATACAGGGCACCATTTTTTTCTTCACAGGTAGCAAGTTGAGTAGAAATATAAGTAAAAATTTGGTTGTCAATAAACACATTGGTTGCGACAGTTGTGGCACAACCACCTGCATCCGTGACGGTACAGCTATAATAACCGGCATCCAACCCAACGATGTTTTGGGTGGTCATCCCGTTACTCCAGATAAAAGACATCGGTTGATCACCTCCGTTGATCTCAAGCTGAATGCTACCTTTACTGGTCTCACATTTTTCATTGGTGACCAGAGCCTGGACAGAATAGTCAGCTTTATTTTGAATGTAATAAAATCCGTTTGATGAACATCCTTCACTGTCAGTGACCACCACCTGATACGAACCCTGACTCAGTCCGGAGATGATATTTTGGGTTTCTCCGGTATACCAGGCATAAGAATAGGGTGGTGTTCCAAAACTCGTTTGTATTGAGATACTTCCGTTGTTTTGATCGCAGATTTCATCCAAAACTGTCGGATTAAGAATAATCGGAGAAATTGAAAACACATATTGAAATCCGGTTTCCTGACACCCATCAGCGTCTGTAACCGTGACGAAATAATATCCTTGTTGCAGTCCGGTGAGAGCCGCACCGGTCATTCCGTTGTCCCAAACCCAGGAATAAGGCGCTTTCCCTCCGTTGGCCACACCGGAGATGGTACCATCACCTTTATCGCAGTTTTCATTGGTAGGGCTCGTTGTCACGGTAAATGCCTGTATTTTATGTAAATACACAAATTGTCTGGCAAAACAGCCTTCTGCATCTGTCACGACAACTTCGTAATTTGTATTGCCCGGGATGTTGGTTATGGTTTGTGTATTCCACGTTTGTCCCGTTTCAAAAGATTTCCATTCATAACTAAAAGGTGGTAATCCTCCGGCATTGACATTGACAGACAATTGTCCTGAATTCAGACCGCAGTTTGCAGGAGTCGGATTGATGGTCAATTGTATATCGTTCAACTGGGTTATTTCTATGCCGAGACTGTCTCTTTGTTCGTTAAGTGCTGAAGTTTCAGTCGCACAACCATTGGCATCAGTGATGGTGACAAAATACATGCCTGAGGCGACATTTTCAATTCTGTGGGTGGTCGCACCATTACTCCACAAATACGTATAAGGGATAGCACCGCCGGATACCGATGAGATTTCCGCGCTGCCATCCGTCGCCGGACAGTTTGCCGGAGTCGTTTGCCATGAAAAAGTGAACGGTGGATAAACTGCTATTTCTTTGTTTGATCCGCATTGTCCATTCGCATCTGTGACTTCCACAAAATAATATCCGGGTTTGACACCAGTGACAATTTGGGTATTGGCTGAAAAGTTTGGGTTACTATAGGTTTTCCATTCATAAGTATATGGTGGCGTACCGGTGGTGACCGTTGCCGTGAGTATGCCGTCATTATTGCAGGGCTGCTGAATGTCTACAGTGACTTGTAATACATCGTTGCATTGACCGGAAGCATTTGAAAAAAACAAAAAAGTATGTATCAGGGCAATCAGCATAACTTGTATAGCCCGTAAATATATTTTTGGCAACATAATAAAGGTTTAATGATAAAGAAAAAATCGTTTATACATGTATTTCTTTGTAGAATCACCGATGTTCCAAAACGTTGCACAACCTTATGTTGTTTTTTTGAATCCTGACTTTTTCCTGAAGCTATTCTGGCAGATAATTTTTTGAAGTATCTACCTTATTGTGAATATTATTGAAGGTATAATAATGACTTCAGGAATAATAGTTTTTCGTTTTTTTCATAAAAAAAGGAGTACCCCGACCTGGCTTTCGGAGTACTCCTGTTATTTTTTATTTTCTTTTTGGCGAAGAAAATTTATAAGCCATTGTCACCGCAACAGCATTGGAATTAAATCCAGCATTTACATCAATGACATCTGCAAAAATTTCATCTTCATAAAATGTAGAAGCACTTAAAGTCGGAATCGTCTCCAAACTTACATAAAATTTATCAGAAAAATCATATTGAAATCCCAATACATATCCCAAAAATACACCGATATTACCTCCGGTAGAACCATCGCTGTTGACCAGGCTAAAGTTAAAACCCGGCTCCCACCCATGAATAAATTTTAACTTGTCGACAATGTTTTTTCTTTTTTCCACCCCGGCTGCCAGATTGATTTCAAATCCAAAATCGGTTCCTTCACTAATCTGCAAACTTACATTTGATGCGGCCACACGATATCGTTTGTACTTCATCCCGTCTTCACTTTTTTTGTAAATAAAGTCAATATCCTGAATATTGTTAAAACGAAGTCCTAATTCTCTCGACATATCCTGTGCCGATGCCTGAAAATTAAAAAAACAAAACATCAAAAAAATAAATGAAAATTTGTTGTTCATAATGGTTAGATTTAGGTTATTAAATAAAAAACTATTCTTAACCTAAACGACATGAAATTGTTTTTTGCGGTTTGAACATTTCTTAAAATTTTATTAAAAAAATAATCATAACAAAAAACTGAGGTTGAGATTAAGGTTAAGATGGTTTCATCCTCAAAATTGTCAGCCATCTTCCGCGTCGACAACTCATCATTTCACTCCGAAAGCTTTCGGAATCAAATCATCAAATCGTCCGTCAAAAAAGGGGCGTTAGCCCTGTTATCTTAGTAGAATAATTATAAAACGATAATTTGAGGGGCGTCAGCCCTGAGTTCTCAGAATATGGTCCAATAATTTTGGTTCATTTTCTCTGTTTTACCCCAACCCTGAACGGGAGCCAGAGAAAATGGATTTCAGTATTTAGATTCCGGTGTATTACTTCCCACCGAGGCCATCATCGTCCGGGGCTCCCTTGAGGGTCGGGGTAAAACCCGGGCGATGATGGCCGGTAATCCATCGACCGGCGAGCTGAGGAACGAAGACCGCTGAGCGATGGATTGAGTAAAAGAAGATACGATCCTGTTTTGATTGCGTTAAGCCTTCCAAATGTTTTCGCTCAAGGGTGACTGACCGTTGCGCGCCATTTTGAGCCCACCCACAAGGGCTCAAAATAGGGAAGGAACCGCGAACTAAAATTACATAGGTTTTAGGTGCTGGGTGTTAGGTATTAGGCAGTTTTGTCGAACCTTCGGGAGGTGTGAAAGATAAAAAAGTTTTTTTTTTCAATGCTTCGCATTGATTCGTTCATACCCATCCCCGTCCCTTCCCTCAGGATGGAAGGGTGACGCACAAGGCCTGGTTTTTAGTGGTTGATTTTTTGAAATTTTAGGGTTCCCTTGGATAGGGGCGTAGCCCTGTTATCTTAATAGAAAAATCAAAAAACGATAATTTGAGGGGCGTCAGCCCTGAGTTCTCAGAATATGGTCCAATGATTTCCGGTTCATTTTCTCTGTTTTACCCCAACCCTGAAAGGGTGACTGACCGTTGCGCAGCAATTTTGAGCCCACCCACAAGGGCTCAAAATAGGGAAGGAACCGCGAACCACGGCTCGCGGGTGAAAAAATCTTTTATTGAAAACTTCGAAATTCCCGACCCTCCGTGCGCCGCTTCGATACAAATCGACAAATCTTACAAATTTAACAAATCAAACATTCCTAGTGACTGACCGTTGCGCGCCATTTTGAGCCCACCCACAAGGGCTCAAAATAGGGAAGGAACCGCGAACTAAAATTACATAGGTTTTAGGTGCTGGGTGTTAGGTTTTAGGCAGTTTTGTCGAACCTTCCGGAGGTGTGGAAGATAAAAAAGGATTTTTTTCAATGCTGCGCATTGATTCGTTCATACCCATCCCCGTCCCTTCCCTCAGGATGGAAGGGTGACGCTCAGGGTCTGGTTTTTGTGGTTGATTTTTTGAGATTTTAGGGTGCCCTTGGATAGGGGCGTAGCCCTGTTATCTTAATAGAAAAATCAAAAAACGGTAATTTGAGGGGCGTTAGCCCTGAGTTCTCAGAATATGGTCCAATAATTTTGGTTCATTTTCTCTGTTTTACCCCAACCCTGAAAGGGTGACTGACCGTTGCGCAGCAATTTTGAGCCCACCCACAAGGGCTCAAAATAGGGAAGGAACCGCGAACCACGGCTCGCGGGTGGAGAATTCTTTTAGTAATTACTTTGATATTCCCGACTCTCATGTAATGCCCCGATACAATTATTGCAAATCAAACAAATATAAAACTTAGTTCATTTAGTCCGTTTTACCCCGACCCCTAAAAGGGTGACGGACTAAATGGATTACACCAAATTAATTGCAGTATTAAAATGATACTATTTTACTTCCCACCGAGGCCATCATCGTCCGGGGCTCCCTATAGGGACGGGGTAAAACCCGGGCGATGAAGGCCGGTAATCCATCGACCGGCGAGCTGAGGAACGAAGACCGCTGAGCGATGGATTGAGTAAAAGAAGATACGATCCTGTTTTGATTGCGTTAAGCCTTCCAAATGTTTTCGCTCAAGGGTCGCCTTTCAGGACGCACCTTGGTCGAAAACAAGTTGACCTATTGTGCGCCGCCCCGATACAAATCGACAAATCCAACAGTTTTTACAAATCCAACAGTTTTTACAAATCCAACAGTTTTTACAAATCCAACAGTTTTTACAAATCAAACAATTCCAACAAATCAAACAATTATTACAAATCAAACAATTCTTACAATTTTAACAATTCCAACACCAAAAAAAATTTATCTTTACCCATTAATATCTGCCTATGCCTCCAAAACTTCTCAAGGTTGCACCCAAAAAAACGCTCAACGCAGCTTTTCTCAAACTCAGACCCCTGCGCAGCGAAATGGATCTTTTTAAATCCAATCTCATCCGCCTGCTCGACCATATCAATGAATCGGAAAGCGAAGAAAATCAGAAAAATCATGTCCGCGACTTTCTCCTAAATACATATTATACGCACAAACATGAGGTGAATACCAAAGGTCGCCAGGATCTTGTCATCCATACAGATGGTCATAATACTTCTCCGGTCGGCGTCATCATCGAAACAAAACGTCCCGCCAATAAGTCCGAATGGATCTCTGCCGATAAACCGAACAACAAAGCGCTCCACGAACTGGTACTATACTTTCTCCGCGAACGGGTGGACGGAAACAACCTCGATATCCGCCATCTCGTCGCAACCAATGTCTATGAATGGTATATCTTTGACGCTTCGGTCTTTGAGAAATTGTTTTATCAAAATAAAAAATTTGTCCGCGATTACGAAGCATGGCGCGATGGCCAAAAAGTCACCAAAGACACCAATCTTTTTTACAACGAAATCGCACGTCCTTATATAGACAGTCTCACCGAAGAGATTCCGGTGGCGTTTTTTGACCTGCGGGAATACGATACGGAACTCCGCAATGCCGACAAAGCCGATGACAAAAAACTCATCGCCCTGCAAAAACTGCTTTCGCCATACCACCTGCTCAAACAGGCTTTTGCCAATGACAGCAACAGCCTCGACAAACGGTTTTACAGCGAACTCCTCCACATTATCGGTCTCACGGAAACCAAAGAAGGGGGCAAAAAACTCATCGGTCGACACAAAACCGGCGAACGGCTCTCCGGTACCATACTCGAAGATGCCATCATTCAGATCGAAAGCCTCGACAAACTTTCCCGCATCGACAAGCCGGGTCAGTACGGTGCCGACAAAGAGGAACGGCTTTTCAACATCGCTCTCGAACTGTCCATCACCTGGATCAACCGCATCCTTTTTCTCAAACTCCTCGAAGGGCAGCTCGTGAGCTACCACCAGACAGATGCCAACTACCTTTTTCTCAATAAAAAAACCATCCGCGAATACGACGACCTCAATACCTTGTTTTTTCAGGTTCTGGCCAAAAAACACGAAGACCGACACGATGATGTCCGCTCCGCTTTTGTGCGTGTGCCTTATCTCAACTCGTCCCTTTTTGAACCGACAGAACTCGAACACAATACCATCTTCATCTCCAACCTGAAGGATGACAAAACCATCCCGGTCTATGCGCAGACGGTCCTGAAAGACAGCTCCGGCAAAAAACGTTCCGGGCAGATGACGACACTCGAATACCTCTTCGAATTTCTCAATGCCTACGACTTCAGCAGTGAGGGTTCGGAAGATATTCAGGAAGACAACAAAACCCTCATCAATGCTTCCGTCTTAGGGCTGA
Organism: Saprospiraceae bacterium; assembly: GCA_022842725.1. Taxonomy (GTDB): domain Bacteria; phylum Bacteroidota; class Bacteroidia; order Chitinophagales; family Saprospiraceae; genus OLB9. The sequence goes on from JALHOZ010000030.1 coordinate 36,863, forward strand.
TCTTCGAAAAAATCAACGGCTACAAGGACGGTTCGTTTTTTACGCCGGGATTTATCACCATGTATATGTGTCGCGAGACCATACGTCGGGCCGTCGTACAGAAGTTTAACGAAACGAAGTCCTGGTCGTGCAGCGATCTCACAGAACTCTACAACAAAATCGAAGACCGCACCGAAGCCAATGACATCGTCAACAAGCTGCGCATCTGCGACCCTGCCGTAGGTTCCGGACACTTTCTCGTGTCGGCCCTCAACGAGATCATCGCCATCAAGGGAGAATTGGGCATATTACAGGATGAAAACGGCAGAAGGCTGAAGGATTATGCAGTGGAAGTCATCAACGACGAACTCATCATCAAGGACGAAAACGGTGATTTGTTTGCCTATAATCCCAAAAATACCGAAAGTCAGCGCATCCAGAAGACCTTGTTTATTGAAAAGCAGACCATCATCGAAAACTGTTTGTTTGGTGTGGACATCAACCCCAATTCTGTCAAGATCTGTCGTCTCCGGCTTTGGATAGAATTGTTGAAAAACGCATATTACAAAAAAGAAAACGAACTCGAGACCCTGCCCAACATCGACATCAACATCAAGTGCGGCAATTCATTGGTGAGTCGTTTTGCTTTGGATGCTGACATTCGTGCTGCTTTAAAAAAGAGCAATTGGACGATAGATGGTTACAAAGCGGCTGTGTCCACTTATCGTAATACAAAGAGTCGGGAGATAAAAAACGAAATGGAAAGTCTTATTCTACAAATGAAGCAAAAATTTTCTTCGGAAATAAGAATGAGTGATCCAAATAAAAAGAGATTGGATAAATTAGCAAGTGAACTTTACCACAGATTTACAGGAACCTTTTTATTTGAGTCTCAAGCTCCTTATGAAAATTATGAAGATCCGATTGAGAAAAAGAAAAAAGCAGAACAAGAAAAACTTGAAAAGGAAATAGCTTTAATAAATCAAAAGCTTGAAGAATCTAAAAATAATGTAATTTACAATAATTCATTTGAATGGAGGTTTGAGTTTCCCGAAGTTTTAAATGATGAAGGTGACTTTATTGGCTTTGATGTTGTGATCGGGAATCCTCCGTATTACTCTATGTCTAAAATTAAGGATCAAGCAGATTATTTTTTAAATGCTGGTTATGAGACCTACTCTAAAGGAGCTGATATTTACTGTCTATTCTACGAATTAGGTGGTAGAATTCTCAAAGCAAATGGTTATTTAACATATATCACTTCCAATTCTTGGCTAAGGGCTATTTATGGCGAATTACTTAAAGCACATTTCATGAAAAGCCTACAACCCATTACACTGTTGAACATTGAAGACGTGCAAATATTTGAAGAAGCCACTGTTGAATCGAACATCATTACATTACAAAAAAGAAAGTTGACCGATAATTTTTCTGTAGTCAATTTATCGAGCGAATATGTGTTTGGTGCTTCTCTTTCTGACTATTTTGACCAAAACCATTTTGAATTTTCTGTTCCCGAAACTTCAGAATGGTTTATTGGAAACCAGACAGTTGGTAATCTCAAAGCTAAAATCGAATCACAGGGAAAGCAATTAAAAGAATTCGATATAGAAATTAATAGGGGCTTTTTAACAGGTTATAATGAGGCCTTTATCATTGACGAAGACAAGAAAGACGAATTGATACAACTTGACCCTAAAAACGAAGGAATTATTAAGCCCATTTTACGAGGAAGGGATTTGAAGAAGTACAGTTATGAAAATTCTCATAAATGGTCTATATGTACTTTTCCTAGTCTGAACATTGATATTAATAAATTTTCCGTGCTAAAAGAGTATTTTTTAGGTGTTGGCAAAAAAAGATTAGAACAAAGTGGAAAATTAGGCAGTAGAAAAAAAACAAACAATCAATGGTTCGAAACTCAGGACTCAATTTCTTATTGGAAAGACTTTGAAAAACCCAAAATCGTATGGGGTGAGATTTCGGACAAGCCCAAATTTGCATATGATGATGCCAACTTCTATGCGGAAGCCACCACTTTTTTGATGACAGGAGAAAAATTGAAATTCTTATTGGCCATTCTTAATTCAAAAGTTTCGGAGTGGTATTTTAATTTAATTGGTACTACTACAGGGATGGGAACAAACAGATGGAAGAAGTACAAAATAGAATTGCTACCGATAAAAGTGCCTTCGGAAAGTCAAGAGCAAGAAATCGAGAAACTAGTCGACCAAATCCTTGCCCTCAAATCCCAAGACCCATCTGCCGATACCACTTACTTAGAGGCTGAGATCGACCGGATGGTCTACGACCTGTATGGATTGACGGAAGAGGAGAGGAAGATTGTGGAGGGGGAGTAGAATTAGGTTTCAAACGTAATTACGAGTTAATAAATAAAAAAGGATGTCAAAAAATAGAAAAAGTTTTTATAAATTGAATCAAATATTTTAAAATACTATTATATGAAATTTAAACTTGTTATTAATTATACAGATCCTGTTTCAAATTTTACAAAGTACCTTGTTGAAAATAAGGAAGGTAATTATGAGTTTTTAAGTTATACAGATCCTTCAATAAATGCATGGTTTAATAGATTTGATGCAGAGAATAAAATATATAGAATCCTTTTTCCTGAAGACAAAAAAAGAAAATTATCTAGAGATTTATTAAATGGAATTCAATATTTTGAGTTTACTAAAATGCAGCAATTATGTAACGATAATTTGACTATATTGGACGTAAAAGCTGTCATATATATACCAGTTCTTGAACCGTATTTGTGGGTAGACTCAGAAAAACTAGAATCTTCAAATGATTTTTTTAATAAATACTTTGATAATAAATCAAACAAAAAACAAACTTCTCTTTTTAACTATAAGAGTATAAATTTTATAAATAAACTTGTAGATGCAAGTAGAAGAAATAAACTCGTACTATTTATAGGATCAGGTTTTTCAAAAAATTATGGATATCCCCTTTGGGGTGAACTTTTAGAAGATATTAAACAGAAATATGGTATTTCTGAAACAAATGATCCTTTAAAATTCGCTCAGTTATTTTATAACACGGTTGGTCATAACGAATATTATAGTTATTTAAGGAGTATATTTTTAAAGTCTCCAGTCAAACCTACTATTGATCTATTAAAAGAAATTTTCAAAATAGACCCTAATGCAATAATTACTACAAATTATGATAATTTGTTAGAGAATAGTAGTTATAATTTGGATTACCAAGTAATTAGTGCAAATGAAGATCTTGCTTACAGCAAGTCATCCAGATTTATTCTAAAAATGCATGGCGATTTTAAGAAAGACAATATTGTTTTTAAAGAAGATGATTACTTATCATATAGTAAAACTCATCAATTAATAGAATATTATGTACAATCTTTAATTGCTTCTAAAACATTTTTAATTATTGGTTTTAGTTATGATGATATTAATCTAAAATATATTGTCCAGCGTATAAAGGATATTCATCAGAAAGATTTTAATAGGATTTGCATATTCTTTACTGAGAGTCATATACCTGAAGTAGAGATAAAATACTATGAAAGTAAAGGTTTAGATGTATTATGTTGTAATGATGATTTATTATCCTTTTTGAATATAAGTTTCAATAAAGGCTCAAATATCCCTGGGGATAGCCTATATTATTTTTTGACATTACTAAATTTGTCTATAAATAATGAGATTGGCATTGAAATTAAAAACCCTGTTGAACAAGCTTTTAGTTTGTTTGAGAAATATAAACATCTTCCAACAGTGTCTCCTTACACTTTGTATAATTATAAGCCTTTTACTGAGTCAGAAAATGGTTTTTATCCAAAATATATACCTGAGGAAGGTTGTTTGAATTTTGGCGAAAATGAATTTTGGAGAAGGTTTAATCAAATTAGTTTTAATTTTACTAATATTTCTGATTCAATTGACTATAAAAGTTTAAAAATTTCAAATGAAGAACTTAAATGGTGGGATGCTATTTTTAAAGTTAACGGGTTGTCTTGTGTTTATTTTTATGGCTTAAACGGTGGAAATTATTATAAAAGGAGTTTTACAAATGATGGTGTTTATTTAAGACTTTATGATTTGAAAAAGGAAGGAAAAATTAAGGAATTACTTCAGAATTGTCTTGAACTTGCATTTGATACAGAGATACTAATGGAAAAATTGTCTCAATACAACGAGGCAGTTTATTATTTAGTTTATTTTGGTAAAACAAGTTATGCAGCAATTATAGGCACTAAATTGCTTTCCTATTATATACAAGGTAAAGATTTTTATAATGCATTAAGACTTATTACAATATTATCGGATTTGAAATACCAAGTTAGAAATGGCTTTAATTCAGATTTTACTAAGGAAAAGGAATTAGAATTATTTAATTTAATTGACGAGTATAATGAATCTTTGACCTTTCATAATTTTAATTTAACACTATTTGAAAGGATAAATTATATTAATGTATTTGGAGAAGAAATATCTTTAAGACTTTTGCAAGATGCAAAGAAGTATTTTGATTCATTTGAACGAGATTTCTTAACTTTGAGAACAAAGAATGCTGAATTAATGGGGCCGAACTATCCGGAAAAAATATTTTATTTGTTTAATTTTATATACTTTCAGCATTATTATAACTCTAATCCAAAATTATTTTACTCTAATAGAAAAGACTTTGTAAATATTTTTATATATACTAATTTAATAAGTATTAATATAGATAGGAATTACCATTCATATAATTCTAAAGGACTGGATGATATGTTTTTGTCAATATTTTTAAATTATTTTAATCCAAATGATCTTTTATCATTTTATAAAAAGTATAATGATATTAATGTTAGATTTAATAATGAAACAAGGTTATTTTTTGAGCAGTACTTAAAGAACTATATTGATTCTCTTGTTGAATATGATTTCATGAATAACTTGTGTATGAATGATGTATTTGAGATGGAAATGAAAAAGAATATTTTCTTTAAGCAAGAAGTGAATTACAAATTTATAAAAATATTATGGACACTAACTCGATTGGATGATAACGATTTAAGAGATAGGTTGTTAGATCAATATATAAATAAGATATACTTTGTAATATATGAAAGAATTATATATGATTATGATGTTTTACCCGAGTTTTTAGGAGTTTTATTGGATGTAAATATTGACTACTATATAAAAATTTTAAATAGTTTGTCTGTAAGTGATTTGAGTAGAAGATACCGCTTGGAAATATTTTTTCGCTATCTATCGAAATTATTTGAAAATTATGGTCAAGATGTTCTAAATAATAATTTTGAGTTTATTTTTAAGGAATTTTATGATTTAAATGGAACTTACCAGTCTCTTTTAATTCAAATTTTAGCGCAATATAATATAAAGTTCTTGGCTAATTTTGCTTTAAACATAGATTTAAATAGAATAAAATTCGATCTCTTGAAGAGTTACTTTATTTATCTTCGACAAGGTAAAATTAGAGCAATTGAAATCGCTCTTTCAAAAGAAATCGATGATAGTAATATAAGGAATTTTACAGATGAATCTGTTTTTTATATTAACGATGAAAATACTGCAAAGCCATTATATCTTATACTAAATGATAATAAAATTAAATATCGTCTTAAAAATAAATCACTTGGACTGTATTACAAATTTGCTCTATATCCAAATGAGTTCAATTATTTATTGTTAAATTCTAAGTGGCTTTTAACTGGTCATTCTTTTTATAATATAAAATTTCTTAGTAAAGAAACTATTCTTATATGGTTAAGTAAGTTATCAGAGTTAAAAAGTCAGTATCCTGAAATATTAATTGATCATATGTTTAAAAATTTGGGCGAAGCAATTGGTAAATTAAATAAATAATTTCTTTAAAGTAGGATATTCTGATTCTATGTTGCTAATGCAATTTTGATAAATAGATTAAATCCTGCTTTAAGGCGCAAGATTGTAACTTGTGCCTGTAATACACCTTTTTTGATAGTTAGGAGTATTTTAGGAATGGAAAATATAAAAAGTTACTTTCTGGTATTATATACGAATTAGACCGTCATGATGTTACCAGAGGAACTATTAACAAACAATATGTACATAATTATCCGACCGGATATAGTTACAGCAGGTTCTGTCGTATGTTAAAGTAACACCGCACCATCAAAGAGGCGACGATCCTTGCGCTAGTAGGAGAAAGAGATTTCATTTCAAAAAGAAAACCCTAAAATTTTTCAATGGAGAATATTGGATAAATATCTTTAGGTAATATGACAAGATCAAAATAAAGTCAGACTACAAAAATCTTTGGAAAGTTAAAATCGGTTGTGGGGTTATTATTTGGAGTATAAGACTTAATTTAATAATTCATTTCTAAATTTTATTATTTCATTTACATCAAATATCAATTCCGGCCCTTTACAAAACACCCATATTTTATCAATTGGGGAACCTAAAAGAATATTCATCCCCTTTAAACCCTCACAATTACTGCTATAAGGAAATAGGTGTATAGAGGAAGTTTCAATAGGCCTTATAAATGACAATTTATTAAATTTTTTAACTAACTCCATTTCTACCATTGCTGCCGATAAATCATTAAACTGAAGATTAGTTTTAAATTCTATCAAAACTGTTTTTTTATCACAGGCAATCAGAAAGTCAATTCTTTTCTTCATCAACATCCGCTCGATAGGATTATTTTCATTAAGGTCTAGAAAATTTTTAAAATTGACTTGTTTTATATATTCACAATTTTCCGGTATTAAATATTTAAAGGCATCTGAAAAACTCTCTGAAACAAAATGTCTATTACCTGAAGACTTTCCTTCGGATCTGTTTTTTAATTGTTTTGAAAATTCTTTGAAAAATGACTTTAACCATTCAGGATTTTCATTATTGAAGTATTGACTGATAGATTGCTCAATGTAATCATTGATGTATTTACTATTATCCATTATAATTTATTTTATCAAAAACTTTCAAGTGTTTATGAAGACAAAAATATGAAAATTTAAAAAATCTAATATCTTTTTCAAGATATATTTTATCTCTTTTTAATCTCAATTATTTACATGAAATTTCATTTACCCTTTGCTTGCACAAGTTTGCAACTTGTCCTTTACCTCTTTAATGCCTATTTTAAGCTTTCCTATGTTATGGCATATTGTTTCAGACACGGATACCAATAATACTTATTTGAATGAATCAAAAAACTTGACATTATTTCTATACACAAATCCAAAATGCAGTGTTAAAACGCATAATCAAAGATCATGACTTCGGAATAAAGAAGTTATAAATAAGGATTCCTATGACCACCAGAAAGTTACTACTTTATATACCTGCCTAATTTCAGATTCGGTACAAAGGTAAGAAATACTTACAAGATGGAAATTTCGTAAATATTTATCCCATTTCGCTTGAAGGGGTGTTAACTTTGTCCATCATATGTAAATTTAAACCATGACCAAAGAGACAGCTATAAAAATATTTGATCAAAAACAAATATTTGATATTTTTATTTGTTTCTGCTGAATTTATGAATGGCTTGTATTACTTTTGTACATGAATGGCGTGTGAAGGAGGTTCTGATGAACTTCTGTGTGAAATGGATTGAAGGATTGTAAATCATAGTAATGATGAGATGGAAGAGCAGGAATATCCAACTATTTTTTGTAGCAGCTGCCGTGCTGTTATCTCTTTTTCTGTTTAGGAAAAATGATGGTTCATCTGAATACACATATTACAAAACAATAACAGAATTAAATGTCAGAAAAGGTGCTGGAAAAGATTATGCCATTGTGTTTACTTTACAAAAGGGGGAGGAAGTAGAAGTATTATCCAAAGAAGAACGGTGGTATAAAATTATAAAATCCGGCCAGACCGGATATGTCCGTTCCAAATATCTTACATTGATCGGAAAAAGCAACACCATAGATAGTAATGTGTTTAGATTCCTTCAATTTATTGTAACAAACCTTTTTGTTTTTATATTTTCAGGTTTATTTTTGTATGGCATATACTTGCTTTATAACAGGTACAGAGACAGGGTTTTTCTTGCTGAAGTTACCGACAAATCAAGGGGTACCTATTCTGAACGAAATTTAGTCTTGCAACTTTTGCACTATGGTATTCCTAAAGAAAAAATATTTCATGATCTTTTTGTAGAAAAACACAAAAATCATTTTTCGCAATTGGATGTGGTAGCAGTTACAGAAGTCGGAATCATTGTTTTTGAAGTAAAAGATTTTAGTGGTTGGATATACGGTAGCGCAAGTCAACATAAATGGACGAAAGTTTTGAATTACGGAAAAGAGAAATACAGGTTTTATAATCCCATCCTCCAAAATGCCAATCATATCAAAGAATTGCAAAAACATCTGTCCCATATATCAAATATACCTTTTATTTCCGTGATTGTTTTTTATGGTAATTGTGAAATTAAAGAAATTGATTATGTACCAAGACATACGTATGTGGCTTATGAAAGCAGGGTGAATAATGTTATGGATAAAATTTTAACGGAGTACCCCAAAGTGTATTATACAGATGAAAATCATGTTTTTAATGTATTAAGCAATGCTGTAATAAACGGAGCTGTTGTTGAAAATCAACTGAAACACATCGAAAATATCAAAGATATGTTGGGAGAGGATCGGGTGTTTGGGTGAATACCTTACAGATGCAAATTTTAATGTTCGAACTTTGAACCACTCAGAACACGCAGGAACACGAAGTAGATTTTCTTAGTACTTCTAAGTGCCCTTAGTGGTTAAAAAAAAGTAATACACCCCATTTTTGAACCACTCAGAACACACAGAAACAAGAAGTAGATTTTCTTAGTACTTCTAAGTGCCCTTAGTGGTTAAAAAAAAGAAATGCTCTTTATTATTTGAACCACTCAGAACACACAGGAACACAAAGTAGATTTTCTTAGTACTTCTAAGTGCCCTTAGTGGTTAAAAAAAAGTAATACACCCCATTGTTTGAACCACTCAGAACACACCGGAACACAAAGTAGATTTTCTTAGTACGTCTAAGTGTCCTTAGTGGTTAAATGAAGATAAATTTTGTTTGAGCTAATTTACAATTTGAGGAAAATCTAAGGATCTTAGGACTTTTTCTGAAGTTGAGAATTTACTCCCTCCAAATAAATTTGGAGGTCCGGTGTGCACTCAATCCGATAGTTCCTTCTTCAGGGTTTGCTATACAAACTGGTTGAGGCTGATGCCTTCTTTGGTGGCTTTGATAAAGGCCGGCTCGTGGAGTTTTTGATCTGAATACAAAGCCTGTTATCATAAAATCTTATGATGAGCATCATAACAGGTAGAGGTGTTTTTACTTTAATTTTGCAACTATGAAAAACAGAGTAATATTTGTTGTTTTGTCTTTATTGTCACTGATGTTTTCTGTCAGTATGTATACCGATTGGAGAGGGTATGACCATGGCCTGTTTTATTGGGGTCAGGCGTTACTTCCACTGGACTTACCCCGGCATTGGATGGGTTTATTAGGCACAGAATATGAGTCTGTTTTGTTATACAATATACCCGACGGACTTTGGATGTTTGCTCTCTGTGCGATGATTCTGGCAGTTTGGGGTATGTCTGAAATGTATAATGTGGGTATTTGGTTATTTTTAGCTTTGATGTCAGGTGTGATTTTGGAAATATTTCAAAATGCCGGCCTGGTCCCGGGCACTTTTGATTGGTTTGATATATATGCTTATTTTATTGCATTAGGATGTATTGTTTTTTTATCACAAATACAAAATAAATTACAATGGAAAAATGGATAAAAAATGTATTATCATTTATGGTAATTGTCTTTTTTGGTTATTTAGCTATTGCTTGTGACGATGAAAGCAGTGGTCCTCCGCAACCGGTAAATTGCGATGATCCCATGTTGCATTTAATTGAATCTATTGGCAATCCTGTAACTTCAACAATTCATTATAGCCTTACACTTCTGGACAAAGAAACCAATAAGCCCGTTCCCGGAATTTATGTAAAGGCGCATTGGAATCAGGTTTCCTGCATTCAAAGTGATGCCTGTCCCATGCATTGTACAATTCAGTTTTCAATAGGTGCGCCGGATCAATCTGCGGAACATACTACCAATGCGAATGGGAATATAAACGGTCAGACTTTTCCATATGAATTCTTAGATAAAAAGGACAAAGTTCTGGTAACTTTTGATGTGGAAGATACCCACGGGGTTTATGGTGCCAAACGAATCAGTTTCAGGTATGACTATACCAACAATTCACAATCATACACCGCTTATTTACTTAAAAATGACGCCTTATGAAACGTTTATACCCTTTATTTATTTTCTTTTGGGCTTCTGTCGTAAGCAGCCAATCATTTGAATTTATTGAAACCAATCCATTTAATATCCAATTGGTAAATTTTATGGATACCAATAAATTAGCCTTGAAATACGATTTTATTGATACTGACAAAGACGGAGACCTTGACCTGAATCTTATGGGTTTGGGAGAATCTGATTCTTCATCTGCCAGTCAGATTTACAATCTGAAATTTTTTATGGAATATCAGGAAAATATCGGTACCAGAAATGTACCTTTATTTAATGCCAGGGAAAATCGTTTTCCCGATTTTTCATTTCCCAAAGGCAAAGGGTTTATGATACCTTCTTCAGCTGACCTCAATGGGGACGGGCATGTCGATTTTGTTGTCAGTTCAGAAGTGGATTTATATAATGCGCAATATTTACAATTTCAGATGTCTGATGGTAACGGAGGTTTTGTTGTCACGAATTGTCTGGATTGGGGATTGGATCCGTTTCCGGCATTTAGTTTTTTAATGCCTAAACTTACTGATTTAGACCATGACGGGGATTTTGATATTTTGTTGGGTGGCTATAGAAGGGGCTATGATGATAACAATGAAGCGATCGATATTCCTGTTTATTTTTATGCAAAAAACACCGGGAGCGCCTCTCAGCCAAAATTTTTGGGTTGGTTCGAAAATCCATACGGTCTTGTCCCCCTGACAGGAAATTCTTTTTTTACCACCGGAGATATTGACATGGATGGCGATATAGATCTGCTAACTTTTGATGTGAATGAAGATGATGTAACGATAGTCCATTATATTCAAAACATTGCAGCTCCCGGTCAAAAACCTCGATTTGCTGCGCCGGTAGTTTCTCCTTTTGGTTTGCCGGTGGCGGGTGCAGAAACCGTATTTGTTTTTCCTGAATTGGCAGATATTGATACAGACGGGGATTTGGACTTGTTTTTTATGTATCTTACAAACGAAATTACCGAATTAAGGTATTACCGCAATAATATGTGTGTGCCTGACAGTGACGTGATCAGAGTCAGTTTGTGTCAGGGAGAGGTATATGAATATGAAAATCAGACATTTTCTGTTGCCGGAGATTATTATATCCAAAAAGAAAATGATCAGGGATGTATCACTGTTGTCCATCTGATAATTGAAATCAAACCCGATTTTCAGGTAGTTATGCAGCAAAACGGAAATGTTTTATCTGTTCCGGATGTTGCAGGATATACATACAGATGGTTTGACTGTACTACCGGGTTGTTTATTGACATGGCAACAAGTGAAATATTTACACCGACATATTCCGGTTCCTTTGCTGTTGAGGTCACGGATGATTCCGGATGTAAACATATTTCTGCTTGTATCAGCGTTATCATCATCGGAACAAATGAAATTATACCTAAGATCCAATTACATATTTCACCCAATCCGAGTGATGGTATTTTGCGTATACGCCATAACCATTCAAAACCCGTATCTGATATTCGGATTTACAGTATTGACGGGGCTTGTGTTTTTGAAGGAAAATCACACGACAATAGTGTAGACTTGTCCGGTTTAAACAACGGTCTTTATGTGATCAGGTTTGATTTCGGACAGGAAGTGGTGGTCAAACGTGTTGTTGTTCAAAAATAAAAAAATGCAAAGGATTCGGTACATATTCATTTTTTTGCTCGTGGCGGGGTTTGTTTTTGCCGCTTTAAAACAAAATAAACCGGACGGAATAGTGGTAAAAAACAGCCATTCAACACCTATTTTTCTGCATGTCAATCATTGGCTTAGGAAGATGGTTGTTAAAGATCCGCGATTGGCCTCAGAAGTTGATCATGTTATTGAATCCAAACCCTATTTGAAAAAAGTAAGGCAACAATTTATTAATGAGTATTACAAAAAACCGGGGAATGGGAAAACACTATTTTTGGATTTTATGTTGTATAAACGTAACCAAAGCCGTGTGTTTTCTTCCCGGAATAACGCGAAATAGAAAATCCATGTTTCCGTTTTTGCAGATATTAGAAAGGAGAATAATCATATCTTTTGTATTGTGATACACAAGTGTACATTTTAACTTAGTAAGGCGACATGATTTTGTGTAAGAATCAGGTTTTGTTAATGAGAGAGTGGAATTTTTATCAATTTTTTTTGTCACTGTATTTCAGAAGAATAAAACAAAATTTACAATTAAAAACGGGTAGTGTTTCATCATTATTAGACAACAACTCATTTCATGAAAACCAACCATAAATATTTCATTTTTACAGCCATAGCAGGTATAGTTTTTTTTGGTTCGTGCAGTACGTTTGATAAGGCATCCGTACATGGTTTTAATAGTGGGTATTATAAAATGAACTTGGAAAAAAAGGAAAGAACCGTATATGTACATGTAAAAGAAGAAGAAATTGAGGTTTATAAAACTGAAAAAAATGTCGATGATAACGGATTTGTTTATATACCGGTCATACTTTCAGACAGTTTGCTAAAAACCCCGTTACAATTTAAAAAACAGGGTCTTGACATTGATATTACAGGAGTTCCTTTAAAATTTCGTGCATCTGTTTATGGGTTGCCAAGTCAATTGATTTCGGAATTTAATGCCGCTTTGTATGCAGGTTGGAGGCATGACAATTATAAAATAGTAAGAAAAACGGATCCATTGGGTAATCGTTTTGATAAAATCATCAATCGTGGATATGATATTGGTTTTTTTGCCGGCCCCGGGATTACACAAATCAGTTCTTTTAGCACCCAAAACATTGGTGTAAATGAATATAGCGGCATGATTATGCAAGCCGGAATTGCAGGTTTCCTTGAAACAGATTTAGCCAGTTTTGGGATCGCTGTCGGATATGACTATCTTTTAAATCGCGACAGAAATATCTGGATTTACCATAATAAACCCTGGTTTGGATTAATTGTGGGAATTGCATTAAATTAGCCCCCATTACAAGTTTGTAACTTGTGCCTGTAATTAATATTACCTCTTCCTACACAGCCATTCCCAACAACCATTCAGGCGTTGATATGATTTTTTTTCCTGAGTATTATCCTTATTAAAAGGATAATTTCAACGATAAAAAGTTGTATTTGAAATCTACGTGAGAAAGAATGATGTCGGGATGCTTCTTGATTTGAGAACAGTTTCAGAATAGTTATTATTTTTCCCTGGAGGTTTTCCAAAAACAAAAATCAATAATATCTGACTTAAAAGGAGCAGAAAAATCAAAATATAGATGGAAAGGTTGGCGATTTTAAATCGTTGATAGTCGGCGCCCACCCAATCTTTCCAGATTAATCCTGAAATCATAAAAAGAAAACAGACCGCGATGGTCATAACAACCTGTACCCATACCAGCGTCTGATTTGTTTTTTTGTCCCTCAGCAAATAATACAGCAAACCATTGATGCCTGCTATAAAAGATAAGACTATACCGGCATCAAATAATGAAATGATAAAATACGTATCATTATATTGTAAATCAATCGTATTATCACGGCCAACAAATGCTAAAATAAAAAGCAGCGGGATCGAATACCATAATAATTTGTGTGGATCGGGTAAGGTGTTCATAATTTTTTACAGTCTCTAATTTATAACATTCTATTTAACGTATGTTTCATGGATAATGCTCTTTAACTTTTTTATGGTATCCATTTCAAGCCTTCCGATGATTTTAATAATTCTTAATGTATCAATGGTCCTTATTTGATCGACTGCTGCCATTCCATTTATTTCCTGATGGGATATCCGTACCCTTGTGGGATATTTTTTAAGCGTTGAAGTTATAGGGACAATGACAATAGTGTTTAAAAAATGATTCATTTCATCAGGCGATATTACTACACATGGTCTTGTTTTATTTATTTCACTTCCTAAGGTTGGTTCCAGATTAACAAGAACTATCTCGTATTGATTAATTTTCATTCCCAATTAGATTCTTCTTCGAAAATATCTTCTATCAATAATGTGTCGTGGCAATTTTTTCGCATTTCTTTGAACGATTTAGCCCAATCAGATCGTGGTTTCGAAACGGGTTCTATGATGATGCAGTTTTCTTCCATTCTCATATTTACGGTATCTCCGATATCATACCTGTCCAGAATCGTTTTGCTTAACCGAAGTCCCTTGGAATTACCTATTTTTATGATCTTGGTTACCATATGAAAAATTTTCAGCAAAGTTATTACAATGTAATCACATAGGCAAATTTATTTTATGGGACAGAACTACTTCACTCAAATCCCTATGCTTGCTTTGGTTTTTAATTTGAGCCTTTTAAGGAGGTGCCGGGACCTTAATTTTGTCGACTGTCTTTTGTAGTGTCGTGACAACTCAACTCCCGAAAGTTTTCAGGAAGACAGTTGATCAAATCTGTTGAGGGTTTATGGTTTATTGTTTACGAGATTTGTGATGTCAATCCGGTTTTGACTACAGGTTTTTGGAGTGTCGTAACAACTCAACAAATGTGTTTAGAGCTTATGTTTATGGTTTAGGAGATTTGTGAGCTGACAAAAATGGTAATTTCCTTTACGAAATACCCTCCAAATAAATTTGGAGGTCCGGATCAGTCGACCCAATCGGGTCTACCCTTTAAATTTACTGGCTTTGCCCGGGAAGAGCAAAATATTTGTAACCATGGACAAAGTCACTTGTGCAAATTTCCGGAAGTCGTGAAATTTATCCAATTTATGTGACGATGAATTACAAGACGTTTTTTCTTATTATATTCGGATTCCGTACGTAATAATTATTTTCCTTAATACATTCATAATAGTATTGACCGAATTTTACAAAGATGGGTTTGTTGGCAGATAGTTGGAGTTCGTTATTTTGTAAAAATAATTCACAATCTGCCATGGTGTTAAACCTGCTGGCCCCGGGGCATCTGTCATAACTTCCATCGGGTTGTTGACACATGAGATACACATAATCAACATCATCATGACAATACCGGTTGGAGGTAATGATGATCTCCTGCACCTGGTTTAACGTGGTGATGTCATCGGACCGTAAGGTTTCATCCTTTCGTTCATAATAACCGCTTAATGAATATTCCATTTCGTAAAAAAAATCTCCTCTTTTGAAAATGATATTTTTTTGCATGATAAAACTATTTTATTAATTCAAATTCTAAAAATCTCTCTTCATTGTAGATTGATAAGGGCTCAAAAATAAAGGGCTTGTTGCCACTCAGTTTGTGTTTTTCAAAGGATATGGACTGTATATAAATAATGTTTTTATTTTTGCTTTTTCGGGAGTCATTAAATGCTATATATAAAGGGGTTTTGATATTTTTTTTTACAAATACCATGTCTTTTTTATGATAGTCCATCTTATGTGAACCAATAAATTCGTCAGCACCATAAAAACCAAAAACGGGTTTGTTGACTCTTATGATTTTGCCGTCAGCATTCAGTTTTACGGACCAAAAAACTGCTTCGTAGCTGATGGTGTCAAGTAGAAAATACAGTTTAAAGGATGCTCCTTTATAAGGATGATTTTTGGAATTGTATTGTTTGTTTTTATTATTGACAATGATCAATTCGCCGATATTGCCTTCAAAATTTCTGACTTGTTTCAGAGAACATTCATACATTTTAATCCTGCTTATGTCAGTAGAATTATCGTTTTTAAAAAGGGATTTTATTGCTGTTTTGTCTTTGTGCAAAGCCATGGTTAAGGGATACGTATTTTTACAACTGAAAAACACCACGACAACAAAAAGATATATTTTGGTTTTCATGTTTTAGGTTTGAATAGTTATTTAATAAAATGTCTGCCGTTAGCACCTATATAATATTTTGTAGGATCAGAGTTGGGATGTAAAGCGTATTTGCCCAGGAGATGAATGACATCCTGAAAGCCCCAGAATCTGCCACTTTTATCTATTAAAGATCCGATGATTCCTATATCTGCGCTGAAGTTTTTGTCTAAACCTATTTTTAGATTGTACGCAGAGGTATTGTAGTTTTCAATATTTCCGGATGAAAACGGTACGTCAATCCCAATTAAAGTGGATAGCTCATAAATTAATGGTTTATATCCGGTAAACTGATCATAGGTAAATTCCAGAATATTATAATCTTCTTTGTGCCAAAACAGACCGCCACCTCCGGTCCAGTATCGGTCAAAACCATCCGAAAGTGCCATAAAATCGAAAGGTACACCATCGTTGTAATACAGGAGACTGACTCTGTCAATTGTAGCTAAAAGTCCACCATTGACCTGGTTTCTGACTTTTTTATTATTGACGATAAAATTGGAAAAAAGCATCACACCTCCGGTACTTTTTACCTGAAGATTGTAGTAATCACCATTGTGCATAGACCTGGCATGTTTGACGAATGAAGAGTCTTTTGTCTCAAATCCTATACAAAATGTATTCATAAAATCAAAGCTGTAATCTGATTTCAGAGGCGTCAGATTGGTCCCGATAGCATTTTTATATAAGCTTACAGAAGGACTGTACTGAACCACAAAGTGTTTATCCCGTTTGCCGTATATATTGACAGCGCCGAACAATCTGAAAGTGGGAAATTTTGCATTTTTATTGTAGTTTACACTAAAATTGGCTCCGATGTTGGCACCAAAATCAAACTTCCATTGTGCATGTATGGAGGTGCATAAAAAAATAAAACCTGTCAACAGGCAAAGTCGGAACATACGATTATAAATATCAGATTGTTTCATGATTATTGTTTTTGTATCATTAATTAAGCTTTTGAAACCCTTGTAAACCGATGTTCTTCCCCCAAATTTTTTAATGAGTGTTGTCCGTTTGGAACCTCCATTAAACCCCTCCGTTTACTTTAGTAATACACCTGTTTAAATAGTGTTAAACACCCACTTTGACATTATATGTTGTCCGATATTAAAGAAACAAGAGATATAAAGTAAATATGTGACAATGTACAACATAATATATTTGCTTGTAATATTTTTATTCAGAATATTTTGCTTTTTTTTTGAAACATATGATATATCCAAACATTTGAAACAGATATCAGGGGAAGTTTAAGGTTTAATGTTTAGTGGGGGTCTGATGTTGCCCGGATTTTGTCGACTGTCTCGCGGAGTGTCGCTACAGTTAAACAATTAAATAATTCAACAATAATGTTTAAGGTTTAATGTTTAATGTTTAGGAGGTGTCAATGCCTGAATAACGTTGACCGTTTTAAACTAATTCGTTTTCATAAATTTCTATGTCTTTTTTAGAGATTACATCCTGGATCAGAGACTGGGTTTGCTCTGGATTGTAGGGGC
>JALHOZ010000031.1 GCA_022842725.1 Saprospiraceae bacterium
GCGAACTAAGATAAAGTTGGATATAACCAAAACTTCCTCCCAAAAAAACATCCTGTTTTTCATCACCATTTACATCGCATACCAACATGGCAAATGCGTCAAAATAATGCGGAAAATCCTCCGAAATATGCTGAAATAAAGGCTTTTCCAATACATTTCCCTCAAAAGTATGCAATCTGAACCCTTTATCAACAACCATGATATCGTCAACCAAATCACCATTAAGGTCCAAAAAACCACCGGGTATCAAATTGTTAGTTTTTACACCGCTTTTCAGTATGGTAGTTTTATTGGAAAAAGAGACAAAGTTTTGACCATTTATGGCGGAATACCCAAATATAAAGACAACAATTATGTAAAAAACTCTCATATTAAAATAGTTACAAATAAGATGCAAATATATATAAAAAACATTTATATATCATGATTTGTCATGAATTATCAAAATAATTTGTTTACTTCTGTCGCGGAAACTGAAAAAAAAGACTTGTAATTACTGAACTTTGTAGTCTACTGTTACGGTTCCGCATTGAGAATCCGCTTCACCCGGAGAAAATTTGTATTTTGACGCTGTTTTTTCGGTAAGTTGAATAAGGTAAGCATCGTTTGTAGTAGAACCTTTTTGGGTATATTTGGAAGAAATGACCTTTCCCGTTGCATCAACACAAAGGGTCAGTACCACCCTTCCCGATCGTTGGGAATTGTCTTTGAATACAGGTTCAAATACCAATCCCCTGGAAGCAAGACCACCTCCTACCCTGCCTGACCCTTTGGTTATTCCATCCAAAACCTTACCATTGGGTTCTCCTGTCGGGTTGCCGGCATCGCCGGGTTTTGAACCTGATCCTTTACCTTTGCCAAAAAGATCTGTCATTTTTTTCTTTTTTTCAGCTGCATCCTTTTCTCTTGCCAATCTTTCAGCTTCTTCTTTTTCTTGTCTGAGCTTTTCCAGTCGTTTATTTTCTTCAGCCTGTTTATCTTTTTTTACATCCGTTTTTTTCTTGTCTGTCGCTTTGACTTCAGATATTTCATCTCTTGTTGTTGAAACTATGTCTTTAGCCGGATTTACTTTTGATGGGGCTACTTCAGATTCAACAGAAACTGCATTTTCTGCTTCGGTTTCAAAGGTTTCACTGTTTTGTCCGGCATCTTCCTCGCCAAAAACGACCATAATCCCGCTTTCTTCTGAAGGAAACTTCATTATGGGAACAAATCTGATAAATAAAAGCAACAGTAATGCAAGATGAATGCAGACACTTATGTAGAAACCCATTTTCCGGTTTCGTTCTTCTGAATATAAAACGTCATCTTTCATTCAATACAAGTAACATGAATTAATAAAACACTCTGTAAACCCCTGGGAATGAAACTAATGGTTGTGTACGTTTTGATACTGATGATATTTACTTAGGATCACTCAGGACCGCTCTGATTTCCATTCTATATGCAAGATCGAGAATGGCAACAACACTTTCATTATCAGCATCTCCATCAGGACTGATGACAAAAGCGGCCTGATCTCCATCTCTTTGTTTGAGAGACCTGATGGTGCTTTCAATACCCGAAATACTGACCGGAACACCATTTAGGGTGTATGTCCCTGATTGGGTCACGCCGATGATTTTGTTTTCCGCTTTACTTGGCGGTGCTTTGGATTGTTTGCCTGGTAATTGAAGGTTGAGTGCATTTGGCATAATACTGGAAGAGGTCAACATAAAAAATATCAACAATAAAAAGATGATATCAGTTAAGGATGACATATTAAATTCAGCACTTACTTTGCTTCTTTTTTTAACTCCCATGATCTTAAGATTTATCTTTTTGAGTGGTAGGTGCTGTGGCGATGATGGCTTTTACTTTAAGACCACTTGCTATTTTCATGACTTGGTGCACATCCTTCCATGGAACACCAACTTCCGATACAATCATAACCGTGGCATTATCCTTATTATTGGAATTTCTTACTGCGGTCGCAATGTCCCTTTCCATGGATTCTTTTGAGGAAGCTTTACCAACTACTGAAATTTTACCATCGATCGTAAGCATAACCGGCAAATCGGACGGAGCCACCGTTTTTGATTCAGATTTGGGCAAGTCCACCGTTATCTGAACCATATTTGATGTCAACATAAAAAATATCAGCAATAAAAAAATTATATCTGTCAATGATGACATATTAAATTCTGCCGATAATTTATTTCTTCTTTTGACTCCCATAATAATTAATGAGTAGGTTCCTGCAACAAGTCCATAAAGTCTATGGTTGTTTTTTCCATCAAAAATATTACTTTGTCTACTTTAGCAACCAAAAGGTTATATCCAACAAACGAAAAGATTCCTATCAAAAGGCCGAAAGCAGTCGTTATCAAAGCCTGATAAATACCACCAGCCAAAACATCCGGAGTGACATTGGATTCGGAAGCCATTTTGTAAAAAGCCAAAATCATACCGGTAACGGTACCCAAAAACCCGATCATCGGAGCCGCCCCACTGATACTGGCAAGGGTAGACAGATTTTTTTCTAATTTAAAAACCTCAAGATTACCAACGTTTTCAATAGCTGCGTCTATATCCTTTAATGGTTTTCCGATTCTCATAAGACCTTTTTCAACCATTCGTGCAGCAGGTGAATCTGTTGCTCTGCATAATGCTTTCGCTCCTTCAATATTACCGGACCCAACTGATGCCCTGATATTGTTTATAAAGTTTTCATCAATTTTACCGGCCCGTTGAATGGTATACCATCTTTCTATAAAAATAGCAACGGCTGCAACGGATAAGACCAATAAAACGGCAACGTTTGCAATACCCATAGGTCCGCCTGAGACGATGAGATCGATAAGATTCTGTGATTCCTGGACCGCTTCTGTGTCTATTTCTGTTTCTGCTGCCTGAAAAAGGTTAAAAAGTAAATTGAACATGTTTTTCTACTTGATTTGTTTGATGAAACGAATATTATCTAATTTTATTATCTGAATTCTGATATGGACCAATTTGGTATCGTAACAAAATCAATGTCTGTAAAACCTGTTTTTCCAAAAAATGAATTTTACGATTTCGTCCTGTTACTACAAATGGTTGACATATTGGCTACAAAGGTAAACATAATATTATATTATAAAAAAATTTAATCTAATTTTTTCTTTAGCCATTTATTAAATCCTGGCATATGTTATCTGTATTCAATAAAATTTTTACATTTGCATATCTATTCTTCATTAAGATTTATATCACTAAAAAACATGATTATGCGTCAATTATTTACACCATCAATTTTTATTTTTGTTTTTTCATTCTTTTTTAACCCGGGATATTCCCAGGTAACTTTTTCAGACAATTTCGATTCTTACAATGCCGGAGATTTTTTATGTGTTGTGAACCCAAAGTGGAAAACATGGGATAACAAACCCGGTACTGCGACTGATACCAAGATTGTAAATACTCGGGCAGCCAGTGGTAATAATTCTATATTTATAGCATCAACTTTAGCGAGTGGAGGACCTGTGGATATCATTTTACCTTTCGGCAACAGATATAATACAGGTTTATTCACTATCGAGTGGAAAATGTACATCGAAAAAGGTAAAACCGGATATTTCAATTTTCAGGGCAATACCACCCCCGGGGTTTTATGGACGCTAAACGCTTTTCTGCGTGAAAATAATACACTTGACCTTACGAACAGTGCAAATGCCCGATTATTTAGTACTTCTTATCCTACCGACGAATGGTTTACCTTCGGAATGGAAATCAACCTGTCTTCCAACAATTGGAAAGTTTTGATCAACGGAGAATGTGTTGGCGCTTTCAAAAATTCAAATAATTTATTAGCATCCCTAAACTTGTACCCTACAGATGCAAGTTCAGCGTTTTATTGTGATGACTTCAGTTTTTCTTACAATCCTGTAGCACCTCAAATATTAAATGATTTGGCTGTAGACAACATTGTTTGGGATAATATCAGTTTTACAGGCACAGAAGACAACTTTTCATTTTCGGTTTCCAATTTAGGTCTTGAAAACATCCTCGAACTTGAGTTGGAAGCTACCAATAATGGTGTTCCTGTTGCTTTGGATCTGACCGGTGTGGAACTCGCATCCGGAGAAACCCAAACCATAAGCACTACAGCTCCGATTACGTTAAATGCAGGTAGTAATAATCTGAAAGTTAGCGTCATTTCTGTAAACGGCATGCCTGGTGATGAAGAAGTTTGTAATAATGCCACTGAATATAAACTTGAAGGCGTAACACCTGCGCCAAACAAAGGTGTCCTGGTAGAAGAAGCAACCGGAACATGGTGTCCATGGTGTCCAAGAGGTGCCGTATATCTTGACTTGTTGAGTAAAAAATACAACAAAAGATACATACCTGTTGCGGTGCATAACAATGACCCGATGGCCGTAGCGGCTTATGATGCTTTAATCAGAAGTACTCCTGGTTTTTCAGGTTTCCCAAGTGTTGTTCTCAACAGAACTGCCGTCACCGACCCTTCAACGTCTGAATTTCCATTCCTGCAGCGAATTGCTGAAACGGCGCCTGCCTATTTTACAACAGGTGCAAAATTTGATCCTGCCACAAGGGTTTTAGATGTTTCAGTTATCACTACTTTCCAGGCCAATAACAGCAAACCAATGTGGATAAATATGGTTTTGGCCGAGGACAAAGTCAGGGGAACAGGTTCAGGTTACAATCAGGCTAATGCTTATGCAGGCGGTGGAGCAGGTCCAATGGGTGGGTATGAATTATTGCCAAGTCCGGTTCCTGCTGCACAAATGGTTTACGACCATGTTGGAAGGGTTATTACCGGCCTGACCAAAACCAACGAAAACAGTATCGAAGGTACTTTTGCAGAAGGAGAATCTGTAACCAAAAGTTTTTCATTTACTATTCCTGCAGGTA
This sequence comes from Saprospiraceae bacterium, assembly GCA_022842725.1. Taxonomy (GTDB): domain Bacteria; phylum Bacteroidota; class Bacteroidia; order Chitinophagales; family Saprospiraceae; genus OLB9. The sequence continues at coordinate 4,900 of JALHOZ010000031.1, forward strand.
TGAATATTGACAACTTCCAGATCATTCCAATTTTATTGAGTGCAGATGGTTATGAAAATGCGGCCATTGCTTCTTACCCGGAAGCAGTTTCTAATGGCTATGTCAATGCTGAAAACGTCATCGTTCATGATGCAGTGAAAGCATACCCTAATCCCGCTCAGGATTTGGTATATGTCGACTTTTCTGTTAAGTCTGCTTCAGACGTTTCTATAGAATTGATGGACATCACCGGAGCTTTGGTGGCAACGAAATTGGTTACCGGATTACAGGGAGATTATACCATTCCAATGAGTACTGTTTCATTACAACCTGGTATGTATTTACTGAATGTCAGAACTCAAAATGAAACCGTTACCCGTAAAATATTTGTAACAAAATAAAATTTAGTTTTTTTTGAAATAAAAAAAAGGTTGTCTTAATCAAGGCAACCTTTTTTTATTAGACCTACATTGGAAAAATCGAAATTTAATATCAATGTAAAAATATTGTTTACCTCTCATGATGATTTTTACAACAAATATCTCCTATTGTTATTGTGTGATTCTAATAAAAGTTAGTATTGCCATCACATCGTTTGGACAAACGACAGGTGACCGGTTCATCCAAACTGCTAAAACTCATTTAGGAAAGTCTTATGAAATTAATACCCTCGACTTACAAAAAGAGGAAGTTCTCACGATTGATACTGCACAATTTGATTGTGTTACCTTTGTGGAATGTGTCATTGCCCAAACTTTGTGTAAAAAACCTTTTAATTATTCGTCTTTTGAAAGTATTTTGACCAATCTAAGGTATCGGAACGGGAACATAGACGGTTATTCAAGCAGATTGCACTACTTTTCTGAATGGCTGCTACAAGCCGAAAAAAATGGAATCGGAAAAAATATCAGCCTCGAACTAGGAGGAGAACTGCGAAAAAAACAGATTCATTATATGTCAATAAATGAAAAAAAATATCCAAAACTACATGATCAGGTTATTTTTACCAAATTAAGAGAAACTGAAATCCATTTATCAAAAGCAGCCTTAGCCTTCATTCCTAACCGCAAGATTGATGATGTGTTAACCAAACTACAAAACGGAGACATCATCGCTATGGTGTCTTCTGTCAGCGGATTGGATATTTCTCATACAGGATTTATCATCCTCAAAAACCAAAATGTTCACCTTTTACATGCTTCATCACGAACCAAAAAGGTGGAAATCACAAAACAACCTTTGGGACAATACCTCAAAACCATGCCCTTTATTGAAGGTATTATCATCTTCAGAAACACAATACAATAAACATTTTTGACGTTTTTTACCTTTTATTCAGTCAATTTTATTAAATTTGTGCATCGTAAACAAGTTTAAACAGTTTTTTTTGTACCCAAAAACAAGAAAAAATAAACAACAAAATTTTATGTTCAGATTTCTGATTCTGGCATTTTGTTGTATATATCTACCGGTAAATGCTGAATTGGGCCAGCAAACAGACCCTGAATCAGGAGAAAAAAATCAACGACAGGAAATCATCAAAGAAGCGGAAAAATATCTGGGAAAAAGATATAAAACAAACATAAAAGGTCAGGTTATGGATTGTTCAGGTTATACCCGATTTATCCTTTCAAAATTTGGGATAAAGGTCACCCGAAGTTCGGTAACCCAGGTAAAAGATGGCACCCGCGTTATTGAAATGAAAGATGCCAAACCCGGTGATATTTTGGTTTTTAAAGGGAGAAACCCGCACAACAACATTCCCGGACATGTAGGATTGGTGCATCATTGGAGCAACGACACTTTATATTTTATCCATTCTTCTGTACAAAAAGGCATTACCATAGACAACATGTATGATCCTTATTATAAAAGAAGGTATTTACAGACAAGAAATGTGCTGACCGGCAAAAAATAAGGCTACAATCCCTGAATTTCTCTGATTGCCTCATACTCTTTAAGTAATCCTGCTGGCAAACCTATGATATATCTTTCTGAATAACTTTTTGCTCGTCCAAAAGTAAAATTGACAATATTGATGTTATTGTCGTTTACATCAAGATATATGGCGTATTTGTTGGCTTTGCAATCTTCTGATTTACAACCTGTAAAAAAAATAATTCTGTCTTCGACAACCAAAGGTGTTTCTTGATTCCAATCCTTTTGAAACCGCTCATAATCCTCCTTAAGCAAATTTTTTATTCTTTCCTGCAATTCAGGTGATTTCATCAAACCAATATCTGAAGGCCTTTTTCCGACTTCTTTTTCAAAAGCAGCCCATGATTCATTAACGCCACGAGGATATTCTTTCGGCGCAACCTCGGCTTTGGTTTCCTGAGCTTGTGTACTTTTTTCTGCATTTTCTTTACAGGAAACCAAGCTTAATAAAATAAACAGGGTAAGCGGATAAACAGCTGTATTTGATAAAATATTTGTTCTCATTTATGATAAAATTATTTGTAAATAAACGTTTCTTTTTTTCCCGGAATACAATATCCCCGGTACATTCCCGGTGTATTAAAACTCATAGCTATATTTCCTTGTTTATCTATCCCGATCAAACCACCTTCTCCTCCGGTTTTTCCCAGTTTTTGGTGGATGACTTCATCAGCAGCGGCCCGAATGTCCATATTTTTATATTCAACTAATGCAGCGACATCCTTTGCTACACTGAATCTGATAAAATATTCTCCATGACCGGTACATGAAATACCACAACTTTGATTATCTGCATATGTTCCGGCTCCTATCAAAGGAGAATCCCCTACTCTGTTGTACTTTTTATTGGTCATACCACCTGTAGACGTTCCTGCGGATATATTGCCATTTTTGTCCAAAGCCACACAACCTACTGTTCCTTTCTTTTTATCAACGTCAATGGAATCTTTGGTGACAGAAGGATTATTTTCCTTATTTTTTAACTCAATATGGGAATTCCACCTTCGGGTCGTAAAAAAATATGAAGGATCGACCATCTCAATTCCGATTTCCTTAGCAAAGGACTCTGCTCCGGTGCCAACCATCATCACATGTGGAGACCTTTCCATTACTGCTCTGGCAGCTTTAATCGGATTTTTTATCGTTGTAACACCTGCTACAGATCCGGCTGTTTTGTCTTTGCCAAACATCACGGAGGCATCGAGTTCATTCTTACCCTCATAGGTAAATACGGCTCCTTTTCCGGCATTAAATAATGAATCATTTTCTAAAAAAACAATGACCGCTTCTACCGCATCTAGGCTGCTACCTCCGTTTTTGAGTATATTTTCTCCGATTTGCAAAGCTGTGTCCAACGAAAAATAATAGGCTTTTTCTTCTTCGTCACTTAAGTCAGATGCCAAAATAACACCTGCTCCACCGTGTATGACCAATGCGTATTCCGGCCTTTTATTTTGTTTTTCCTTACAAGATGTAAAAACCCATGACAAACAACAGAGGAATAGTAGGTGAAGATGTTTCATGAAGTGATGAATTGGTCGTATAATTTTATTGCCAAAGACCTGAATTTTAAAAGTTGTTTTGTCCTACCCCAATAAAAACCGGCCATAACGTCGTAATATCTCCTTGCCAAATATCCCAAAACGGGTGTAACCAAGAGCAAATAAATGGGTAAAACACCAAAAACAACTAATATTATTCCAACAAGATAATATAATATGGTAGAAACTATATTTGTCACAAACCAAATAGCTCCATAAAATTCTTTACTTTTAACATTGGTTCTTGTAAACAAAAAAGAAACCAATAATGGCAATAAATGCAATAAAAAACCTATTAAAGCGGGAAAAAAACCAATACATAAAACCAGCCAATGATGCCACTTTGGTATTGATTTTCCCAAATCCTGCATAGTTAGATGATGGCTTTTTAAGTCACCGGAAAAGTTTTTGACATCCTTTCTGAGTATGTCAATTTGGTCTTCAGAAAGTGTCTGAATTTTGGTTGCAATGGCTTTATATGATAGCAAAAAACGATCATTTTCTGAAACTTCCGAAATAACATTCCTGTTTTCTTTGGCTTCAAACAATAAAAACATTTTTTCCATTATTTGATACCGGGTACCTTCTGTCAAATGGATTATATTTTTTTCCATACCCTCAAAGGTTTGTTTCATCAAAGTCGTTATACCGGCTGATTGCTGAGTATTATCCCAATGTACACATTCATTGTCCAAAAGGATAGGGTTTTCTAACCGAATCATAACATCACTTCTGAAAACCGAGGAGTTTGAAAAATTGATTCCGACGGGCACAATTTCAATGGGATTTTCGGGATTCACCGTCTTGGCATCAAGGGCAAGTCTCACAAACCCTTTTTGTAGTGGTCTCAACATTTTGACAGAATTGGTGCTGCCTTCCACAAAAATAAGGATACATTTGTTTTCTGATAAGACGGAGGTTGCTTCATTCATGCTTTGTTTGTTTTCCCTAAGTTTTGAGAAACCGTCTTTGAATCTGAAAATAGGTATCTGATGGGTAGCTAACAAAATAGGGCGCAAAAATGCATTTTCAAAAATATCTCCCCTAACCAAAAAATAAAGCGATCTTGGAAAAAAACAAGCCATAATCAAAGGTTCCAAAAATCCTGCAGGATGGTTGGAAGCCAAAATTTGTGCTTTTCCGGGCTTGATATGCTGCAAACCTTCCAAATCAATATGGCGAAAAAACATTTTTAGTGCAAAACGTACGGTAACCCTGAAAATTCGATATAGCATGAAAGATTTTACTTACTTTTGTGGTGTAAAAATATAACATTTAAACTTGCCGGACTCTATTACCTCCAATAAAAAATATATTGTTGCCATTGCAGGTCCGACTGCCAGCGGAAAAACCGGATTGGCTTTACAACTGGCCCACTTGTTTCAGGCAGACATTTTTTCAGCCGACAGCCGACAAATATACAAAGAAATCACTATCGGCACAGCAAAACCAGCCAAAAAAGAATTGTTGTCTGTTACACATCATTTTATCGATATCCTTGATATAGAAAAACCATATACCGCAGGACAATTTGCTGCAGATTTGGCTGTTTCTTTAGAAAATTATTTTCAAAATCATCAGATTGCTATACTGGTGGGAGGCACAGGGCTGTATTTTAAAGCTTTCCTGCAGGGATTTGACGAACTCCCTGATGTCGACCCAAAAATCAACGACCGACTCAAACAACAATATCAGGAATCGGGAATTGAATATTTACAAAATCTGCTTCAAAATTCAGATCCGGAATACTATTTTCAGGCAGATATTCAAAATCCACACAGATTGATACGGGCTTTAGGGGTGACCCTTACTTCAGGACAGCCATTTTCTTCCTTTTTAAAACAAAACCCAAAAAAAAATACACAAAACTTTGACGTTATTGGCATTATCCTCGACCCTCCCCGGGAAATTCTGTATGAGGCCATTAATCAAAGAGTGGACAACATGATAAACGCAGGTCTGGAAAATGAAGCTAAAAAAATGTATCCTTTCAGAGAATTACAGGCACTGCAAACGGTAGGTTACAAAGAATTTTTTGATTATTTTGATGGAAAATTGACAAAAGATGAAACCATCAATCTGATCAAACAAAATTCCAGACGATACGCTAAAAGACAAGTTACCTGGTTTAAAAAATATGGAGTAGGTACCCGCTTTGATTCCGTGAATCATGAAACTATTATAAAACATATTCAAGACATTATCCAATAATGCCTGGTGTAGAAATGTCACTCTAAAGTTTTATAAGTCCGGAGACTTTATATACAATATGGTATCCGTAAATACATCCATCCATTGTTTGTCGTGGCTTATAAAAAGGTAAGAAACACCCGTTTCTGCCTGTTTCTGAAGCAATAATTCGACAATTTGACTTTGAGTTACAATATCGAGCATAGACAAAACCTCATCCAAAATCAACACTCTGGGATTAAATGCCATGGCCCGGGCAATACAGATTCGTTGCCGTTGACCACCTGACAATTCATGGGTAAACCGTTGACCAAAAACATCCGACATTCCCACAGATTCCAACAATAATGCCGGAGTAACTTCCTTATTCCGGGCAATTTTAATGGCTTCTTCCAAAATTTTAAAAACATTCATATGAGGAGGCAATGACAATCGTGTGTCCTGAAACACCATCTGCACTTTTTTGCGAAGAGGCAGGATTTCCTCATGACTCAACGGACTCACCAAATCATTTTCCCAGTATATCTCTCCGGATTCTGTAGGTTCGAGTTTTGCCAGGCAACGTGCCAAAGTACTTTTTCCACTTCCCGAACTACCTGCAATACCTATCGTTTGTCCGGGATATATTTCAAAATCAATATCGTCAAATATTTTTTTTCTGCCACCTTCTCCTCCCACAATGTTGTAATACTTTTGCAGACCTGTTACCTTCATAACCGCTTGTGATTTATTTCGTAAGGCTTGGTCATTTAACCACGTCAATCTTTTATTTTTCAACTGATTACATCGTTCTTCTAACGTAAAAAGAGCTTTAACAAATGCGGATTTGGCGTTTTTTTTCAAATCAGAAGGCTTTCCTGATTCCTGAATAATTCCATCCTCCATAAAGTAGCATGTATCTGCCCAGGTTTGAATCAATCGGGAATCATGACTTACCAAAACAACTGTTGTCTTTTGATTTTTTATCAATTCATCCAATAGATCAAACAACCATTGTTGGTTTTCTGAATCCAAAGCAGAAGTCGGCTCATCAGCCAATACCAGTTCAGGGCGATGAATCAAAGCCAATACGGTAGCCACACGTTGAAGTTGTCCTCCTGACAATTGATGTGGGAATGAATAATAAATTTCTTTGGGCTGGTGTAAATTGACTTTACCAAACCATTCCAAAATCAGATCTTTAACAGAAGACATTTGATTTTTTGCAACCTCAAATGTTTCAACGATCTGGTCACCAATACGCATTAAGGGATTAAAACAAGCCTGAGGTTCCTGAAAGATGTAAGCGATTTTTTTTCCAAGCAAAGAAGTCAACTTTTGGTGACTGTACTGCAAAAGATCTGAGCCTTTGTAGTGGATTTCCCCTTTATATAAGTAAGATGAATTCCAATAATTAATCCGCCCGATACTATCGAGCAAGGTTGATTTTCCTGAACCTGAAGGACCAACAATCAATACTTTTTCTCCGGCATCAACATCCAATGTGATATCCTTAATTATATCGGTCGTCGCACCATCCCGATCAATTATTACCTGTAAATTTTTAATTTGTAAAAACATGGAGCTGTTGCCTTTTTTGTAAAACTGAAATCTTCAATTTTGGATTGTCAACAGCTTCCGGCATACCCAAGGTCAATTACCTCTTGTGGTAATCATTTTATTGAACGATGCCAAAATAATTTCTGAATCACCTTTGATTTTTTGAAGCATTTCTTCGGAGCCAATCACCTGAGTATCCCATGTTATGACATAATAATTGAAATTTGGTGCCAGCTTTTGTTTGACGGCAACTTTATAACCTTCGTATCTTTTAACCCATTGGTCAATATTTACATCTTCTTTGGGTTGGATGATGATTTCATTTTGAGGTAAGTTCTGATTGGCTTGTCTGTTTCTCCCGTCAACCGGTTGATACTCCATGACCTCCTGTTTTTTTTCCAAAGAAGTCCATCCAAAACTATTGGATATCTGTTCCATTTTTGTCTGTATCCGTCCTAATTCAGCCGGTTTGGTTTCTTTATACGTAATGACTTTCACATTATTTTTTCGGTAATATCCTACAGAAACCAAAGGGAAATCGATAATTTCACTTGGATAATTTACCTGTAACTTTTCGAAATCAGCCTTAACAAATAACTCCTGTAGGTTATTAAAGGTCGAATCCGGAAGCAACATCATATGTTTACCCATTTTGTCTGTATTCGCCGTTCCGGTGTATAAAGCGTACTTGTTTTTATATATTTTTAATGAATAAACAGCACATTTACCCAAACAACTTCCTTTTTCAAAACTCATCAGAACATCTTTGTCGTTCAGTTTTGGCAATGCTTTTTTGGCACTACAGGAAAACAACAAGCTTACCATCATGATGCTTACACTAAACTCCAACATGCCGGAAAATAATTTCATAAAATTGGTTACTTTTAAGGGACAAAGGTACGATTATTTATTAAAAAAATTATCATTTGCTTTTCATTAGGCTTTGAAAAAAAGATTAAATCCAACGGATTTTGTCCGTTTAAATCAGATTAGTTTCATTGTAATAAATCGAAAGCCCCTCTTTTCATATTTGGCAATTTGGAAAAGCTTGTAAATTTTCGAAACAATGGACAGGTAAAAGGGCTGAATTTTGGATCTAAAGTATTGAGAAAAAAACATGTTCAGATTTTTTTTTTGACACCTTAGTGTTGTATTGACATTTTTTTATAGCTTTATCCAAAATTTCAGACAAAGTCTCGTTATGTCAATATATAAATTAAGTTTATTTCTCTTTGTGACCACATGGTATATCCAGTGTACAGGTCAAAAAAATCAAGCTTCACCAGCCATGGAACAACCCTCTTTTACTCTTCCCGAATGGGCAAAAAATGCAAATATTTACGAAGTAAATATCCGTCAATACACACCTGAAGGAACATTTCTTGCCTTTAAAAAACATTTGCCACGACTACAAAAAATGGGCGTTCAAATCCTTTGGTTTATGCCCATTTACCCCATCAGTGATACCAAAAAGAAAGGAAGTTTAGGAAGTTATTACGCTGTAACTGATTTTCAAAACACCAATCCTAAATTTGGAACATTTGAAGAATTTAAATCCGTCGTAGATGAAGCACACCAGCTGGGAATGAAAGTTATCCTGGACTGGGTTCCAAACCATACCGGGTGGGATCATGTCTGGATGAAAACGAATCCTGATTTTTATACCAAAAATGATAAAGGTGAAATTATTGATCCGCTCAACGAACGTGGGGAATCCATGGGTTGGACCGATGTGGCTGACCTGAATTACGACAATAAAGCGCTCTGGGACAGCATGAAAAATGATATGCTTTTTTGGGTAAATGAATGTAAAATTGACGGCTTCAGGCAGGATATGGCTATGTTGGTTCCCCTTGAGTTCTGGAAAAAAACCAATAAAGAATTATTGGCTGTAAATCCGGATTTATTCCTGCTTGCTGAATCAGAAGAAAAAGACCATATCAATCAAGATTGTTTTCATGTTTGTTACGGATGGTCATTTCATCACATCCTCAATGACATTGCCAAAGGAAAAAAGAAGGCTTCCGATCTGGATACATGGCGAAAAGACGAATTTCCCAAAATCACCAAAGGAAATTATATGTTTTTTATAACCAATCATGATGAAAACTCATGGTCAGGTTCAGAAATCGAACGAATGGGTGAAGCATACAAAACCATGGCTGTTTTGGCACATACTTATGACGGAGTACCTTTGATGTATTCCGGACAGGAAGAACCCCTGGTCAAGAGACTGGAATTTTTTGAAAAAGATACCATTCCTTTTGCCAAATATGAAAATGCCGGCTTTTACGAAAAGTTGCTGAAACTTAAAAAAGAAAATAAAGCTTTATGGAACGCTCCTTACGGAGGAAGTCTGCAGAGAATTATGACGCATCAGGACATATTTGCTTTTAAAAGAGAAAAAGACGATAATCAGGTTTTAGTTCTTTTAAACCTTTCCGGAAAAATGCAAAAAATTGTTCCCGACATCGAATTTTCAGGTGTCAATGTCCTGACAGGATATGAGACCGTTTTGTCTAAAGGCAAAGAATTTGAATTTGCTCCTTGGCAGGCATTTGTAATTACACCAAAATAAAACCTTCTATTATTATGCAAAAACCAATTTTGAGCAAAGCAGCCATCTGGAATATGAGTGTCGGATTTTTAGGCATCCAGGCGGGTTTTGCCCTCCAGAATGCCAATGCTTCCAGAATTCTTCAGATTTTTGGAGCAGACACGCACCATTTGGGTTTGTTTTGGCTTGTAGCACCCATCACAGGAATGATTGTACAGCCGATCATCGGATACTATTCTGACCGTACCTGGACAAAAATGGGAAGGAGGAAACCATTTTTCCTTGCCGGTGCTATTTTGGCATCCATAGGTCTGATGCTTATGCCCAACGCAGGAATTTTTATTTCTGTTCTTCCGGCTTTGTGGGTTGGCGCAGGAATGCTCATGATTATGGATGTTTCCTTTAATATTTCGATGGAGCCTTTTCGTGCCCTGGTAGCAGACAAACTCGATACGACACAACGAACTGCAGGTTATGCCATCCAAACCGTATTGATCGGTTTAGGAGCCGTTGTTGGTTCCTGGTTGCCCGCACTTTTGGGGCCAGGAATTACCACAAAAGAAGTTTTTCCTTCTTTTTTTGAAAATATTTTCGGCCAACAGTTATTTCCGGGACTAGGAATGGAAACTGTCTCTGCTTCAGGGGGCGTACCGCAAAATGTACTCTGGGCCTTTTTATCCGGAGCTGTACTTTTGTTGGCAACCATATTGTGGACTATCGTAACCACCAAAGAATATTCACCTGAAGAAATTTCAACATTTGATGACGGAGACCATGGACATGGTTCTTTGGAAAAAACCAACTTTTTATCGAGCATTTTTTCTGACATGGTGCAAATGCCAAAAGCGATGAAACAATTAGGTCTTGTCCAGTTTTGTTCATGGTTTGCTTTATTCGGTATGTGGGTTTATACCACACCGGCTATTGCAGAACATATTTATGGCCTTGCACCGAATGACACCCAATCTCCGGAATTTCAGACAGCAGGAAATAAGGTAGGCGTTTTATTTGGAATATATAATTTGGTTTCTGCGATTTACGCATTTGCCCTTCCTATGCTTGCAAAAAAACTAAAAAGAAAATACACCCATGCGCTTTCATTGCTGGCGGGTGGTATCGGACTCATCTCAGTTTATTTTATTTCAGACCCTGATTTGTTGGTATATTCGATGATTGGTGTAGGCATTGCCTGGGCGAGTATACTTTCTATGCCATATGCTATGTTGGCGGGGTCGATACCTCCGCTTAAAATGGGGATTTACATGGGGATTTTCAATTTTTTTATCACCATACCACAGATTGTTAATGGTTTATTCGGAGGCATTTTATTAACAACGCTTTACAACGGACATTCAATCTATGCGCTCGTAACTGCAGGAATTCTGATGATTATAGGAGCCATAGCTTCCATGAGGGTTGAAGATGTAGATGATATAACCGTATAACTATTTAGGACTTAAACCGAGTTTTGCAGCTTCTTCAACCATAAATGCGAAAGCTTTATCATAGGTATTTTCGATTTTGCCATCAAGAATGGCATCTCTGATGGCCATTTTGATGATCCCGATTTCTCTTCCGGGATTGAGACCAAATACCTGCATGATCAATTCACCGGAAATCGGTGGCTGCCAGTTGCGCAGTCGATCTTTTTCTTCAACTTCTTTAAGTTTTTCAAACAATACAGCATAATTTTCTTTGTATTTTTGAACTTTGCCTTCATTTTTTGAGGTGATGTCTGCCTTACACAAGGTAAGCAAATCATCTATATCCTCACCCGCATCAAACAGCAATCTTCTTACTGCTGAATCTGTCACCCGGTCGTTTGTAAGACCAATCGGCCTTAGATGCATAAAAACAAGCTTTTGAACATATTTCATCTTATGATCGAGGGGAAGTCTCATTTTTTTAAATATCCTGGGCACCATAGCTGATCCAAGGGTTTCATGACCATGAAATGTCCAGCCACTCTCCGGGTCAAACCTTTTGGTAGGTGGTTTGGCAATATCATGAAGGATGGCAGCCCATCTTAGCCAGATGTTATCCGTTTCAACGCTGATATTATCCAGAACTTCCAGGGTGTGGTAAAAATTATCTTTATGTCCAATATTGTTTCGCCATTCTACTCCCTGCAGAGCGACCATTTCAGGAAAAATATACTCTAAAAGGCCGGATTGGAACAATAATAAAAATCCCGTTGAAGGTTTTTTGGCCATGATGATTTTTTCAAGTTCTGCCGTAATTCTTTCTTTGGAGACGATAAGAATTCTTTCTTTATTTCTTGCTATTGCCAAAAATGTTTCCTCTTCTATCGTAAAACCCAGTTGTGTGGAAAACCGTATAGCCCTCATCATGCGCAACGGATCATCTGAAAATGTTTTATCAGGTTCCAGAGGCGTTTTTATCATTTTTTCTTCCAGATGGGCCAACCCGTTGAAGGGATCGATGATTTGCCCGAAATCATCTTCATTCAGGCTGACAGCTAATGCATTGATGGTAAAATCCCTCCGATTCTGATCATCTTCCAGACTACCTTTTTCAACAGCAGGCTTTCGGCTGGTCAATTGATAAGACTCTTTGCGTGCACCTACAAATTCAATTATAAGATCTTTGTGTTTGATCATGGCCGTGCCAAAACGTTTGTATACCACTACATGTGGCCTCGGTATAAGTTTTGAAGCAAGGGTTTCCGCGAATTCTATTCCATCGCCTACACAAACGACATCAATGTCTTTAGCCACTGTTTTTCTGGATAAAAGTCGGTCTCTTACATATCCGCCTACCAAATAAACCGGATATTGCAGTTCCCTGCCGGTATCCTGAATGGTCCGGAATATGTTTCGCTCGTGTTCCTGTATGTTAAAAACCAAAATGTAAAACTTAAACGGTTTCCATTACTAAAGAAGATACATTGCTGTATACAGCTTTGATTTCATCAAATATTTCATGAATGATTGCCGGATCATTTTCAGTCACCAATCTTTGCCGGTAAGGTTTGATATTTTCCATATCCCGGAAATAGTTGGCGTAATGTCTGCGCATTTCCGCGATGCCAAGCTTAATACCTTTCCATTCTATAGACTTAACAAAATGAGTACGGGCCACTTCTACCCGTTCCGCAACGGTTGGTGGAGCCAGTTTTTGGCCGGTTTTCATATAATGTTTGATTTCCTTAAAAATCCATGGGTAACCGATACTTGCCCGACCTATCATGATGCCGTCGACACCATATCTGTTTTTATATTCCACTGTTTTTTCAGGTGTATCAATGTCACCGTTTCCAAAAATCGGGATAAACATTCTTGGATTATTTTTTACTTCTCCGATCAAAGTCCAGTCAGCCTCCCCTTTGTACATTTGTTTTCGGGTTCGTCCGTGGATAGATAAGGCTTTAATACCAACATCCTGAAGCCTTTCAGCTACTTCCACAATGTACTTGGTATCTTCATCCCAACCCAACCGGGTTTTGACTGTAACGGGAAGATTGGTAGACTTAACAATAGCTTCAGTGAGTTTCACCATTTTGGGTATATCCTGCAAAATTCCGGCTCCGGCCATTTTACAAACTACTTTTTTGACAGGGCAACCAAAATTGATGTCAAGAAGTTCAGGTTTTGCCTCTTCGACTATTTTGGCAGCTTCCCGCATTGAATCCATTTCAGCACCAAAAATCTGAATCCCGATAGGTCGTTCATCATCATAGATATCCAACTTCTGTACACTTTTATCAGCATCACGAATCAATCCTTCAACAGAAATAAACTCTGTATACATAAGATCACATTCATTTTGTTTGCAAACTGCACGAAAGGGCGGATCACTTACATCCTCCATAGGAGCAAGCAATAACGGGAAATCACCAAGTTCTATATCTCCGATTTTAACCATAGGAAAACATTAGGGCGCAAAATTAAAAAAAATACTTGAATTGTGAATGATTCTGAGTGCGACTTACTACTCAACCCTTTTTGTCAAGATAATTCAAAACCAACCATATCAAAAGAAAAACCTTTAAACATGTAAAAAACCTTTAAAATCAATAAGGCTAAATATCAAAAGCACCCCTTTGATGCAAACATCACATAAATAACGTCCGTAATCTCTTATGCGGTGTTTAACTTACTAATTATGTGGTTTAAAAACTTTAATCCATATACAAAAAAAAATATTTCAAAATATTGTTGAAATAAATAAAATACTGCATATTTGCATCATATTTATGTATTTACAATGTATAAAAAGGTAAAAAACCTTCTGGATAAACCACGTTAGCAACATTTTAGACCCTAAATATTAAAAAAAGTAATCAAAATTATAATTCTTTAATCTAAACCATATATCAAATTTTATAAAACCAACATTTTGTAATCTGTTTTGTATGAACGTTAAAAACAATAAAAGTAAAAATCAGGTCACTCCCTTTGAAAAGGAAGACTTTGGAAAAATCAAACCCAAAAAAAAGGTTGCTAAATTAAAAGACGATGGAAAAGTCAATCTGAAGTCTAAAAAATTCTGGCAGGAAAGATACGAAGACGAAGGAGAAGACCTCGAACGATTCATCCGGTAATTTTTTTATCACATACCAAGAGATGGAAAACTTCTGATTCCAGCTAAAACAACAACCTGAAAATTCATTTTGAACCTCACAATTGTTAATTATTTGACAATTCCTTACATTTTTAGGTAATTTGCAAATCGTTAACAGAAAAAACGTGTGGGTTTGGTAACATTTTTGCGTATCAAACGTATATATAATCATACGAACATATCGTAAATCCTTATCATGAACATATTAATCACAAAAGTCAAAACTTTTTTGGTTGGTTTATTTACCAAAACTAAAAAAGTCGTCAAGTTCCCTCAGGAGGAAGAACATGACCTATTCATCGGAGTTTGACCAAAGATGACGTCAATTACATAAATACCCCCATTTATGTAATTGACTTTTATTTTTTTGTGGTGCACCCTTTCCAAACATAATTTATTTTTTGCTTTTTCATAAATACTGTTACTTTTGTAATTAATAATACAATCGTTTTTTATGAAAACCATTTTAATCAGCAGGCACGCAAAGTCAGCATGGGATAATCCCGGTCTTCAGGATTTTGACCGTCCCCTTAATGACAGAGGTCACAGAGATGCCCCGGAAATGGCTGAAAAAATCAAGCGTCTTGGGCACAAACCCGATATTTTGATCAGCTCTCCGGCCAACAGAGCGCTCACCACTGCCAAATATTATGCGTCTTTGTTTGATATGCCTATCTCTGAAGTACCGAACCTTTACCACGGCATGCCTGAACATTATCTGGAAGCATTACACGAACTTTCGGAAGATGTGCATACCGTTTTTCTTTTCGGGCACAATCCGGGCATTACCTATATTGCCAACATGATAAAACCCGGGGTAACGGACAATATTCCCACTGCCGGTGTCATTGTAGCTAAAAGTCGTGCAGACCTATGGTCGCATGTCGATTGGGAGCTATGTAGTTTGGAAAAGATACTGACACCAAATGAAATAACGTATTAGAAGATTTCATTCAATAAACTTTTGTAATACCTATTTGTCTTTTATTAAATGACAAGTCCATGAATATTCACCAGGTTTTAAAAGACAAATCACTCATTTTATTTCTGATTCTTCTGGCAGTCTTTATCGGAAATGCTTTGGTCGCCGAATTTGTCGGACTCAAAATATTTTCCCTTGAAAAACTCCTGGGATCAGAGCCGTTTTCTATGACCTTTTTCGGTGTGGAAGGTTTGGGTTTCAACCTCACTGCAGGTGTGGTGCTTTGGCCGGTAGTATTTGTCATGACAGACATTATCAATGAATATTATGGTCCTCGATTGGTCCGTTTTATATCTTACCTCACCGTTTTTGTCATTTCCGTAGCTTTTGTGTTTGTTTGGCTGGCCATTCTGCTTCCACCGAATGATTGGTGGCAGTTTGAAAGTGGCATGTTGGGTCAGGGTGAAGGCATCAAAGATATGAATCTGGCTTTTCGGAATGTCATGGGTGCCGGTTTATGGATTATCATTGGTTCGCTCGTTGCTTTTCTTATCGGTCAAATCGTGGATGTGATGACTTTTCACAAAATAAAGTCTGTCACCGGAGAAAATAAACTTTGGCTCAGAGCGACCGGAAGCACTTTGGTGTCCCAACTAATCGATAGTTTTGTCGTATTATTTATCGCATTTTATATAGGTGCTGACTGGGAATTTGCCAGAGTACTTGCCATCGGAACGGTCAATTACGTGTATAAGTTTGTCGTGGCACTTGCCCTCACTCCCCTGCTCTACCTGGTTCATTTTGGAATTGAAAAATACCTCGGAGCAGATTTAGCCACATCTTTAAAAAATCAGGCCATACAAGAATCCTGAAATTCTTTTACTTTTGCACTTTAAACCCATCAACATGTATACTGATTTGTTTTAATCATCCGAAAAAACCTCATTTATGCAGCAGTTAACCAACGATATTATCATGATCAGACCGGCTTGTTTTGGATATAATGCCGAAACAGCTGCCAACAACTCATTTCAAACGGAAGCAAGAGCAGAAGAACAACGAAATATCCAACAAAAAGCCTTGGAAGAATTTGACAACATGACTGCCATCCTCAGAGAAAAAGGCATCAACGTTCAGGTGATCGAAGATACTCCGGAGCCACAAAAACCGGATGCAGTGTTTCCTAACAACTGGATCAGCCTTCACGAAAACGGTACTGTCATCACATATCCAATGTGGGCCAAAAACCGACGCATAGAAAGACGAAGTGACATCTTTGACATCCTCTCCCAAACCCATAAAATACAGAATAAATACAGTTTCGATTTTTATGAAGAAGAAGACTTGTTTCTGGAAGGCACAGGTTCGATGATATTTGACCGACAAAATGGTATCGTTTATGCCTGTTTAAGTCCACGAACAGATGTAACCCTTATAGACAAATTTAACCTTTTGCTAAAAACAAGAAGCTTCGTTTTTGATGCACTGGATTCCAACGAAAAACCTATATACCATACAAATGTCATGATGGCTTTGGGTGAAAATTTTGTAGTTATCTGTCTGGAATGTATTCCTGACGAAACTCAAAAAAAGACGTTGATCCAATCCTTCGAAGACACCGGAAAAACCATAGTAGAAATATCCCTTGACCAGGTCAATCAATTTGCAGGTAATATGTTGGAGGTTCTCGGCAGTCAGCAAAAAAAATACCTCGTAATGTCAGCTACAGCCTATGCCTCTTTGAGACCTGACCAAATCGAAGTTTTATCCGGACTGACCAATATTTTGCCGATACCGATTCCTACCATAGAAACCTATGGAGGAGGTAGTGTACGTTGTATGATGGCTGAAAATTTTCTTCCTAAAAAAAGATAGTAGCGTCATTTTCAGAAGGAAAACCCTTCGATTCTCCGCAAATGTAATCAGCCAGTTTTTGCGTAAAAAAAGGTGCCATCGATGTTCCTTTGGTGCCCATACCATTCAATAAAAACATATTTGGGTGTAATTTATGTTGGAGCATAAAAGGCCGTCTGGTTTTAGTGGTCGGTCTGATTGCATGTTTTTTTTCAACAATCCTGTATTCGCGACACAATAATTTGTCAATTTTGGAATCCTGTACATCATCTGATGGTGGTATTTCCGGGTTTTTGATATTTTCATAACCTCCACCAACCCAAAAATGATCCTTTCCTGTGGGAACCAGAAATAAATCGTCCTTAAACATTTTATCAATTTTGGAATTTTCCAATCTAAGGGTGGTTGCATATCCGCGGGTCAATGCAAACGGAAGGTCAACAAAAAACGGATTGTTAACTGCTGAAAAACCTTCACAAAAAATAATATTTTTAGCCCTAATTCCTTGGTATTGAACTAAATTATCCGCAAGGATTACATCCTCAAAAACAAATTTTTCATTCCATGCCAAACCTTCCTGAAGCAAATTATTTTTAAAAGTTTTGATAAATAAAGAGATGTCAATCCTGGCTGAACGGGTTACTTCAGCATAATTACCCGAAAGGTTTACTTCGTCCAAAAAACAGGAAACATCCGCTTGGTCACAAATATATTTTTCATATCCGGGATCAAGCTTTCGGGATTCCCAGTGATTTTCGGCTCCGGCTCCGGGAAGATGTCTCACAATATTTTGTTGAAAAACAATTTTTATATTTAGTTTTTTTTCTATTTGTTGGTAGGTTTCGATCGCTTTTGGCAGAAATACATCAATGTTCCAACTTTTGATAAATTGGTTTCCTGTTACAGGATTGATAATGCCGGCCGCTATGGAAGACGAAGCATTTTCCTGTCCTTTGTCGATTAAAAAAACCATTTGATTTTTTTGCAACAATAAAAAAGCAAGCAGGCAACCTGTCAAACCACCTCCGACAATGATGACATCAACTTCTTTGTTGGGAGAAACTATGGTATGTTCTGCCATTCAATCTGTACTTTTTTGGGCAATGATTTGATGATCAGATCGTAAGAATGGTCAATAAGTTCTTTGATGAGTTTGTCGTCCAATTCGCTTTCAATATAAACGGTGTTCCAGTGTTTTTTATCCATATGATATCCGGGCATAATGGATTCCGGAAATTGATCACGAAGGATTTCGGATCTTTCAGGATCACATTTCAGGTTGATGGCAGGCGGATGTCTTTCCAATCCACAAAGGGCAAACATTTTATTCATCACCTTAAAAACCAGGGTGCTTTCGTCAAATGGAAAACATTCTTCGACCCCTTTTTTCGAAAGACAATATTCTCTGAAGTATTCAACATCCATGAAAAACATAATATTTGCATGAATAAAAAACCTTTTTTTGTATCTTCATGTTTGGTACTAAAAAATAAAGATGCTGAAAAGTAAAGTCTTTTGGTCCGTCATGGGATTTGTTTTGATGTCTTCAGGCTTCCTGGCGGTCATATTGTCTTTGGTAG
Organism: Saprospiraceae bacterium; assembly: GCA_022842725.1. Taxonomy (GTDB): domain Bacteria; phylum Bacteroidota; class Bacteroidia; order Chitinophagales; family Saprospiraceae; genus OLB9. The sequence continues at coordinate 23,584 of JALHOZ010000031.1, forward strand.
GCCTTGAATGGACACCTTTATCAGTCATATATTCATGGGGCCCATTGTTGAGCATCCTGATACAACTTGGTCTGATTATGACCGGATTTGTTATACTTTTTGTCGCAAGAAATCCTAAGTAAATTTTATTTGGTTTCAGACCAGGACAAAATTCCACCTTCCAGATGGTAAAGGTGCAAAAACCCTTCTGCTTTCATGATTTCCATAGCAGCGCTGCTCCTTGAACCTGACCTGCAATAAACCAGATAGGTATTTTTTTTGTCCAATTTGTTTATTTGTTCTTTAAAATCAGGTGCATTATAATCAATATGTATAGCTTTATCAATTTTACCTGATTTGTACTCCCCTTCTGTACGGACATCCAATGCTATTACATCAGCGTTATTGTACAAAACGGTTTTTGCCTGTTCTGCACTGACATTGCTGTAAACCTGTTCTTTTGTCCATTGAGGCTGACCCGGAAGCACCCCTTTTTGTGCAGCAGCATCATTGTAAACTATACATAAAAAGAAAATAAAAATCGTGAGTCTCATAAATCTGATTTTAAAAATTTAAAGTAAAGATACATCTTTGCATAAACTAATCAATAAGTAGACCCTTAAAATTTAAAATTTGTTGATTTTTTTGCAAAAAAAATGGTGAGTCTTTAAAACCCAATGTCTTATCTAAAAACAAATACAGAAAAGAAACCACACTAAACGGCCAATTTTTACGACTAAGCTTAGCTAATTTTATGGTTAGGATAAAAAAACGGAAAACCAATTTTTTTTGGGTGTATATATTTATATTCACCAAATAATCTCTTAACGTTCTCTATATCAAAAGGAAAACACCAAAAATATAATAAACCTTACGTTCCCAAATAGTTTTTGAGCAACTTGCTTCTGGAAACGGATCTCAGTTTGTTGATGGCTTTATCTTTAATCTGACGAACTCTTTCTCTGGTAAGTCCAAACTTATCACCGATATCTTCAAGAGACATGGGGTGTTCTATACCGATACCAAAATAAAGTTTGATGACATCACTTTGTCTGTCTGTCAATGTATTCAGTGACCTTTCGATTTCCTTCCTCAGTGACTCTAAAAATTCGAGAGAAGCATCTGTATCCGGAGTACTGTTATTTTCCAGAACGTCGAGAAGTGAATTGTCTTCTCCATCGATAAATGGAGCATCCATTGAAACGTGTCGGGAAGCAACCCCAAGTGTTGTTTCTACTTCTTCTGTAGGGATTTCAAGCAATTCTGCCAATTCTTCAGAGGAAGGCTCTCTTTCAAATTCCTGCTCCAATTCAGAAAACGCTCTGTTTATTTTATTAAGAGATCCAACCTTGTTGAGTGGCAGACGAACTATTCTGGATTGTTCTGCCAATGCCTGAAGGATAGATTGACGAATCCACCAAACGGCATATGAGATAAATTTAAAACCTCTGGTTTCGTCAAAACGTTGCGCCGCTTTGATCAAACCGAGATTTCCTTCATTGATCAGGTCACTTAAAGACAATCCCTGGTTTTGGTATTGTTTTGCTACGGAAACGACGAAACGGAGATTTGCTTTTGTCAATTTTTCAAGGGCTTCCTGGTCTCCTTCTTTAATTTTTTTCGCTAAATCTACTTCTTCCTCCGGAGTGAGCAAATCCACTTTACCTATTTCCTGAAGATATTTTTCAAGTGATTGACTTTCCCGGTTAGTTATGGATTTGGTGATTTTAAGCTGCCTCATTCTATTATGTAAGGTTTAAAAAATTATCGTTTTTCAAAAAAAGATGCGAAAATAACAAAAAATATTCAATAAACTTGTTAATGCATCTCAATTAATACTTTATGATAAAAAAAGATGATATCATTCAAAAATAAAGCCAAAACTTTTTGTTATAAAGAGTATAACTACTTAAACACAAAAGTGAAGGGTTCAAAAATCCATGATTATAAATTAAATTTAAGTAAAAAAAGTTCATTTGTTTTGATAATTGGTGAAAATATTTTTTTTTGCACCCTGAAGTCAGGAATTTTAAAAAAAAGACATCTTTTTATTAACAATTGACTCCAAAATAAGGTTACTATAATATACAATACAGACAGATTCACCATATGGCGAGAAAAAAAATAAATTTAGAGTATATATTCAGGGCATCACCTGCCATCATATATACATTTGTGACGACCCCGGAATGTTTGGTGCGTTGGTATTGTGATGATGTGGATATCAACAGCGACATATACACCTTTATATGGAGCAACAATGCCGAGACAGCGTACATGATTGACGATATTGAAGAAGAAAGAGTTCGTTACAAGTGGAAAAATGCACCTGACGAAGAATACCTTGAATTCAGGATTTATAAAGCAGATGTGACCAACGAAACCATTCTGGAGATTACTGATTTTTGTGACGATGATGAAGTGCAGGAAACCACCGACCTTTGGAACACCCTCATGGTAGATATGAAAAAAGAAAGTGGCGGATAATGAAACATTTGATGACATGTTTTAACATCTTTGTTTTATTTCTTTTATTTGGTGCCAATTCCTATGCACAATACAGTATTCCTCTGAATGATTCTGCATGTGGAGACATCCGGGTTTTTGAATCCTACACTTTATCGTCAAGGATAAAAAATGTCCGGATAGTGCCCGTTCAGGTTAAAAAACCATTTTTTTGTGCCCTGGAAGACAGAATCGAGAAGCGTTCTGCCGTTCCCTTTCGTTTCAGATTAGGAAGTCTGGATTACGTAAATATTTTGGAAAACAAAAAATAGTTGTATTTTTGGTCTTTATCTATCAATCTTAAATTAAATCACATGAATTTTAAACAATTAGCTTTTTTTGCATTTTTGATTATCCTTTCAGCTACTTCCTGCAAAAAAGAGGTAGAAGGATGTACAGATACCGCTGCTGACAATTATAATGCGGATGCAAGTGTTAGTACCAATACGTGCACCTACCAAAAAAGATTTACCGGAGAATATTCCTGCGTTTTTAATTGTAGTGGTACTTTAGCTTCCGTTTTTCAAACTGCAGATATGACCGTGAGTGATCTTGCTGTCAAATCTGAAGTAAACCTGATTATTCAAAGTACCATAGGACCGATTCCTGTAAAAGGAACCATTTTTACAAAAGACTCTATATCAATAGATGCCATTTTGGAAAGTATTGAAGTGGTACCAGATATCTTTTTTCCAGGAAGTGGTACTACCCCAATCCTGGCAAGAGGTACAATCAAAAGTAAATTGGGTATTTCTTCTGATAATAAGACCCTTTCAGGAAACCTTAACCTGTCTATGGAAAACAAAGATGCAGTTGTGATCAGCGGCATTCCGATTCCTGCAGGAACATTAAAATTAAATGACCAGTGTGCTTTTGTAGCCACTAAAAAATAAAAAAATATTTTTATTACTCTACATTTTTCAGGATTTTGGCACGATTTTAGATAAACAAAACCTGAGATTGAGTTAGAGTAATTAGCAAATTGTTACTCGGGGCCGGTTCTTTAGGGAGAGCTGGCCCTTTTTTTATTTACGTATTATAAAAAATTAACACAAAACTCTGAATTACAATACTATGTACATATGTTAATTATTTATATAATATATTTTTATAAGTTTTTACAGAATTCCATAGGATATTACTACCTTTGTGCCTTGTTCAAATGAGTTTTTTTATCAGTCAAAACCCCCGGAATGAGTTGGTTTAAACGATTAAAAGAAGGGATACAAACCACCACTAAAAATAAAAAAGAAGCCCCTGACGGCCTCTGGCATAAGTGTGGACGATGTAATACGATGACTACCATCAAAGAGTTGAAGGCAAATCTTTATATTTGCCCAAAATGTGATTTTCATGTAAGAATCAGTTCTTCTGATTATTTTTCCATATTGTTTGACGGAAAACACACCAGGCTTTTTGATGAAGTTGTATCAGTAGACAGATTAGAATTTAAAGATCTGAAATCTTATCAGGATCGTCTGAATGAAGCCTACAAAAAAACGCAACTTAAAGATGCCATGTCTGTCGCCCATGGAAAAGTTGGTAAATTGCCGTTGGTCGTTGCTTGTATGGACTTCGGTTTTATCGGAGGTTCTATGGGATCAGTTGTAGGTGAAAAAATATCAAGGTCGATCGATTATTGTCTTGAACATAAAGTTCCCCTTATGATTATTTCTAAATCAGGAGGAGCACGTATGATGGAATCTGCATTTTCTTTGATGCAGATGGCAAAAACATCCGCTAAATTAACTTTACTGGCAAAAAACGGCATTCCTTATTTGTCATTTCTGACTGATCCGACCACAGGAGGTGTTACGGCATCTTATGCCATGTTGGGAGACATAAATTTTGCAGAACCTGAAGCCCTGATAGGATTTGCAGGTCCTCGTGTTATTAAAGAAACCATTAAAAAAGATCTACCGGAAGGATTCCAAACTTCAGAATATTTATTGGAACACGGATTTCTGGATTTTATCGTTCACCGGAAAGATTTAAAAAACCGGATAGCCGATTTACTTATCCTTTTTGACAATACCGCCAACGATCCGTCAGAGGAATAAAACCTTATATTCTATTTCTAAAGGATTCATATTTTGATATAGTACGTCTGCAATATCGACATTTTCCGTTATGTAATATTGAAACATATTTTCTACGCGTTCCTGGAGGCCGTTGTTAGGAAATAATTTATGTTTCACATTTTTGATTTGTTGAATTTTTTGGTCTTCCTGTTGTTTCAATACCCTGATTACTTTTTGTTCTACATGATCGACCATTTTGGACAATTTGACTTTTTCGGCTTCCATGTATCCCTTGAGCGTGATATCGTACGTGATCACTTGTTCGGTGAGCCTTATCCAACTATCCGTGAGTACTTTCTGTTCCTGTGAAAAATAAGAATGATTATCAGATGTATTCTGTATATAATCGTGTATAATTTTATCTTCATCAGGAAAAAACGATTCGATTTCCATTCCCAGCTTGTGCAACGTTTTACGTAAACCGGCCGGGATGATAAATGCAGAATTCCTCCTGATAAGAACCGGAAAAAACAAATCAAAATACTGAAACTGAGAAAGTCTTTCCATCCAATAGGCGATCTCCCCTCCTCCACCGACAAAAACCACGTCCGGAAGAATTGCAGATTGATACAATGGCCTGGTGACAACATTCGGGCTGAAATTTTCAGGGTTTTGATGTAAAACTTCTTTTAATTCGTTTTCTGACCAAATAATATGTGTATCCAAAACCTTAAAAACACCATCTTCAAATATAATACGGTTTCTTGTACCTTGTTCTGTAAAATAAAAAAGGTTGATTTTTCTGGCAAAGGCCTGTGGTTTATAGCCTAAACCTAAAAGTTTTTCCTGCGTTTCACTGATGAGACCTTCACTTTTTTGTTCGAAGAGCTCTTTTTCAAAATATGGCAAAAACGCACGCTTACATAAGGGTTGATCCATATTCAGATACAAAAGACCATATGAAGAGGTTAGCCCGTGAATCAAACGAAAGGTAAATCCATTATAATCAGAACTGGTATCCAATGCATTTTTTATCAATATTTTGACTTCCTTAGCTTTGGGCGACTCTCCTAAAATATCAGAAAACTGATGAAATACCTCATGCAAACCTTGTAGTGCAAACCGACCAACGGGACCTTTTTGTTCGGTTTCCCAAACTATTTTTTTTTGAAAAAGTGAAGTCGATTGTATCTCTTCAAAATCATGATCTTCCGCCCCATTAATAAAAACCGGAACAAAATGATGTTGTGGATACTTTTTTGATAAATCGTCTGCCAGCCTGATGACCGAAAACATTTTCATTAAATAATACAAGGGGCCGGTAAATAAAACCGGCTGATGAGCCGTTGTAACGGTAAAAGTATTTTCATCTTTTATTTTTTCAAGATGATTTTTTTGTTTTGGACTTAAACCTGTAACCGCATATTGTTCGGTGAAAACATTATATAACAAAGTCCTGTCTACTTTTTTATTTTTTCTGGTGTGGATGGCCTGTTCGATACCTTTTTCGTCAGGCATAAAGGCAATAAAGTCTTTAAACTTTTCAGGCGTCAGTTGATAGTCCACATCTCTGCCTGCCAATTGTGGTATTTTATCAAATGAGAAGGTTTTACTATCCATGAAGGTTTTGTTTTGAGACGGGACGTTTTACAATCAGAAACTTAAAATGATGTTATTAATAAAAATATGGAAGTCTTAAAAATGAAGGGTTAAAACAATTTTTAACGTGATACTATCTTCGTATTATTCTACATAAAAAAAGGTAACAAAACCTAAAATTACACAGATGATACGATAAACAATGTACGAATGAGATAGTTGTCAAAAAAAAACCCGGTTTTTTAAATGACCGGGTTTTCTTCAATATATTCCAAACTTATCTCTTCAACCATTATTTTTTAGGATGTTTATTACAACCTTTCCCTTTGACCTCAAAATCATTCATATAAACAGACCAGGGAGTATTTTTATGCGCATTTTCATGAAAATATGACGAAATCATAAGGAAGTATTTTTCATCCTGAAATCCCGGGATAGATTGAATCACGGTAAATTCTTCATCCAGAAAAACCAGAGAAGGAAAACTCATTTTACCTTGTAACAATGTTTTTGCCAACTCATGATATCCTCTGTTGCCATACCTCGTATACTCATAAGCTTTGCCTTTAAACTGTACCGTCTCTTTCAGCTCGGCGTCAAATTTGACGGCATAGTAGTGATTGTTGATATATTCAACAATGTGCGCGTCAGAAAAAGTGGTTTTATCCATTTTTTTACACCAACCGCACCATTCTGTGTATACATCCACAAAAACTTTCTTTTTTTCTTTTCTGGCTTTTTCCTGTGCTTCTTCCCATGACAACCATTTGATTTGTTGCTGACTGAGCAGAGGCTGGGCAAACCAGGCAATCTGTATAACAATATAAAAAAACAATTTATTCATGCTTGTGACATTCACCATGTAAAGGTAACGGTATTCAAAAAAAAAGGATTCAAAAAAGTCCGGTCTTAATGTTATTTTAACAATCAATAGTAAAATAAGCGCATCAAATATATGATATTGTCCTACTATTTGTGGTATGGTCAATTATTTTTTGACGTATCACAAAGAGTAAGCTACACCATGACAATTAATTTTTAACAAAAAAATCCCTTTAGTGTTGTCCAAACCTGTAAAATGTGGTAGCTTTCCACCCTAAAAACAGAAATATGCATAGACACATCGATCAATGGTACAGTCCATCTTTGCACAAAAATATGGAAATTGTAGAATACGGCCATTTTGGCTTTGCTTTGTTGCTTTTGCCAACTGCGGCGGCCGATTATCTGGAATATGAACGATTTTTGCTCATAGATTTTATTAAACCTTTTATCGAAGCAGGAAAACTGAAGGTGTATTCTATAAATTCCATCAATAGTGAAAGTTGGTTGAATAATAAAATGGAAGGAAGGCACAAAGCCATCAGACATCAGCAATTTAACCAATATGTGTACGAAGAAGTAGCTCCTTATATCCGTTCAAGAACCAGTCAGGAAACCCAAATTATCACTTGTGGTGCATCTTTTGGTGCTTTACATGCTGCCAATTTATTTTTCAAAAGACCCAACATAATCAACGGATGTATTGCCATGTCCGGACTATATGATTTATCTCAATACACCAAAGGATATTGGGATGACGACGTGTATTTTAACAGCCCAATGCATTATTTGCAGGATTTGAATGATAACTGGCATTTGAGTCAAATCAGAAGTTCCGGCCACATTCACATAATGACCGGCAGTGGTGACTATGAAGATCCAAACGGTTCAAGATACCTGTCTTCATTGTTGAATCACAAAGGAATTCCTCATGATTTGGATGTGTGGGGCCACGATATTCATCATGACTGGCCTACCTGGAGAGCCATGTTGCCTTATTTGTTAGAAACAAAATTTTAAGCGTTACACCGATTTTTAAGGTATTTTGTTGATTAAAAAACATACAAATAGATAGTTTACGTATCAATTTGGTGTTTTTGATTGTTTTGAATTGTTCAAACTTATCCTTTACCTACGTTTTCAATTAAATGTTGTATGAAAGCATGGAATCTTTTGAAAATTTCTGAAAAGCCGGTTCTTACAGAAGTAAACGATCCTTACATTCAGGACAAACACCATGTTTTGGCGAACATAAGCCATTCTGCGTTAAACCACAGAGATGTGTGGATTATAAAAGGGAAATACCCTTCTCTAAAACTACCTTGTGTACTTGGTTCGGATGCATCAGTAACCCATGAGTCAGAAAAATACGTTATCAATCCGGGTCTTGAATGGGGCGAAAAAAACGAATTTCAGGCAGATAATTTTCATATTATCGGAATGCCGCATCAAGGAACTTTTGCAGAAAAAATTGTTGTTCCTAAAAGTTCATTATATAAAATACCGGAACATCTGACAATGGAAGAGGCCGCAGCAATACCACTCGCCGGAGTGACTGCGTATCGTGCTTTGATCACAAGGGCAGGGGCAAAACCCGGAGACAAAGTATTGATTACCGGTGCGGGAGGAGGAGTATCTTTATGGGCTGTACAGTTTGCTTTGGCACTTGGTTGTGAAGTGTATGTCACTTCGGGAAAACAGGCTAAAATCGAAAAAGCAACAACACTTGGTATTTCAGGAGGCGTTTGTACATTGGAACCTGACTGGCATAAATTGTTAATGCAAAAAAGCGGAGGATTTGACATCATTATCGACAGTATAATGGGTAACACCCTAAATCTACTGATAAAAATGTGTAATCCGGGGGCAAAAATCAGTTTTTATGGTGCAAGTGCAGGAAATACAACAGATTTTTCACCTCATATATTATTCTGGAGGCAAATATCGCTGATGGGAACGACCATGGGTTCACCGAAAGATTTTTCAGATATGATGGAATTTATCAAACAAAATAAAATAAAACCTGTAATCGACAGCGTTTTTCCTTTTTCAAAATTGCCTGAAGCCCTGGAACGTATGGAAACATCAGCACAATTTGGCAAAATCATCCTTGAACATTAAAAATACATGACAGCATTAAGTGTTAATATTAATAAAGTCGCATTAATCCGTAATGGTCGGGGAGGTAATATACCTGATCTCGTCAGGTTTGCTGAAGATTGCGAAAGATTTGGAGCGCAGGGAATTACAGTTCATCCCAGGCCTGACCAAAGACATGTTCGTTTTGATGATTTACCCCTGTTAAAAAACGTGGTTACTACTGAGTTTAATATTGAAGGGTATCCTTCATCCGATTTTTTAGCTCTGATAGAAAAAATCCGACCTCATCAATGTACTTTGGTACCTGATCCACCCGGAGTTTTGACATCAAATGCCGGATGGGACACCATAACGCATAAATCTTTCCTCACTGATGTTGTACATCAATTAAAAAGTTGGGGAGTAAGAACAAGTTTATTTACCGAAGCTGACAATAAATATTGCCAACACGCTGCAGACACAAAAACAGACAGGGTAGAATTTTATACCGGACCTTACGCACACGTATTTGATACAAATCCGGAACTTGCAGTAGCCCCGTATGTTGAGGCTGCAAAAACCTGTTTAGAAAATGGTTTGGAAATCAATGCCGGTCACGACCTGAATCTCAGGAATCTTTCTTTTTTTATATCATCTATACCACAGACAAAAGAAGTTTCTATAGGTCATGCTCTCATAAGCGATGCTTTGTATTATGGCATCAGCAACACCATACAGATGTATTTGAATAAAATTTCAGAAGGACAAAAAAACGGGAAAAAGTCCGAATAATATTGTATTTTTGCACGATTACCCGAAAATATAACGGCTTATGGAGTACTTCCTCCCTTTGTTTCCGGAACAAAAATCAATTCTGGAACATTGGCATCAGGTAAAATCAATCACTTATGTTGATGACGATATGGTGTTATACACTTTATTGGAAGCTTGTCTGCAATCTGTCAGACGTGGCGAAAAAAGTATAATCGTCATTCCAGATGATTCCAAAAGAGATCGTTTCGTCCATCTGACAGAAGCTTACCATATTGAAAAACTCTGTCTCGTCTACCATCCAGGTTCTTCAGTGTCCAGAGAAGATGTTATCAATCTGCAACAAATCCTTTCCCTCCCAAAACATGTACATTTACCGGATAACTATACGGAAACGGCATTTGATCTGAATGAAAAATTGACATTACTAACGGATATACAACAAAAATATCATTTACCTCAAGGTGACAGAACCTTTTTGTCAGTATTGGAAAGACTGTTTGAGATATCGACTTTTGAAAATAAAACCATGATCAGCGTCGTTCAGAACGAAGTAATGCCTGAATTGGATGAAACTCAGTTTGATATTTTTTATGATAAAATCATTTTGGCTTCGAAACAATATCATGCAGGATATTATCATGTTAAACATCAAAGAAAATATAACATCTCCCCCAAGTTTTCGAAAGATGAAAATTCGATTGATGAGTTTTTGTTTTTACTTCAAAACTTTCGGGATCAGCTGTCTGAACTACGAAATGAATATTATCAATTTATGAACAGCAGTCTTGAGGCTGCTTTGTCAGATCTTGAAACCAAAAAATCAAAATGTTCAGAACTCATCCATAAACTTTCGTTTTTGGTCAAAGCGCAGCTGGAATATAAAAATGAAAAAAACAACATCGGTTTATTCCAGATATTTTCAGGTAAACGAGAATCGGCAGGACCCTGGCAGGAAAAATTAAAAAATAACCTGAGAGAAACCGATAACCTTTTTCAGGAAATGGAGGGATTCAAAAGACCTTACCTCAATCTTGGTGATTTTGAAAAAAAAGTATCCACTGAAAGTGATTATTTACAACAATTGACAGAACTTACAGACCTTTGGTATCAGGAATCCGTTCAAAAACAGGTTTCCATTTTAAAATATTCAAATATTTTTAATCAGAAAGACAATCAGGAATTACAACGTCTTGAGTCATCACTTTTTAAACTTGTTGAATCGTTTAATCAGGAAGGATTATTTGATACACCACTTGAAATCAACACATTAAGTTTACATAAACAAACCGAATTACTGAATAATTACATATTGGAATGTGCCTTTATGTATGCTGATATTACAGAAAATAAAGGGTACCACTTATGGCATTCCTTTTTACAACAGTTGTCGGAATGGGAAAATAAGTGTATTCAATGGTTGCGTCATTTTCCATCAGAAGAATGGCCAAATATTGTTGAAACCATCTATTTGATGCGATGGATCCATCAAAATCAGCCGTCTCAGGCATTACGCATACCTGAAATTATTGCAGATATCGAATCTCTTCAAGAAAAATCGGGTAAAGAATGGGGCAGGTTTTTGTTGAATCAAAAAATCAAAACACAGGAAGAAATCAAAAAGTCATTTGACAATACAGAAAAAAACCTGTTCCAAAGTATCGTTCAAAACAAAGGTTTAGAAAAACTAAACTGGAGATATTTTTTTGAGAAAAATGCTGCCTTTTTTGGTAAATATGCAGACATCGTCATTACGTCTGATGATGCTTTCGAAGATATGAAACAAGGGATTTTTACCAATATATTTTATCTAGATAAAACGGATATAAACACGGAAGTATTACACCACGGCAAAACCATCCAATCTTACTTCAAAAAGGATACTTTTGACCAAATTACCACCGATTTGTATTTACATAACAGTTCACTAAATCCGGATACCAAATCAAGCGGTTTGGCTTCAGTGGATAAATTAAATAAATCACAGGCGCTTGCATACAATTTTTATAGCCTCCAACAAAAATTTGTGTTTTTTCAACTAAAACATGCCAATATCATCAGTTGTCTGCATCCCACGTTAAACAGTCGTTTGATGGGATTTCAGGAACTTTCAGGCATGAAAGAATCATTGCCGGGAAACGCTCCTCTGGACAGACTTGTGGAATGTTTGGTAGAAGACACCCGAAAACAAATTCTTCTCATCCAGGATTATATGCTGAACCCAAAGGACACTTCCACGACCACCATTCAGCATAAAACTATTGAAGACTTTCGTGAGGCCGGATTTTTAATCGTTGTTGTTGAGACCAAAAATCTCATTAAAAACTATCAGGTGGCGCTCAAAAGTATTTGTCAATCGATACTCTGATTCCCAAATCTTTTTTCAGGTTGATAGTGTTTGAGTTATCGTTACATTAATGAATTTCCAAGGAATCAAAATATATGCACCCTATCCATTTACCTTTTGACAAGGTGAGATCCAACATTAAAATCAGGAATACGGGCAAAACACCGGAAATCTGGGATGTTATCCGACAAAAATGGGTTGTTTTACAACCCGAAGAATGGGTAAGGCAACAATTGATTCACATCTTTTCAGATGTTTATGGTTTTTCAAAAAACCTTATGGCGATTGAAAAAGGATTTCTTATCAATCAAAAACCCAAAAGATTTGATTTAGTGATATTTGACAAACAAGCCAACCCATTTATTTTAGTCGAATGTAAAGCATTTCAGATCCCTTTAAATCAGCAGGTTTTTAATCAGATGTGCATATACAATGACCACATAAAGTCACCTTACCTGGTTGCTTCCAATGGTATATTAACATATTGTTATAAACAAAATCATGAAAATAAGGATTTTATGTATTTGGAAGATATTCCATCATTAACCTGAGGAGAATTAATATCTTAACCTATGTAGATATAAGTACCTGTTTTTATGATGTGACAATATCTTTGACAAAATAGTCATTCTTATTTGTTCGTCAGAAAAAATGGCAGCAAATATTTATATCTTTGACCTTAAATCAACACTTTTGGAAAATAAAGAAAATAAAAAATTTGAATTCACCGGTAAAAACCTGAAGAGAGCACTCAGTGTTTTTTCCTACATCAAACCATACAGATTACAGTTTATATTAGCCATGTTTTTATTGGTAGCAGGAAGCCTTATTTTCATGTTGATCATGGGTCTTCCCGGCGAAATGACCAATACAGCAATAGGAAAACCCAAATTTAATGTTGGCCTCAGTGTTACTGATTACGGATGGATTTTTCTGATCGTCCTGATCGTCCAGGGTATCATGAGTTATTTTCGCACTACCCTTTTTGCCTTCGTATCTGAAAAAGGTATGGCAAATATGCGAAAAGATCTTTACAACAAAATCATCACACAGCCGATCGTTTTTTTTGAAGAAAGACGCGTCGGAGAATTGACCAGCAGAATTACAACCGACATTGAACAATTGCAAAGTGTGTTTTCGATAACGTTAGCAGAATTTATCCGGCAACTTGTTGTATTGATCTCCGGGGTAATCATCATTGTATATTGGACACCGGGACTTTCCATGATTATGTTGTTGACCTTTCCGGTAGTGGTGGTTGTGTCCATGTTTTTCGGAAGATATATTAAAAAAGTATCCCGTCAAAGACAAGATCAGCTTGCAGAAACCAATACCATTGTGGAAGAAACCTTCCAAAGCTTCAGTATGGTCAAATCTTTTGTGAACGAGTATTTTGAATCGCTCCGTTACGGAAAGTCCGTCGATAAAGTAGTAGATATTTCCCTGCGATATGCCAGATTGAGAGGTATATTTTTTGCTTTTATCATCAGTATATTATTTGGTGCAATCTTTTTTATTTTATGGAGAGGCGCTTTAATGGTGGAGGCGGGAAATATGGAGTCGGGAGACTTGTTTTCTTTTATCATTTATACGACGATATTAGGAGGTGCAATTGCCAGTTTTGGCAATTTGTATACACAAATGGTCGGAGCGTTGGGTGCCACGGAAAGGATTCTGGAAATTCTGGAGAAAGATGAAGAAATTGATCTTTCAGAAAGTAAAAAACCGGGCACTTTGTTTATAAAAGGGAAAGTTACTCTTGAAAATGTTGGTTTTTCTTATCCTACCCGAAAAGATGTAGAAGTTCTTAAAAATGTATCTTTACAGGTGGATCCGGGACAAAAGATAGCTTTGGTCGGTCAAAGTGGTAGTGGAAAATCAACCATTGTCCAATTAATATTGAGATTTTATCAAATACAAAAGGGAAGTATTAAAATAGATGATCAGGATATAACGACCTTGCCAATTCACCAATTAAGAAAAGAAATAGGTATCGTTCCACAAGATGTTATATTATTCGGCGGAACGATTTTAGAGAATATAAGATATGGTAAACCCGAAGCGACCATGGAAGAAGTTCGGGAGGCTGCAAAGCTTTCTAATTCGCTTCAGTTCATCGAGTCTTTTCCCGATGGTTTTGAAACGCTTGTGGGCGAACGTGGAATCAAACTTTCGGGTGGGCAGCGACAACGGGTTGCAATTGCCCGTGCCATACTCAAAAATCCGAAAATCCTTATTTTAGATGAAGCTACTTCATCTTTGGACGCAGAATCAGAAAAACTTGTTCAGGAAGCGTTGGAAAACCTCATGATTGGCAGAACATCTATCATCGTGGCACACAGACTGGCAACGATCAAAGATGTCGATTGTATTTATGTTTTAGAAAACGGAAACATTGTTGAAGAAGGAACACACGCTCAATTAATACAGCTTGACGGTGGTATTTATGCGCAATATGCCAGTCTTCAATTTGAACAAAAGTCATTATTTAAAGAAAATATCCTATCATGAGCTCATATATCTTAAGACTAAAATCAAAGGCATTAATATGTATTTTTTTCTTTGGGCTTACCCAAGGGACTTATGCTCAATTTGGTGCCGGATTTACAATGAATACCGATTTATATCAGCGATATACCAACCCAAAAAATAATCTGAATGAAGGAAGGTCTTCAGGCAGTACCCTTCTCAACTTTTCTATTGGTCCAAAACTATGGTTGGGAAAAAATAATTTTTCCTTTTCATTGGAGTCACAAATTGGTATGGGATTTACAGGTTATGATACCGATGGTTACAAAGGTATGGGTTTGATCAATATTCCGGTGATAGGTTCATTTAATTTTAATGGTGCTTCCGGTTTATGCAAAGACAACAAAGCAGGATTTTCAGTGGGTGGTGGCATTCAATACAATAAAACAGAAGCTTTCGGACTTCGCGACAAATATAAATCCCGGGGATTGAGCAGAGATTTTTTTCCAACGTATATCATTCAGGCGGGGGCCGGATTTGGTTTTGGTCCCAGCGGCGTAGCATTTTTAGGATTTGTGAGATATGGATTTCATCCGGATACAGAAGCCAGTTCCTTAAACATTGGAATTCAGTACGACATCAATTATCTGGCTTTCAGGAAAAATTTCAAAAATCCGAACAGCGCACTTTGATTTTTATGAAAACGGAAAATAATGTAGCCTTAAAACGTTTTAACAGTTTCGGACTGTCTTATACAGCACAACACCTGGTAAAAATATATTCAGAAAACGATATTTACGACGTAATCGAAGACAATATCGAACCTGTCTACATACTTGGTGGCGGGTCAAATATTTTACTTACCAAAGATATTTCAGGGTATGTTTTAAAAAATGAAATCAAAGGAATTTCTGTAATTGAAGAAGATGAATATTGTGCTTTGGTAGAAGTTGGTGCCGGCGAATCCTGGCATCAATTTGTATTATGGACATTATCTCATCAATTGGGCGGCTTGGAAAATTTGAGCCTGATTCCCGGAACGGTAGGAGCAGCGCCGATACAAAACATCGGAGCTTATGGTGTGGAGCAGAAATCGACATTTCATAGTCTTCATTGTATTGATTTGAAAACAGGTGAGCGAAAAACTTATTTCAAACAGGCATGCCAATTCGGATACAGAGACAGTATTTTTAAAAATGAATTAAAAGGTCAGGTTTTTATCACCAAAGTACAGTACCTTTTACAAAAAAAGAATCATAAGTTATCATATGAATACGGTGATATTCATGCTGTACTTTCAGAAAAAAAAATAGAACACCCCGGAATTACAGACATATCAGATGCTGTTATTACCATCAGACAAAAAAAGCTCCCTGATCCGAAAAATATCGGAAATGCAGGTAGTTTTTTCAAAAACCCTGTTATTGATGTTTCTTTGTTTGAAAAAATCAAAGAGCACCACCCTAACCTACCATTTTATCATACAGACACTGAAGGGAAAATAAAAATTCCGGCAGGCTGGCTTATCGAACAGGCAGGATTTAAAGGCATGGAAAGGAATGGCATTGGAGTTCATAAAAATCAGGCTCTTGTATTGGTTCATTATGAAGGCGGTAGCGGTGAGGCATTGTTGGAACTGGCTCATGAAATTCAACAAAAAGTATTTTCAATTTTTGGTATTCAAATCGAACCCGAAGTAAACATTTGGTAGTTGGTCATAAAAAAACGATATGCCATTATAAAAATTAATTCGTTAGTATTGACCCAACATTTTAAAAGAGAGGTCTCAAAAGAGATCATTAAAAATCGAGCGTAATGAAAATTGACATTTTAGCAATAGGTGTTCATCCCGATGATGTGGAACTGAGTTGTTCCGGAACCCTTTTAAAACATATATCATTTGGAAAAAGTGTAGGGCTTTGTGATCTGACTATGGGAGAATTAGGTACACGTGGAAATGCAGCATTGAGGATGGAGGAGGCGGAAATTTCCCGAAAAAAAATGGGAGCTGCTTTCAGGGTCAATCTAAAGATGGAAGACGGATTTTTTCAGATTAACAGGGAAAACATACTAAAAGTCATTCAAACGATCAGGTGGGCTCAACCCGAAATCATATTGGCAAATGCGTTGGAGGACCGACATCCTGATCATGGCAGAGCAGCCAGATTGGTAGCAGAAGCTGCTTTTTTATCAGGATTGGTAAAAATAGAAAGTACTGATCTTTCCGGTCAAAAACAACAAATCTGGCGACCTAAAAATGTTTTTCATTATATACAGGACAGAAATTTACCCGCTGACTTTGTAACAGACATTTCAGATTTTATGGAACAAAAACTTGAACTTATCCAATGTTTTTCCTCACAGTTTTACAACCCTGAATCAGAGGAACCCGAAACACCTATTTCTTCAAAACAATTTCTGGAACATGTCAAAGCAAAAAATATCTGGTACGCCCGGGACATTCAAACCCAATACGCAGAAGCCTTTATGGTTCAGAAAAATATAGGTGTTCACAATATCTTTGATTTGCTTTAATTAAACAAAAACAAGACCACACAACCTCAGATTGTATAAAAGATAAGAAGTAATTAACTCTTCAAAAGAAGTCTCCATCATTTCTGACTCCCAAAACTCCTTAAAAGTTTGAACTTTTGGCAATGAAAATTGAGAGCCAGATGGCGTAATCACAGGTAAATAAGACTTAAATTTTGATATAACCGCAAATGACGCTGAAAATTGGACAGGCTGTTGTAAAGTGTATACTACAACGTCTGTATAACCATTCTGTTGGTTATTATGATTTTGTTCAATCATAATTTCACCTCCCAACCAAATCATCAATTGATGAGGTTTTGGCTCATCATAGATGTTTTTTATTGCACCTTTGATAAAGTTTTTTGGTATTTTAGATTTAGGAACGGTAAAATCAAACCAGTCCTGCAAAGGCAAATCAAAACCTACTCCGGACATATAGTTATGCAAAGAAATGCGCAAGCCTTCAGAAAACATTTCATGATCCGCCCCTTTAGGATCTTCATGAAATAAATCATTATCAGCAAAACCTAAAAATTCAGGACCTACTTTGACAACTTCATAAGATTTAGGGTCTAATCCGACCGGACTATGAGCAGTCATAGCAAATTGATGCCAAAATCCCGACTGAATAATGCCAACCTCAAGCATCTGCCGCACAATTTCCATAGAATCTATTGTCTCCTGGGCTGTCTGCGTCGGAAATCCATACATCAGATACGCATGAACCAAAATATTTGATTGGGTAAAATTAGAAGCAACGTTGGCTACCTGACGAACGGTAACACCTTTTTTCATCTTTTCTAATAATCTGTCAGAAGCAACTTCCAATCCTCCTGTGACCGCAATACAGCCGGATGCAGCCAGAAGTTTACAGAGGTCCAGAGTAAATGACTTTTCAAAACGAATGTTTGTCCACCAGGATACCTGTAAACCACGACGTAGGATTTCAATGGCCAAGTCCCTCATCAGAGCCGGCGGTGCTGCTTCATCCACAAAATGAAAACCTGTACTACCCGTTTGATCTATGATTTGTTCTATCCGGTCACATAAAATTTTAGCATCAATGGGTTCGTACCGTGCAATGTAATCCAGACTTACGTCACAAAAAGAACATTTGCCCCAATAACATCCATGGGCTAGGGTCAATTTATTCCATCGACCATCAGACCATTTACGGTGCATCGGATTCAGAACTTCGAGAACAGAAATGTATTGATCCAACTTCAGGTCAGCGTAATCCGGAGTACCAACGTCTCTTTGGGCAACATCAAAATCAGCTGTATTGTTTTCGAAAGAAACTCCACTTTTACTTGCTAAAAATGTTCTTTTAAATTCAGGATTTGATTTTCCATTATGATGAAATTCGAGAATTTTTCGTAAAGGGGTTTCTCCATCATCCAGGGTAAGATAATCGAAATATTGGAAAACTCTTTCGTCATAAACAGACCGTAATTCTGTATTTACATAACCACCTCCAAGAATACAAACAATCTTTGGGAAATGTTTTTTTATGGTTTTTGCAATAAAAAAGGCTGAAAATACATTTCCGGGAAAAGGAGTTGTGATACATACAAAATCCGGATGAACCTCTTCGATATATTGTTGGACCAGTTCCTTCAGGATTCTGGTAACTGCAGTATCTTTAGTATTCAAGGCTTCATGTAAGGGAGAAAAATCTGTAGCTGTCCTGCTGATACGTTCAGCGTATCTTGAAAAACCAAAATCCTCATCAACTTCATTTTTGATAAAATCGCCAATGTCTTCCAGAAATAAAGTTGCCAGATGTTTCGCCATATCCTGAATCCCCATTTCGCCAAAAGCCCAGGACAAATCGTCGAGATTGTCAAATCTTGGACCTTCAGGAAGAAAATTTCTTTTGACAATAGAATGGGCTAAGGTTGGATTTTTTCCTTGTAAAAACTGAATGACAACATCAATTTTTGAACAATAATAATATTTATTACGAAATATTTCAGCGCTTAAATCATTGTTCCAAACACTGGATTCTGTAAAACATTGAAATATAGACTGAAGCGAATGGGAACAAAATAGTTTCAAAAAAGTCTCAAGGCTCAAATCCACCTGAAACGATGAAATGTCCAGCGTATTGAGATACCCTTTGAGATACATTGTCGCCGGATATGGCGTATTTAGTTGAGTAAAAGGTGGTGTAATCAGTAGTACCGAACGTTGATTCTTTGTATGCATACAAATTATTTCAGTACCATATTTTTTGTTCGCTTATCTGAACAA
Source organism: Saprospiraceae bacterium (assembly GCA_022842725.1). GTDB lineage: Bacteria > Bacteroidota > Bacteroidia > Chitinophagales > Saprospiraceae > OLB9. Next base: position 42,964 of record JALHOZ010000031.1, read on the forward strand.
TGTAATATCTGAGGTAAGGATTTTTTGATTTCCAAAAAAGTCTCTGTAACTGATATAAAGGACGTACACACCAGACTGTAATTCATTACCTCCGAAAAGACCATCCCAAATAATATCTTTAGTTTCAGTACCTTTCATTTCGAATCCTTCATGTATAAACACTTTTTGGCCCCATCTGTCAAAAATCTGAACATCCAGTATATCTGCAGGAACACTGTTTTTACTGATAGATATTTTGTCATTTCCTAAAGAGCTTCCCGGGCTGATAGCATTTGAAATTACAAATTTGACGTCATTATCTACCAAAACGTTAAAACTTGTACGTGCAGTACATCCGTTAAGATTCACAATTTCAACGGTATAAGATTGAGATGTTTTATTATCGTAAAAAAACTCTTTATCATAACCCAATATTTCGCCCTGTTGATTTTTCCAGGTAATACTCAGAATATCTGCTATGTCATAATTGGTTATTGCTTCAACAGAACCAACTTCACTAAAAGCAATAGAAATATCATCAATTCCTTCAATTTCCAGAAACTCCGGATTAATAAGTTCGAAGGTATCAGAGACAAAACACTCATGAACATCTTTTACTTCTAAACGATACGTGCCCGCCTGAAGGTTATATAAGTCCGTCTGCGTAATGGGCTTGTCATTTAATACATAAGCGTAAGGTCCATCGCCACCTTCAACTAAAATATTGGTCAACGAACCATTATTTTCGCCGAAACAAACCGGATCCTGCAGGTCAGCTAAAACTTTTTCAGGAACATTTTCATACTCTCTGATTACTATACTGTCAATTTTCAAACAATAATTTTCTTTATTTCCAATTTCCAGATAGAATGTTCCGGGTTTTACAAAATCCACATCCGGAGCTACCAAACTACCTTTTATCTCTCCTCCATCGAACTGGAACCATTGATAACGGTAAATATCTCCTTTGTCCACTTCCGGTTGCAAAGAAATACTGGTTGTGTTGCAGTACCAATAGAGATCTTCTCCAAGTTCTACTTTAGGATAGACTCTGTCTTCCAAAACATCTTTTGAATTTACATTGGTACACCCATTTCTGGCTGCACGTACAAACAGGTTGTAATTACCAGGCTTAAAAGGGCGGATAAAATCGTCCTGGTCATTGATAAATTCAGAATTTTCATAAGTCCATCTGCGGAATTCAGGTAATAAAGCTCCGTATTGAGCTGTCAGATGTACAGAATCTCTTAAACAATTTAATACTGCGTCCCCAAGAATATTTATCGTTGGTTTTGCAAAATCACCCTGAATCAACAAAAGCGTATCAATCCGACATCCGTTGTCAGCTCTTTCTGCTTCAAATCTGCAGGACAATCCGGAAGCTGCAATAAGAGAGTCTATTTCAAATGTAGTTCCTGTAACTTCAGGTGTATTGGGAAGACGCCATTTTTCAAGGATTAATGGTGTATTGGTTGTGTATGATATCCTGTCTCTGGTGATTCGACAGCTTAACATAGGATTTTCAAACTGAACCAAAGGTTTTTCTTTGTTTAAGGTAATGTCTGTAAAGTCGGAGGATTGGCAACTTACCAAAGAATTTTGCATTCTGGCTATAACACTGTATCTGCCAGGCTGCTGAACCGATACGGACGGTCCTGTTCCCATTAGATTTCCTGCCAAATACCATTCATAAGTTATATCATTCGGAAAATCACCAAAAACAACAGTTGATAATGTGATGGATTCATTTCTGCAATCAATTTGTGTATTTCCGGCAGCAACCGTTGCCGTCACTGTAGCAAACCGCAAATCAAATCTGTGCGTCAGATCACATTCATTCGGGTCCTGGATATTGTATTGTCCTGCAGCGCTGTAATTTTGCCCCTGAAACGTATAAGTGGTACCCGAACAACGGTAAATTAGCCCCAGGTCATTGTATCTTCTTGGTTTTTCGGTGACAGTATATCGGTATCTCAGACATGGATTATTACTATCCGTGCACTCCAGTACTGTGTTGCCCTGGACATTATTGCCACATAATTGAATTGTTTCACCCGGACAAAGTTCAATATTTACTTCTTCCAGAATACTCGGATTGATACCAACCAACAAATCCAAAACGGATCCGCAAGCCCCTTTGGCACACCCTCCCCCATAATACGGATGAATATTTACATCAACTGAGATACGAAAATCATCATTTGCATCTCCGTTAAAAATAATTTTTACATCTGTTCCGACACTGTCATTATCGGCAAAAGAATAACTTCCGTTTCCTAAAGATTCAACATGCCACACAAAACAAACACTGTCAACAATATTGGGTTTTTGAGGAAAACAAGTTTCCACATAATTCATCAAACATGTCGGTAATACCAAAGAATAGGACAAAGTATCTCCGGTTTGATCACAGTTTATCTGATTTGGTCCTACAACAAAGCCATCTTCGAGATCATCAGGATTTACTTCCTGTGGAGGTGTTGTGTCAATACCATCAATCACTTCAATGGTATAATCACATATATCTCCGGCCATTCCATCTATAAAAAGATAAGCAGTACGTCCCGGAACAAATTCATCCCATGTTAAATCAAAAGTGTTCAATGCACCTACAAAAAAAGGATCCACGGTTGGACTACACGCCACTGAATGTGCTTGTCCGCATCTCTTGTATAACCCTGCCTGAATCCCCTGTGCGTTTTGACAATTAGAAGGTGTAATCCTTATCGTCACAGTTGAATCACATGGAGTGAAGGCAAACCATATCATATTATCGGCACTTCCCTGATAATCACATAAACCATCCCATGGGAGAGGTTCTACTAATGTGGCAGGTAACGTCCCTGTCAAACCATTTAATTCAGAACCACATTTGTAAATTGCAGAACTGCATAATGCCCCATCCGGTAATAATGAAAAATCACATTGAGCATTCGCAGCAAAATGACCTAAAAAAATAACAAATAAGATGGGCGTAAAATAATGTCTCAAAACGTAATATTAGATTTTCGGCTTATAAACAAGAAACAAATTGTTTGCCAAACGTTGCGCAAAGGTATGATAAAATCTTCAGCCTGAAAAATGAATGATTGAGATAATTTCATTTTTTTTTTATTAAAACTTTATATATAATATTATACATTGATTATCAATCAAATATATAATGAAAATAACTCAAAATAAAACTTTGTCCAACCAAAACATTATCCCGTTGTTATGACATTCTAATCATATATTCATGTCACAAACTCAACGATCCAAAACATTGGTTTTGGGAGCTTCTGAAAACCCGGGAAGAACCAGCTATACAGCCGTAAAACAACTATTACATTCAGGTTATGAAGTACTGGCCGTAGGATCAAAACCCGGAGTAGTTCATGGTATTAAAATCTCCACAGAACTTCCAAAAAATGAAATCATTGATACCATAACCTTGTATATTCGTCCTGAAATCCAAAACGAAATGACAACTCAAATTATTGAGCTTAAACCAAAAAGAATTATTTTTAACCCGGGAACGGAAAACCTGTTGCTGGAAAATTTAGCTACAAAACAAGGCATTATTTGTGAAAGAGCTTGTACACTGGTATTATTGTCTTTGGGCCAATATTAACAATAATTAGGGTCTGCTGAAAAGCACAAAAAATATTAATAATCAATATCTTATGTTCAATTTTCATGCATGTAAGTGCATTACTTTTACAACATTTTATTTAAATTTCGTGCATTTAACTTCCTTACTAAACTTGTTTTTTGTTAGCCAGTCTCGTCCTAAAGACGAGATTGAAGTCAAATCGAGGTATTTTAATACATCTTCTTTGCCTTCGCCTTGAATCTGATTCATTGCTGACTTTTTCAGCAGACCCTAATTAATTTATATTCGTAAAATCCTGTTATACAAACAGATTTATCCAATCTCTCCGGATTTTCAGGTTATATTTTTTTTTTGGAACAGTTTTTGCTTCTGATAAGATACCTGTAATTGTTAAACCAACCTAATACAAGCCGATCATTCATGACCGGCTTTTTTTATTTAGGCACTACTGCGTTTTTGATAGCAGATTTTAACGATTCTTCAAAAGAAGTCAACGTTCCGAATTCAGTTCTGTAAGTCAAACCCAAACCAACTTTGGGGGACAAGGTGTTTTGTACGATCAACTCCTGTCTTCCGTAGACCCTGGCTTTGAGTTTACGGTTTTCCGTCAGCACCAATTCCAAAGAAAAATCCGGCAACATTTGGTTGTACGTAAGGCCCTGATTTTCAAAAATGTAGTTGCCTCCCATATTTAACGTGATTCTTTCATCCAAAAACTTAAACCGGTTTTTCAATCTGAACTCAATTTCATCAGGCCAGACATTTGAGTTGGATAGATTTGAAACAACACCGGTATTGCTTCTCAAACCAATTTCAAAATCCACTCCTGCCAATAACCCGTTTTCAACCAACGCAAGGTTGATAAGATTGGTAATGTATAAAGAAAGTTGACTGCTCAAAAATTCTGAAAGGGTATTGATACCTATGGATTGAATTCCGCCGGAACCGATTACATCAGATACTCTGTTTGATGGTAAAAAATTATTAAACATGATCAATCCAAAAACCTGACTATTCAGTTCGAGTTCATTGTTCTGCAATATCCGCATTTTTGAGTCCGCAAGAGTCGCCAGATCGCCTACGAGATTGGGAAATGCCAGATTAAACGTAACTTCCGGTCTGAACAAGGTTCCCCCGAGATTTAATATTACGTCAACATCCTGTCTTTGATTGGCCTGATTGACCAAAGTTTCTGAGGCAAAACCCAGGTATTCTTCGATAAAGGGTTGGAGGCTCGTTCTGGATTTATATACTGCTTTGATATCCAAAGAAGCATTTACCGGGTCTCCTGTCCACCGGATCAATCCTCCACGATATACGACAAACGGCTTAGCTACAGGTAGTTGCGCAACAGTAAACAGATAATTTCCACTTTCTATCTGATAATCACCAAAAATATCAAATCCACCAGTTCTTTTTATAAATATCTGCATATTACCCCTGCCCTGCCCTTTGATAATGTCGCCTTTATCTTCGTTAAAAATAATACTTACCTGAGCATCAGGAGTTAACGTCAGGTTCATTTCGAGGTCAATACCTTTTAATAATTTATTGGCAATAGTTACAACAGAATCTCCTTTAGAATTCCGTTTTTCAAATCTGATAACATTATTATTTGACTTCGCACCTGAATTTCCAACAGGAATATTCAGCTGCGTTCCCTGATTGGTTACCGCATCGATGACCATATCTACTTTATCAAATCCGCCGTTAAAACTTGCTCTGAGCTTTCCGATAGCAAAGCCGTAATAATCCGGATTGTCGGCTTTCGTAGTTTGCAATCCGATGACATTATCGCCGGCAATCACTGTATTCACACCGAAAGTTCTGAATCTGTTGTGTGTCAAACCACCGGTTATTGTTGCGGCATTATTTTTCGAATCCCTGATTAATGCGCCGGTAAAATCAATCTTTTTCTCTGTAATCACAAAGGATTGCTGGTCAAAAAAATAAGTCACACCTGTATACACTATTTTCGTTTGACCATTGTTGACCTTGCCTTTTCCATCAAGCATAAAATCTTTGAATCCACCGGAAATATCCACACTTGCATCAACAGTTCCTGAAGTATTCGCTACTCCTTTGTTAAGAATATATTCAAGAATACGCAATGGTGCTTCCCGTAGTTTGGCACGACCCTGAACGGTTTTCTTTTTGGTATCTAACAACAGATTGGCAGTTACAAACTCACCGATCGAAAGGTCAATATCTGCCAGGCCGATTTTGTTAATCTCTGCGGACAAATCAATACTTCCATATGCGTCTTTATTAATAAAAAAATCAGGAACCATGACTGAAGCATAGATCTCTTTTTCTTTGGCAAATATATCTTCGATATCAATTTGAACTTTTGATAAACCACTGAGAACAAATCTTTTATCCTTCAAAACATCATTGACAACATCAATATCAAAATTATCCATAAAGGCGATCAAACCGTTTTTTTTGTAGTTTTCAATTCCGATGGTTCTGAATCCATCCGTCAACTCAAAGTTTTTGATGACCAGTTTTTCATTGGTAATAGCTAATGTATTATCTTGTAAAAACTTCCAGTCTTTTCCAAAAAAATGGAGTTTTTCAGCAATTAACTGAAAGGCAAAACCATTTTCAAACGGTGTCATTCTGCCTTGAATATCCAAAGGTTTCATTCCCTTAAGAATTTCATTTCCAGAAATTTCAAACAAAATGCTGTCGCCCTGTGAATTTGCCTGAAAATCTATTGAACCGAGCTTTCTTTTTGAAATATTGGCTTTATCGGCATGCAACAGTATATTGCCTGAATTTTCATATGAATTCACCAAAAGTTGGATATTCTGCACTGAATCCCGATTTATTTGTATCAGTGGAATTCCTGAAGCTAATGAAAATTCATTTTTTTCCGAATCGATTTTACCTTTCAATTCAAGTTTTGAAAAGGACACATTTTTCAAACCTGCCAATGTCAAAAAATGTTTACTATGATTCAGGTTGATGTCAAAATCCATCTTTTGAACGATGTTGGGATTAGCTTCTTTGGCTTTCCAGTTTTTTGTCAGTATTGGATAATTTTTTTTAATAATACTGGTTACCAATGGCCCTACCTGAGTCAGATCATATAAACCACTTAAATGAAAATGACCTAATTCAGACCAAATTTTCAGTTCTTTTCCACCGGAAACCATATTTTTTGAGCTCAGATGCATTTCCTCAACGATAAATGTGGTATCGTGAGAAAGAATCTTCACGTTTTGTACATCAATTTCGCCAAGTACATCATTTATATTGCTGCCGGAAGCATTGATTTCCAGGTCAGCACTAAATGACAAAGGTTTTTTATTGAGATTTAAAGCATATAAATCTAAATTTTTGATCTTTGATGTAAAATTCAAAAATGCCTGATTATCAATAAATTCAGCATTACCATCAAATTTTAAATCAATATTCGGATCATGGATTTCAAAAAAACCTTTAAAATTGTTTTTTTCAAAAATACCATTTAAGGAAAAGTTTTTATACACATAATCTTTAAATGTAAGCGATGTAACAACTGCTGACAAATCCGATTTCAACGTAGCTAATGTAAGCCCCTGGCCCTTTTTAACTTTTGATGTAAAATAAACCAAACCAAATTGGTTATTATCAGTCCACTTTTTCAGATTAAATCCGTTTACATTCAACTCTCCTGAATATTGCGCTTTTTGAATCCCGGGCGTAAGATCAAGCCTCATATCCAGATTTACATTACCCAGATCTGTATTAAGATTTCCGTAGGCAACAAAATCTTCCAAATAACCGTCATAGCGTCCACTGAAGGAAATGTTACCCAATTTATAAAAGTTTTTAGGTATATTAAAGGTGGGAAACAACTTTTTAACATTGTTCATTGAGGTGTTAAAATTATCCAGTCTTACGTTTAACAAAGTATTGTTGTAATCATCCAGATTTTTTGTACTAAAACTACCTGTAAGGGACAAATACCTGTCCATCTCTATATTTACGTCCCTGCCGTTGATACCTGTAAAATTGCCGTAATATCTACCGGACAAATTGATCGTTTTATCATTGATACCTTGGGTTACCGGACTTACGATCAAAGCTTTCAGGAAATGAGAAAGATCTTTCATACTAATAGCCGAAGGTGAAATATCGACTGAAAAGGTTACTTCTTCTTTGATATTCCTAAACGCCTCATAACCATAAAAATTAAATTTAATATTGCTTTCAAGTAAAGTCTCTTTGGTTTCAAGTGTCACATTTTTTAAGATTGCTCCCTCTTTGTTTATATCAATCGTGTCAATTGAAAAGTTTTTTAGTTCAAAACCTCTGTCATTTTTAAAACTTACTGATTCACACAAAGCAAAAAATGTATCATCCTCCTTTAGTTCGACTTTACTGAAGTTAACATTAATATCATCAAGTTTGAAATGATGATAATCCATTAACTCCATAAACTTAGTATCGACAGGTTGCAATTCATCAAACATGCCATATCTTCCATTTTCGATATTAATTTTATCAATGTAAAATGAAAACGGAAACCAATCATCCTTTTCAACAGGTTCGTCATTTTTTACAGTTAATTCAGGCCCGGGCTTGTAGCAAACTTCAGAAAATACAGTTTTTTGATATACCGGTTGATTTAAATACAACTGATTTATCAGGAAAGAATTACACATTAAATCGACCTTTTCTAATTCCACCAACCCGGAATTCAGGCCAATGTATTGTGCCACACCTTTATTTTCATTTAAAATCCGAATATAAATATCTTTTAAGAACACTTCTCCCACACTCAAAAAGAATTCCTTTTTGGGTCCATCCTTCCCCTGGTTTAAAAGTTTTTTCAAAAACCTGTCAAGGTTGGATTCATTTTCCATGTATCGGGTCACAATATCCAATCTGAGACCTTCCAATCTCAATTTTGAGATATCCAATTCATTATTAAACAGAAAAAAAAGGTTTTTCCTTAATGAAAGTCCGATTTTTTCAAGCCTGATAATTGAGTCGAGTTTTTCGTCCTGTAAGGTAAGGTTTTCCATGGTTATGCCGCTCCAAATGCTCACTACAAGATGGTCGTACGTGACTTTTGCACCGGTTCTGACTTCTATGGCATCAATGATTTTTTCCTTCAGATAGTTTTGAACAGCCGGAATTCTCAACAATGCATAAAAAACAAGGAGGAATAAACAAAAAACAATAAAAACCTTTATCAATCCCCGAAAAATCCGGGTTGATCTTGTTTTTGTGCCGACTTTTGTTTCCTGCTCTTTGTCCAAACAATTACATTTTCACAAAAATAACGACTTTTCAGATTATATGGTGTATAACAGGCAAAGGTTTATCCCTTTTTTAACAATTCAACCAACTTTACAGCTTCAACTGCTTCTTTTACATCGTGTACTCTTAAAATATTGGCGCCTTTGGTCAACAACCAGCTATGCAGAACAGAACTTCCGTTTAATGCATCCTCAGATGTTGTATTGAGGGTCTTTGATATAAATGACTTGCGTGATATTCCTGCAAGCAAAGGTTTGTCAAAAATTGAAAAAGCTAAAAATTCTTTAATGATCTTAAAGTTTGAAGGTATATCTTTCCCAAAACCTATGCCCGGATCCAGCACAATCTGATGTAAGCCCATTTTTTCCAGATAAGTAATTTTTTCCTTAAAAAATAGTATCAATTCCAACGTAACATCTGAATATTCAACGTTTTGTTGCATATTTTCAGGCAATCCACGCATGTGCATCAAAACGTAAGGTATGTCATGTGCAGCCATGATTTTTGCCAGATCAGAATCAATTGATGAAGCAGATATATCATTAATCATGTTGGCTCCTTCGCGTATCGCAGCTTGAGCCACCTTACTCCATACCGTGTCGACAGAAATAAATACATTTGGAAAATGTTTTTTTAATTCGGACACACTATCAGAAATGATTTTTGCCTCATCATTTGGGTCACTCAGTTTAGCTCCGGGACGGGAAGACATAGCTCCGACATCAAGTATATCAGCACCTTCTGAAATCATTTTTTGAGCTCTTTCTAACAAAGAACCTACATCTGAAACCCTCGAATTTTTAAAAAATGAATCTTCATTGACATTGATAATTCCCATCACTTTGGGAACCGACAAGTCCAAAGTTAATCCATTCCCGGACAAAACCCAAGGTGTCATCATTTATTGCAGCAATGCTTTTAAGGAGGTAAGCGCTTCCGGCAATCCTTCCAAAACCGTTCCTCCCGCAGAAGCAAAAAATGCCTGACCACCACCGCCTCCCTGAATCGGCAACGCAAGTTGTTTGATCATATTTCCGGCATGATATTGTTTTGTTGTTACCAGTTTTTCACTGATGGTCAACATGATATTGGCTTTGCCATTTTCAATAAAGCCGATCAGAATGATGGTGTCCCCGAGCTCTTTTTCCAATTGGTAAGAGATCGTTTTAATTGTTTTACTATCCAGATTTTCTACCAAAGAAGTGATTACAATCTGGTCATTCATTACTTCCGCACTTTTGGCCAATGATTGTTTGATAATTTGGGCGTGCTGTAACATCCATCTTTCGACTTCTTTTTTCAATTTCTGATTTTCGTCCATCAAATCAGAAATATTTTTGGTCAGTCCCTGATTTGATTTGAAAAAACTTTTGGAAGCATGCACTTCATCAACAAAGTTTTGAACATACTGCTCAGCATATTGTGCCGTACAAGCTTCAATTCGTCTGACTCCGGCGGCAATAGCACCTTCACTCAGGATTTTAAACAAACCGATTTCACCGGTTCCTTTTACGTGACATCCTCCACACAATTCTTTTGAAAACGAAATGTCAAATGTAATCATACGTACCGTATCGCCATATTTTTCGCCAAAAAGCATCATAGCGCCGGCTTCCTGGGCCTGTTGAATCGGCAAATTTCTTGATTCCTGCAACGGTATATTCTGACGTATCCTTTCGTTTACAATCTTTTCAACATGTTTGATTTCATCATTCGTCAGTTTTTGAAAATGAGAAATATCAAATCTCAGATAATCCGGACGTACCAACGACCCTTTTTGGGTTACGTGGCTGCCCAAAACATGGCGAAGTGCAGCGTGAAGTAAGTGTGTTGCAGAATGGTTTCTTTCCGTTTCTTTTCTTTTCAGGGCGTCGACCTCTGCAAAAACGGCTGTTTCGACATTATCCGGAATACGGTCTACCAGATGGATAATGAGGTCATTTTCCTTTTTAGTGTCCAAAACCTGAACCACTTCGTTGTCAAAAATCAACAATCCGGTATCTCCGATTTGCCCTCCGCCTTCCGGGTAAAAAGGTGTTTTATTAAGAACCAGTTGAATAAACTCCTTGTCTTTTTGTTTCAGAAATCTGTATTTTATAACAAAAACATCCTCTAAAACCAGATTGTCATAACCAAAAAACTCTGATTTTTCATCATTCCTTACGATTACCCAATCTCCGGTTTCCCTTTTTGAATCTGCCCGCGAACGTTCTTTTTGTTGAGACAAAGCTTTTTC
>JALHOZ010000032.1 GCA_022842725.1 Saprospiraceae bacterium
GGTAGAAAAAATTTAAATTTTTAACCCGTCAGATCATCCTCAAAGGTGGTTCACTTTGCTCCGGAATAGGTGGCTCAGTTTGGACCGGAATCGATGGTTCAGTTTGACCGGAATATGCAGAGGGGTATATTTCTACCAAGAAAAACATCCAATCTATCTTTCCTTTTAGGAAAAACATTTGGAGCCAAGATGTTATTTTTAAATTACTTTCTAATCTAAATTTAGAGAAAATATTAGCAATCTCAAAAAATATTGATTTTGGTATCCACCAAGAAAAAGTGATAAAAACTATTACCAAAAAAGTTGATACAAATTTTACTCTTGACCAAAAACTGAATATTTTGTTAGATACTAATGTAATAGCATTTAATCATTTGGTATTCGACTTTCTAAAATCTACTGATTATCCTTTGGCAAAAGAGACTTCTTTTCCTTTATTAGATAATGATGCAGTATTGGTAAGAGATGATATTTTTAAAATATTAGAAGAAAGTGGTGTTGGAGTACCTTCCTATTATAATAAAATTGATTTTAAAGTTAATGACAAAAAAGGGCAATATGCTCGAAGTCGTTCTGGATGCTTTTTCTGTTTTTTTCAACAGAAAATCGAATGGGTTTGGTTGTATGAACAACATCCTGATCAATTTATAAAGGCAATGGAATATGAAAAGGATGGATTTACTTGGGGACAAGGTGAAAGTTTGGAAGAATTAATTAAACCAGAAAGATTGGCTAAAATCAAAGAAGAATTTATACTCAGGCGAGAGAATAAATCAAAAATAAATTCACCTTTTCTTACAGACATATTGGAGGATGCTGAAGAAGAAGGTTGTGCAGCTTGCTTTATTTAATTGACTAAATTCAAATTATGTTTTTTTCTAGAATAAATATAATCGTAATAATTGTTGTAGTTTCTGTTTTATTTATTAGCTTACTCCTTATAATAAACACAACAATCAGTAATTTATTTGCAGCTGTATTTGGCTCGATAGTTGCAAGTATGGCAGTTTCCTCTTTTTACAATGAAGAATTGCATAAAGCAATGGATAAATACAATAAAATTGGGCTAGTAAATTATTTTGACAATTTTGAAGATGCACATAATCTTATTAAGGAGAAAATATCTAAAGCTAAATTAGTAGAGATTTTTGTGATGTATGGAGATTCATTTGTTAACACTTCAACAATTTCTATCAAAGCATTACTATCCAAAGAAAATTCAAAATTTCGTTATTTTATGTATAGTTTAGAAAACAATTTCATTAATTCTTATGGTAATCATTGGGGTGAAGTTGAAGAAAATACAAAGTACAATAAAGAAGGTCTAAAATCAAAAATCGAAAATGTAAAAAAAGACTTAAGATTATTATTAAAAACTAAACATCAAACCTGTGAATTTGAATTTTATGAAATTCAAAGTGCACCAATGTCATATTCGTTCTATAGGATGGATAATGAATTATTTTTTGTGCCAAGTAAAAACATAAGATCTAAAGCAATAAAACCTGCAGTTTTTCAATTTAAAATAACAGCTTTTGAAAACTCAATGTTCAACAAACTAATTTCTGAGTTAAGCTTAATGATTGAAAATAAAGAAGTAATCAAAGTTGATTTATGATTTGTTTTATTGATTTTGAAACCACAGGTATTGATGTATTTAGAGACGAACCAATTGATTTTGGTGCTGTTTTAGTTGATTTTGATTGGACGATTATTAAAGAATTTTCATCTACGATTTCAATTAATAAAAGCGTTTATTTAACAAAAAAATCCTTTAATATTCATAACATTTCTAAAGAGATATTGGAAAAATCTCCTAACCAAAAGGAAGTAATTTCTAAATTTTTTAATCAATTTGGGACAGATTTTAGGCTGGGTGGTTGGAATACCAGTTTTGATGTATCTTTCTTACGTAAAATATGCCATAAAAACGGAATGATGGTTCAGTATAATAGAATTAATCATCGTCATATTGATGCTCAATCTTTAGGATTTCTAGCTTGTGAATTAGGCTTGGTAAAAAGCGGTATAAGCTCGTTAAATGACTGGATAAATTATTTCGGTCTTATAAGAAGTAATAATCATTCAGCTATTGAGGATGCGAAATTAACGTTTCAGGTATATATTGAATTATTAAACCTCTTTAAATCTAGTATTAAATAAATGGAAAATAATCAAAAAATATATCTAACCCAGAGCTTTATCAAAACCATAGACTTTAGAGTACTTGATTTAATAGCGTTTTTTTTGACAATTTACATTTGTCAGTTAAGCTTAATTCATGCTTAGAGTCAAATTATTAATGAAAAAGTAGTTTCGTACAAATATGCTTAAAGATTCCGATTGGTCAGAAGATAGAGATTACAAAACTGGTTCAGAAAATGAACCCATACAATTCTATTTAGAGGGATTAGCTAATAGTAATGAGTTTAGTTTGTTATTGGGTTATTTTAGTTCATCAGCAATCAATCTGCTTTCAATTGGTTTTGCTACTTTTATAAGCAAGGGTGGTAGAATGAAAATGGTGATCAATCATTTGTTATCTTCAAGGGATAAAGATGCTATTTTGAGAGCAGAGGAAGGAAGTCAGCAAGATTTGCAGGTTTTTGACTTAACTGACCCTAGCTTTTTGCATAGGTATTTAGATGATTACAGCAATCATTTCTTTGATTGTTTAACTTATTTGATTATAGAGAAGCGCATAGAAATAAAGATAGTAAAGCCTAAAAATGGCAAAGGAATAGCACATTACAAATCAGGTGTTTTTGGTGATGGAGTGGATCATGTTGGTTATAAAGCATCATGTAATTTTACACTTCATGGATTATCAGAAAATTTGGAAGAACTTGAAGCATTCCTTAGTTGGGAAAATGGAAGGTCAAACAAGTTAATTAAAAAGCAGCTCAAACTAATAGATGATTATTTCAAAGAAAAAGATGAAGATGTAGAGTACATACCTGTTGATGAAATAGAAGTGGTTCTCAAAGATAGATTTGGAATGAAAGACATCAATGAGTTGTTGGTTCAAGAAGAACAACTTCTTAGAAAGAAACAGAGTTTAATATCAAACCCCAAACTCAAAAAAACAATTACCAAGCTTTTTAGTGAAATAGAAATTATAAGAAGAACACCAAAATTCCCTTATTCAGAAGGTCCGAGAGAGTATCAGATTAATGCTTACAACAGTTGGGTGGCAAATAATTACAAAGGAATGTTCGCAATGGCAACAGGGACAGGAAAAACGATAACTTCCCTCAACTGCCTGCTGAACGAATATATGAAAACAGGAATTTACAGAGCTATTATTACGGTTCCAACAACAGCTTTGGTTGAGCAATGGAAAAAAGAATGTGCAAAATTCAATTTTAAAAACGTCATTACAGTCAGTTCAAAAGAGAATTGGGATAAGAATCTTGCGTTTTTCAATACGGCTTCAAAACTGATTGATACTTCGTATATCGTTATTGTAACTTATGCTTCATTACCAAGGCCTAAGTTTCAAAGCTACTTTACTCAACTTCCCAAAGACACTATTTTAATTGCAGATGAAACGCACAATTTAGGTTCGCAAGGACTTTTAAGATTGTTGCCAAACATACACCTTGAAAAACGAATTGGCTTATCTGCAACTCCAAACAGGAAATTTGATGAAGCAGGGAATCAAGCCATTCAAGAGTTTTTCAATGATGAGCCACCATACATTGTTTCCTATTCAATGGAGGAAGCCTTAAAAATTGGATGGCTTTGTAATTACACTTACTATCCGCATATAGTAAAGCTCACAGACCCAGAAATGGAAAAGTACAAGGAGCTTTCTCTTCAACTGTTGCGAATGGGCTTATTTGACAAAGAAACAGGAAATTTCAGAAGTACTCCTGAAATTGAAAAGAAACTCCTTGAAAGAAAACGAATTATTCACAAAGCAGCCAATAAATTAGAAGCTTTCAAAGCAATTCTAAGAAGTGAATTTGATAAACGAAAGAGCCTGAAATATACATTGATTTATGTGCCTGAGGGGTTTGAGGCAAATTATGAAGATGAAGATTTCAGTACTGAAACAGAAGATGAAAACAGGTTGATTAACGAATATACAAAAGCAGTTAGCCAAACAGATGATTCTGTAATGGTGAAACAGTTTACTGCAGATTCTACTAATCGTGAGGAGATCTTAAAAAACTTTGAAGAAAGTAAAATTCACGTATTGACCTCTATGAAATGTTTGGATGAAGGTGTTGATGTGCCACGTTCCGAACTAGCCATATTTTGTGCAAGTACTGGTAATCCTAGACAATTTATCCAAAGAAGAGGCAGAGTTTTGCGATTGCACAAAGATAAAATTCACGCAACCATACACGATTTAGTAGTTGTGCCCGAAGTAGCTGATGAAAGCACCTTTGAAATGGAAAAAGGTCTAGTAAAAAAAGAATTAGAACGAGTGGTTGACTTTGCTAATCTGGCAATGAACAAGACCGACACTTACGAAACGCTGAAAAGCATATTGGACTACTACAACCTAAACCTTAACGATTTATAAAATTATTATTATGGCAAGAAAAGACGATATACTCAAAAGTTTTTTAACCCACGAGCTACTTGAAAACAAGTATGAATTCAATAAAGAAGAATTGCCTTCAACAATAAGAGAAGCACTAAATTCTGATAAACCTATTATTAAAGCAATTGCTTTGATAGTAGAAGGTTTGGACGGAACTTCACCAGTTACGGATTCGGTATTGCGAAACCAAGTTACTCAATTTTTAAATGAGGCCTTATGATAATCAGAAAAATACAAATTGACAATTACCTCTGTTATTACGATACCAATACTTTTGAATTATCGGAAGGTTTAAACATTATCCTTGGAGAAAATGGAGAAGGAAAAACAAAATTCTTTGAATCAGTAGATTGGCTTTTCAATGGAGAGAATCGAGAATTAGATATGCTAGTGTCTGCCAAAAAACTGAATGAAACGGAAATTGGTGATAGTTTTCGTGTAAGGGTTTCAATGATCGTAGAGCAATATGGAGAGAAAAGTATCATCACAAAATCTTTCCTCGCAAAAAAAGAAAAAGCAAATGAATGTTCGACTTCAAGTTTTATGATTGAAGGTATCTCTGAAAATAGTTCGGGAGAAAGAACACAAGTTGATGGACAAGCTCTTTTGGACAGAATATTCCCTTTTCAGATTCGGAAATATTCAATGTTCAAGGGTGAAGCGGAACTTAATATTTTTGAAAGTGATAGTGCATTAGCAAACCTTATAAATCTATTTTCGGAGGCGAAGCATTATGATAAATACTCTGAAAAGGGAGCTTTTTTACGAGAGAAAGCAGAAAAAGCAGTAGAAGATTCTTCAAAGCTTGATAAAAAAAATGAAGCTCTTTACAAAAAACTCGAGGCAGATATTCTTCAATTAGAAAATAAAAAACACGCGTTCAAAGTTCATTTAGACTCCACTGAAAAAGAAATCAAGAAAATTGAAGAAAATTTACAAGATGCTGAAAGACACGTAAATAATGCAGATGCTTTAGAAACCATAAACAACCGAATTAAGAAAATAGAAAATCAGATTTCGAATTATACAGCAAGGATTGATGAAAACTACACTACTTCCCTTTTTGACGAAAATTGGATTCTAGTCAATTTCGAATCATTTCATAAAGAGTTTGCAGCAAAAGTGTCCGCACACAGCAAAACCAGAAGAGAGCTTCAATCGCAATTTGATGAACAAAAAGGAATCATAAAAGGAGAGAAAAAAGCAAAGGCAGAATTATTAAATAATTCTATTCCGCTTCCTAATAACATACCTTCAAAAGCTATTATGGAAGAAATGTTAAATGATGAAATTTGCAAAGTGTGCAATCGTGAAGCTAAAAAGGGTTCTGATGCCTACGAGTTTATGATGGAAAGATTGAAAACCTATTTAGAAAGTCAAGTTACAGAAAGTAATGAACCCGATAAAGAAGAACCACTTTTTAAATATGATTATACAAACAGACTTGATAATTTAAGCATAAGTCACGAAGACAACCTTAAAAATCTCAGATTAATAAGAACCAAAATCAAAGAACTATTTGAATTTAATGATGACCGCAAAAAAGACATTGAAGAGCTAAATGAACAATTAGAAAAAGAAAAAACAGAAAGAGAAAAAATATTAGGCAATTCAAGTATTGGTGCTGAGAAATTAAGTGATGTACTAAAAAATTACAATGCTTGGCAAAGAGACCTTAAAAATCGTAATCAAGACCAAGTGGACTATACAACAAAATTGAAAGGTCTTGAATCTGAGTTAAAAGCAAAGAAGGAGGAAAAGGACAAAATTGACACAAGTTCAGCTAATTCTTTCTTGATTAAAACAAGAAACATCTTGCGTGACATTGAAACTATTTTTATAGATACCAAGGAGAAGAAATTTGATGAATTTATTGAGAAGCTTCAAACCAAATCAAACAACTTTTTCAAGACCATCAATATTGATGCTTTCACTGGAACAATAGTTTTTACAAGAAGAAACAAGGTAAATCGTACAATAGTTGAAGTAGAATTGCAAGAAGATGGCAGGACTTTCTATAAGCCAAACCAATCATTATTAACTTCAATGCACATTTCAATCTTATTTGCAATTTCTGAATTGGCATCAGAAATTAAAGAAGAAAACTTCCCTATGATTTTTGATGCTCCAACTTCATCGTTCGGTGAAAACAAAACAGCTCAATTTTTGAACCTGATTTATGAAACCGAAAATCAAAAAATTCTTCTAATCAAAGATTTTCTGCACACAGACAAAGCAACAAAAACGCTTTCCATTAAAAAAGAATTTGAGAATGTTAGAAGAGACAAAGCATTTTGGGTGAAATTAGAAAGACCTTTTGACCCAAACAACTTGAAAACAATTAACTCACAAGTAATTACATTATAAGATGAAGAATTTATTTGAAAAATGGAAAACTAGAATTCCAAAATACAGTGAGACTCATAAAGACTTATTTACTTCACTTTCTCAAAAGTTTGGTGCAGAAGGTGAGAAGAAAATCAATTTGGGTAAACATTTCAGTACCAACTATGAATTATACACCTATGCTTTTTTCTTAGGACTTTACAACAATGAATTTGCTCCAATTCCTGACGGAGAAAAGAAAACAGATTTTAGCCACCATATTCAGCACTGGGGTAGCAAGACAACAGTATCAACACGTAAGGACTTTACCAACTTACAAGAAAATATGTTTATTGCACTTTTAGCAAAAACGGACATTGATCTAGTAGCCCTTGAAAAAGGAGATTTGGATGAAGATGATGCGGTAAAATTGTTGATTAAAACAATGGAATCGTACACCAACGGAGGCCTAATTCTGATAAAGGAAAAACTGGAAGAAAACCCAAACTACTTTCTTCAACCCACTTCATTTTTGAATATGATTTTAGAAACGGAAAAAGTATAAATGCCAAAATATGTCTGAAAATTCTATAAAATATTTAACGAGCAAAGAAGCAAAGGAAAATCTCAAAATTCAAGATTGTGACTTAGCACATATCAGAAATTCAGGCAATTTACAATATATCAAAAAAGGTAATTCCTATTTGTATTTAATGGAATCTATTGACAAGTATAAAAAGGATAAAGAAAAAGAGATCGACAAATAAGGACGTATTTTGTAACGGATTAATATACTTATTACACCCCCCCCCCTACTTCCTAACCAACCATTTTTCGGGGTCTTGTTTGGTTTTGTCTTTCCAGAGTTCGAAGTGGAGTTGGCTTTTGCCATTATCCTCGGCGAGGGTGTAGCCGATGGTGCTGCCTTTTTTGACTTTGTCGCCCTTGTCTACCGTGACCTCATCAAGTTTTGAGTAGACGGTAAAATAGCTGCCGTGCTGGATAATGAGCATCTTTTTATATCCCGGGATTTCTTTGTAGCCGATGACTTCTCCTTCAAATACGCTTTTGACGGTACCCTTGCCATTGATGGTAAAGTCGATGCCGGAGTTGGATATGGTGACGTTTTTGACCGTAGGGTGGGGCTGATTGCCAAATCTTCCGGTTACAATGGCATTGTTGACCGGCCAGGCGAGTCCTCCCCGGTTATTGGCAAATCCTGCATTGTCGGTCTCAACAGTTTTGGCTTCTTTGACATCTTTTTTTGCCTTTTCCCTGGCTTTGGCGAGCTCTTCGGTGATGATTTTTTCGATGGCAGCGTTGAGTTTTTCCCTTTCTTTTTGTTTTTTGGACAGATCACTGGCCAGGGTTTTTTCTTTTAAACCCAACTTTTTGACCAGTTCGTCTTTTTCTTTTTGTTCTTTGGCCAGGGTGGTCATATTGTTTTTAGTCTGCTCGACCAATGCCCTTTTTTCTTCCTGTATTTTTTTGATCTCCTCATTGCTGGCTTTGATGACATTGGCATTGGAAGAGATGGACTCCAGCTTTCGTTTGGTAAACTCTTTGATTTGATTGATGTAGAGCCACCTGAGCAGGAGGTTGTTGAGGTTGTTGGATGAGAGGAGGTAAGACCACTTGGAGTTGCTCATCTTTTTGAGGTAGTGCATCCTCAACATCTGGCTGTACTGATTGACCAGTATGGTTTGTTTTTTGCTTAGGGAGTCGAGGGTAGCACCGTTGTTTTCCAGTCTTTTTTCCTGGAGGACGACTTCGTACTGGAGGTTTTCGATGAGTTTTTGACGTTGGGAGATCTGTTGCTCGAGGAGTTTTAGTTTTTCGGCATTGGCCTTTTTTTCTTTTTTGGTAGCCTCGAGACTTTTGTTGGTTTTTTCTATATTTTTAATAATCTCCAGACGTTTGGACTCCAGATCTTTTCTGTTTTGTGCATGGACGACAGAAAAAGAAAACAGAATACAAAAAATCGTTATATACTTTCTACTCAAATTCATGATAATGCGAAGGTACAACAAATTTTAATTCCTTGGCAACATCTACTTCCAATTCTGAAAAATCAAGCCGGATGACACCTTCTGTTCCGGGTTTTTCAGGAAAATATATCTCGCGTATATGGGGTAGTTCGGGCCCGGTGAGCGCCTGTTTATACTCACTAAAAACAATCCTCATGGTTTTGCCGCTGTCGTCACTCACCAGGGCTTTTTGTACCTGCAACCTGGAGGCGTCGAGCACGTATTCAAAACTCCAGTTTCCGGAGGTAAACGATACTTTATAGTTATCCCCTTCACGGGCGAAGGCAAAGTTTTGATCTTCCGGCAGGACGATATTGCCGAATATCAATTGTTGTACATCTTCAAAGGTGAGGTCGACACCCGCCATTTCGCTGAGTTTGGTGACCGAACCTCTTTCATAACCGGACTCCAGACGGTGCAACAAGGTGTAATCCTGCGGTGTGACAAGAAGGCGGAATGCTTCGATCTCAAATTTTTTGATCTGCACCCATACGGCACTGTCTCTGAGCATACGGATGACCATGTGAACACTTTGGGATTCGCCGGCGGTGCGGATCTGTGCTGACGCTTTGCCGTGAAACCATTGGAAGTTTTTATTGTGTTGTTGTAAGGCAGCCCATATCTCATTTTTAGAATGGTCGCGCGCTACAGGAGAGACCAGTTTTTTGGACGATGAACAAGCACTCACCATCACGATCAACACAAAAAACAACATAAAACGACCGCTCATGGACAATTTTTTATTTTTTCGACTAATGTTTTTGAATCCGGCATCAGGCTCAATGCTTTTTTATAGTTTGTGCAGGCATCCGGTGCCATTCCTTTGGCAGACAACATATCTCCTTTCCATTCATAAGCCATAACTGACTGACCTTTGCTGGAAGAAATGCTGTTTTCCACCAGATCGAGGGCTTCTTTTTCCTTTCCGGTGGCAAAGGCGATTTTGGATTGTAAGACCAAAACGCGGGTGAGAATGACAGGGTTTTTGCCGGCTATTAACGTGGCTTCATCCAGCCAGTCTGATGCTTCTTTGTATTTTTTGTTTTCATAGGCCGGTACAGCGGCAAAATAATATGCGATGGCCTGATTGGGAAAATAATCCATCGCCTCTTTTGCGGTTTCTTCCAGCGTGGTAAACTCCCGGGTATATTCGAGGCTAAACATCAACTGTTCCCAAACCATAAAGTTGTTTTTGTTGATCTGTAAGGTGCGTTGATACTGCCTTACGGCTTCCACCTCGCGGTGACTGTTCATCAATACATCGCCGTACATAGCGTGGACACGGGCGTCCGAAGGATGGGTATTGGCCAGGATTTCAGCAAGTTGCAGTACAGCCTGCGCATAAGCGACTTTGGGATTGGAAGCGTGACCTTCCACAAAGGGCAGGAGTTCCTTTAATTTGGCTTCAGCGGGTACAGAACGGTTTTCCATCAAAGGTTGTAAGGATATCAGGTAGGCGGTTTCATCCGGAATGCCGTTTGATTTTTCCAGATTGTCGAGTAATACATCCACATCGTTGGGATCAAGGACCAGAATCTTTTGATTGATGGCCTCAACTTTGTCTTTTTGACCTGCCATCTTGTACACTTCGGCTGCTTTTTTCAGGTGTTGCAGTTTGGGATTTTTGCGGGACAAAAGTTTTTCGATTTCCGGTATGGCCTTTTCCGGTTTTTGAAGGTCGAGGGCGATGTCAATCATTTTGACGGTATTGCTTTCTGAAAAACCAAGTTGGGTTTCTTTATCAACCAATACGGTAAAAGCTTCTGCTTTACGGTTGGATTTGATCAGCAAGTCAGCGGTGACATCATAATATTTATTCATTTTGGGTTTCAGGGAGATCAGCTTACGGTAGTGTTCGATGGCTTTGTCCAGGCGAACCAGTTCGGTTTGCACAAAAGCCATACGTTCGTTATACCAAAAATGATCTTTGTCCAGACCGAGGGCACGTTGGAGTTTTTCTTCGGCTTTGGCATAATTTTTTTGTTCTATATAAAGCAGTGCCATTTCATAATAGATGACAGCCCTGTTGCGGTGTTCTCTTGCCAGAGAGTCGAGGACAAAATACGCTTTGTCGTAATGTCCTGCTGCTGATTCCAGTCGGGCAGCGAGGAAGGCATCCTGAATTTTGTTTTCCGACTGCGGTATTTGGACGACTTCCTGAGCCAAAGTATCCGACCCAAAAAACAGCATCCATCCGGCAAAAAGGGTTAAAACAAAGCTGTTTTTATTTTTATAACCAAACAATTCCATCTTATTTCTTAAAAGCTGATTAAAAAAAGGAAACGGAGCGGGTTTTTCCGAAGTTGGTAAAGCCGGGCATCCATTCTGCTTAAGATGATGTATAACGAAAATACCCGATGTAATGTTTCATTTTCTGCCGGGAAGAAGTATTGCTTTTTGGAATGATCACACTATCAAGCTACCACCACTTCAATCATTTCTTTGGGATCGAGGTATTTTTGGGCGCAGGCCAAAACATCAGAAGCACTGGTGTCCATGACGTCCTGTATCCATTGTGTCAACGAAGAAAACGGAAGACCTGTCAGTGCCAGTGTTTTGGCTACCACGGCGATCTGCAGGGGACCATCGACCATGTGCAGAAAATTTCCTGATAAATAATTTTTTACCATGTCCAATTCTTTGCTGCCGACTTTTTTGGAACAAAGTTTTTCCATCTGTACATAGACTTCGCGGATGGTTTCTTCAATGTTTTCCGCACTCAGTTCTGTGCTTACATAAAAACATCCATCGTACAACATTTGGTCCATTTGGCTGCCGATGTCGTAGGTATATCCTTTGTCTTCGCGGATGACACTCATCAGCCGGGAACTGAAATAACCACCCAGGATGGTATTTAATACAAAAAAAGAAGTCTGGTCGGGATGGGTTCTGTCAAAGAGTCGTCGTCCGATTTTTAAAGAAGCCTGAATGTCGCCGGGGGCTTTTTCAAACCACCGTTCATGGCGCAGGGGTTGGGTACATTCCGGCCGGGATTTTTGTACCGTTTGTTTCTGATGTTGACCAAAATTTTGATTGACTTCGCGGATGATTTGTGGTGTGATTTTTCCGCTAAGGAAGATGTACATATTATCCGAGCCGATATAGTTGGCAAAATGTTTTTTGACATCATCTGTGGTGATGGCCAGATAATCCTCTTCAAAACTGTTGTATCCGTAGGGATGGTGATTGCCAAAGATAGATTCTGTGATCATCCGGTAAGAGAGCACTTCATTTTTGGTCAGTTCTTCCTTGAGTTTCTGGATATTGACATTCGCAAAACTGTCGAGTTCGTTTGCCTCAAAGTGCGGAGAAAAATACATACAAGCAAGTGGCTCTATGATGTGGGGCATATATTTTCCCAAAGTATATACGGACGTGTATATAAAATCCATATTGGCCGATATTTTCATGCCGGCGCCGTAGAAGTCAAATTTTTCAGCAAAAGTTTCGGCATTCCAGGAGCCGCAACCTTCTTTCATCAGGGAGGCGGTGGCACGGCTGACCAGTTTTTTGTCCTCCATGGTTTTACCGGCCTTATGGACGATTTCTATTTTGACGATATCCTCTGTACCGGCATTGATGATGACGACGGGCACGCCGTTATCCAATGTAATGGTTTCTATCGGAGGAATGTCAATAGTTCTTATCCTGACGATGTCAGGCGCAATATGTCTGTTGAGCATGTATGTTATTGGATGCGTAAAAATTACATTCTTTGCAAAAGGCTTCCTGTAATTCTCAAAAATTCTGTTTCCGAAATAAGGCCTACCAATTCTGTTCCGTTGACGACAGGGAGACAACCGATTTTGTTTTCCCGCATCAGTTTCATGGCTTCCAGAATATTGGCATCCTGACTTACGGTTATCGGTTCTTTGATCATAATATCGGAGACCACCCCTGTTTTTTTGGAATGTTTACTTTTGATAAAATGCCGTAAGATCAGACGGGCTGTGACGAGACCGACGAGATTGCCTTTATTGTCTTCGACAGGCGTATAACGTATTTTATTCCAATCCATAAGATCGGCTACGAGGTCGACGATATCATCTTTTTGTACGGTAAAAAGATCCGTCAGCATAAACTCAGACACCTTAAGGTGGGAGGGTCGGTAAATTTTCAGGTCCTCCTTATCGGGAAGGGTCCATTCGTGGACAGGTTTATTGGTCATTTGATTTTGAATCATGGATGCAGTTAAGACACTCAGGGCTTCGTCGGTGTTGGTATTGTCATGAAGTTTGGTGAAAGCTCTCAGCATCCACCGGGCTCCGGTCATGTGGTTTTCTGCTCTTTTTTCGATGATGCCGAGATATTTGTTGATATCTTCCGGGTTTACGCCGCGGGATTCCAGACCTTTTCTTGCGATAGGCAAAAGTCTTTTGATGAGGTCTACGGCATTTATTTTTTCATCTTTAAACCAGGTAAACTTGGTATCGAGACCAAATTTTGCCGCTTTACCGAAGTTGTCTCTGGCGTCGACAAAAGACATTTCTTCGCGAATGTCGTCGACAGATTCAGAAATGCCGATCATACAACCCAACCAGAAACAGGCATTAGCCACTTCGTCTACGACGGTCGGGCCGGAAGGAAGGACGCGGTTTTCGATACGCAGATGTGGTTTTCCGTTGTCGCTGATGCCGTAACAAGGTCTGTTCCAACGGTAGACGGTAGAATTATGAACCTGTAGGGCTCTGAGTTTAGGTACCTGACCGTTTTTGATAGCAGCGAGAGAATCCTCTTCGATGTCAGAACTCAGCAATACCCTGAATCTGGCGATGTCTTCGCGATAGATCTCCAGGATAGAATGATGTATCCAATCTCTGCCGAAGCTGACCCGCGGACTTCTTTCGCGCATGTGGTCATGGGTGGTTCGGGTGTCGAGAGATTGTTGGAAGAGGGCGATTCTGGTTTCGTGCCACAATCTTTTGCCAAAAACAATGGGACTGTTGGCAGAGATGGCCATGATCGGAGCGGCAAGGCCGAGAGATATATTATATAGTTTGACAAAATCTTTGGGAGCTACCTGCAGGTGGACCTGAAAGCTGGTATTACAAGCTTCCAAAAGAGGAGAGTCGTGTTTTACAAGCAATTCGTCAATGCCCAGAATGCGAAGTTCGTAAGCATGGCCGATCAATTGTTTGTTGATGGCTTCCATCAGGGCATAATACCTCTTTTTGGGCGTCAGGTTTTCGAGGTTGAGGTGATATTTGCGCAGGGTAGGGCAGATGCCGGTCAATAAGATCGACGTATCGAGGGTGTCGAGGACTTCCTGAATCTTGTTGAGTTTGTATGAATTTTCTGCTTCGAGAGCTGAAAAACAATCACCGGTAAATACTCTGGGGTCGAGATTGGTTTCGAGGTTAAACTTTCCCAATTCCGTTTCCACCCAGGGATATTCTGTCATTTTTTCCAGGGCTTCCATGGCTACCAAAGAAGGTTTGAAGGTATCTTTTTCGACCATAACGATTTCCTGTTCGGCACCGATACGTGTTACATCTGATTCAAACCATTCATTTTCAAGCATATATTCCAATGCGCTGACATCATTGAGCAAAGATTTGACAAACTTTTGCATTTGTTTATTGTCATTGACCAAAGAAACTCTTTGTTCTCCCATATTTGTTTTTGATTTTAAACATCCAAAATTAGTCCAAAAGTAGGAAAAGAAAAGGAAAAAGAAAATTTTTCAAAAAAAAAGTCCCGCAACCTTTGAAGGAAGCGGGACGAGGATAAAATTTAAACAACCCAAAAACAACTTTTTAGTGTGGTAAAAAGCTTGTTTTATGATTATATGAAATCAAAGGTTTTACCTTTTTTATAAAAATTACTGGCTGATGGCAGCATTCAGGTTGACCTGAAGAGTCACCTCATCATCGATAAACTTGTCTTTCAGTTTTTCGAAAGATTTGGACTGATACTTCAATCCCCAATCCGTTCTGTTGATAACAAAAGGAGGAGTTGCTACAGTGACACTGTTTTCAAGGATATTGATATTGGCTTTGAAGTTTACTTCTTTGGTAACGTCCAATAAAGTAAGGTTTCCGTAGACAAGTGCATTACCTTCTGTATCGTTTGCCAATCCGGTAACTTTGGTGATGGCAAAAGTAGCTGTAGGAAACTTAGGTGTTTTGAAAAAATCTTCGGTTCCTTCGGTTCCTGTACCTTTCAGGTGAGACTCGAGAGAAGCTTTGTCATCACCTTGTAAGTCATCAACGGTAAGGTTGGCTACATCAATGGTAAATGTTCCTGAAGTGATTAATCCGTTTTCGACGGTTACATTGCCGACGCTGACAGGAAATGTTCCGTTGTGTCCTCCACCCGGTTTGGTTGCTTTCCATAATACTTTTGAAGTAGCGGCAACAACATTATAGGTTGCACCTGAAGCCTGAGCTACTTGCTGCGCATCTGCTGCAGGAGCTGCTTCCTGATTGTTTTTGCAAGAAAATAAGAGCGAAGAGCTCAGGATAAATAGAAAAAATAATTGTTTCATTTCTGATAATGTTTGTGAAATAATAAAATGTACGGCTTATAACGCAGGAATACAATCCATGTTTTATAATAAAAAGCAAAGGATTTGTTAAGTTATATAAGAAGAAGTTTGTAATAAGTTTACAGGGCTGTTCAGATTTGGTACCGTTCATCATCTTCAACATGAAGAATATGAAGAAGTCTGTGAATGATGGGTGCAAAAAATACAGCTGTGATGCTTAAAAACGCAATGCCACTGTATAGTGCATAAAAGGATGAAAATATTTTTGCAGCATGGGTTTTCATTTCAAAAACCGGACCCATACCAGTCAATATCATACTGGCCATATAAAAGCTGTCGAGCCAGTTAAGTTCAGAAAAAAATCTGTATCCGAATGTGCCTAAGAACAGAGAAATAATAATCAGGCCTGTAGCAAACAGCCCATACCTGCCAAGTCTGAACAGAAAGACGTGAAATGTTGCTACGTTTTCTTTACGATTTTCTAATTTCATTTTTTTTTGATTTCTTTCAATAAGTCTTCCAGATAATCGGTTTGAATTTCCTGAATTTCAAGGAGTTTTTTGTTTTGATGAATTAAAATGTGGTCCATTTTTTCGTTCAACATTTTAATTTCAAGTTCAGCCTTCAAATTGATTTTATAATCATGTTCGCTTCTGATCCGATCTTTTTGTTCCTGACGGTTTTGGCTCATCATGATGATCGGAGCCTGAATAGCAGCCAGACAGGAGAGGATCAGGTTTAATAAAATAAAAGGGTATGGATCAAAGGGTTTTGAGGTCAACAGCCAAATATTTATGGTTATCCAGATAAGAATAAAGGTGAAAAAGATAATGATAAAGGTCCAGCTACCACCAAAATCTGCTACTTTATCCGCTACTTTTTGACCAAAAGTAATTTTAGTTTCAGGTAGATCCTGAATATTTTCGGATAAAAAAGAATTGTTTTCTATTGCTTTCAGAACGTCGTTGTCAATGACAGCCAGTTCGCCTTTTTCCTGGATTATTAAGTAGGTAAGATAATTTCTTCGAATCAGATTCAATTCTGAAAGAGATATGTAATGGTTTTTTTCAAATAGCGGATAAACAGATGTAATATAATTGAAAATACCTTCGCGAATATCCTGTCCTTTTACTTCTTCACCAACAGGAATTTCCTTTTCAGATAAAAAACTTATCTTCGGTTCATGTAATTTTTTGAAAAAATCTAATGATATCATATCATTTTAAATAAGGTAGGAATAATTGTAATAATAAAAAAGCATAACAAATGTACAAAAAAGTCGATGAATAATTGAAAAACATATCAGGGTAATGTTTTTTCAAAAGAATGGTTATCAAAAAAAAAGACGTTCCACCATAAGTGAAACGTCTTGTAATAAGTTATGAAAGATGAAAGTGTAATAAAAAATTACACGTTTATCTAATCAGTTTATTGTTATTTAACAACCTGAACCGTTCTGCTGACAAGAGATTTGTCGTTTGACAAACGAACGATGTATTGACCTGCATTCAGATTCTGAACCGGCAACTGAACTTTGTCATTCAGGAACATCGTGTTTTCAGACATGATTTGTCCCAAAGTATTTAAGATGGTAACTTTAACAGCTCCTTCAAAAATATTTTCTTTAACTTCGATATTGATGAAATCTTTTGTAGGGTTAGGATAGATATGTAATACACTGTTATCTAAAACATTATAAGTTGAAGAAGGTGGCAAGAAAGCATAATCACCTGTGTCAGTTCTGAAATCGATTCTGTAAGTACCTGCTACCGTCTGGATGTTTGGTCCGTTTGGTACACCTACTCCTGAAGGGAAATCTGCTGCTCCCCAGTTGTTTGTCCATGCTGCTTCAGCTCTGAATTTAACACCACCATCTGTTACATCAGCAAAGCTGGTGAGGGTTACTGATGGATGAGTCCAATGGTTGAAATCTGCCGGATCTTTGTCAAGATAAGTGTCTTTGCTGTCGTCAGCACCCGGCCATTCACCGAAAGGTCCGGTTTTACCAACCAAACTGATTTTTCCGTATTCTACTACTGCTGTAAATTTGTAAGCACCTGTTGCTGAGTTGAAGTCAACAAAATAGTCACCTGCAGGAACCTGAAGATTTGGACCATCTTGTTCTGCAATACCTTCAGGGAAATCAGTTCCTCCCCAGTTTACAGCCCAATCATTGTCTGCTCTGAATTTAGCTTCACCATCCACCATTTTAACTCTGATTTTCCAGATGGTTTTGTCAGCTGCATCTTTGTTCATCGGGGTATCAGTGTCCCATCCACCCGGTGTTGCACTACCGATCAGACCTACAGTACCATAGTCTACTACCTCAAGGAAAGTATAAGCTAAAGTAGCTGTATTAAATGTAACGATGTATTCACCTGCAGTTGCAGCGATATTATCACCGCCCGGAACACCGGTACCGCTTGGAAATTCTGATCCACCCCAGTTTACATCCCAGGAATTGTTGGCTCTGAATTTTACTTCACCATCAATCAAAACAACTACCCCTCTCCAAAGGTCAGGATTGGTTGCAGATTTTGTCAAAGGTGTTTCATTGTCCCATCCGCCCGGAGTTGCACTACCGATAATACCGATGCTTGCAAAATCAATGACTTCAGCAAAAGCATACTCACCTGACAAGCTGTCGAAAGTGATGTCGTATTTTCCGGCCTGAGCAATCGGAATGTTTGGACCACCCTGAGTACCTGTACCTGTAGGGAAATCTATCGCTCCCCAGTTTCTGTCCCATGATCCGGTTGTTCTGAATTTAGCTTCACCTTGTAAAAGGACAGCTGTGAGGACAAATTTGTTGGAGTCGGTTTCGCTTGGATACATTTTGGTGTCTTTGTCCCAGCCACCTGCGGTTGCACTTCCGATGATGCTGATGTCAGAATCCACATCAAAGATGTATTCACCTGAGTTACTGTTAAAAAAGACGGTGTAGTCTCCGAAAAAGACGGGAATGTTCGGACCACCTTGAACTCCTGTACCTGTAGGAAAATCTTTGGCTCCCCAGTTGATATCCCAGGCATTGTTGGCCCGGAATTTAGCTTCACCTTTGATTAATGATATCTGAATCGTCCAGACAGAATCATTGACTTGGGTTAAAGGTGTTTCGTTATCCCAGCCTCCGGGTGTGGCTGAACCAATGATTCCTATCGAGGTAATCTGACCGAATAAACCTGAAGAAATCAGTACGAAACTTAAAATAAAAAGTAAACGTGACTTCATAAAGATGTACTATTTTAATTTGTGAAAAAAAAGTTAATGTATTTTAAACACAAAGTAAATATATTTTTTACTTTTGACATTGTTTTTCATGAATAAAAAATAATTTTATGCTCAATTTTTACAAAAAACGTGGTTTAAGCATGATGTTTCTGGCTTTCTGGCTGCTTTTCAGCTATCAAACGGAAGCACAAAGAGTCATCAAAGGTATGGTAAAAGATGCAGGAACCGGTGAAGGACTGATCGGTGCCTTTGTCGTTGCCAAACAAAATGAGGCAGTAGGAACGACGACAGATTTTGACGGATCTTTCGAAATCAAAGTTCCTGAAGGAACCGAAGTTTTGGTTTTTTCCTATACCGGATACACCTCAGTAGAGGAAAATATTGTTGGAAAAAATAATGTGGAAGTTTCTATGGCTGCAGGACAACTTCTGGAAAGTCTGGTTGTCATCGGTTATGGTACGGTCAAAAGAGAAGATGCTACCGGATCGATCCAATCGGTGAGTGCCAAAGATTTTAACAGAGGTGCGATCACCAGCCCGCAGGAATTGTTGGCCGGAAAAGTAGCCGGTGTGGCCATAACCACTGGAGGAGGACCTGACGACGCTGCCCAGATCAGGGTGAGAGGACAATCTTCTTTGAGTGCATCCAATGACCCGCTGATCGTTATTGACGGAATTCCGTTAGACAATACTGCAGTTTCCGGAAACAGAAATATCCTGAGTGTCATCAACCCGGCTGATATCGAAACCATGACGGTATTAAAAGATGCATCGGCCACAGCCATCTATGGTAGCCGTGCTTCTGCAGGTGTCATCCTGATTACCACCAAAAAAGGAAGTTTGGGCGCAAAATTAAAAGTAGGATATAATGGTAATTTCAGTGTTGGTCAGACATTCAACAGAGTGGATGTTTTGACAGCTGGCGAATACCGTGATGTTATTAATAAACAATTTGATGAAACGCACCCTGCCAGAGCTTTGTTGGGAAGTGCTTCGACAGATTGGCAGGATGAAATTTACAGAAACGCTTTGGGAACTGACCATAACCTGAACTTTTCGGGAAGTCTGGGCATGGTTCCTTACAGAGCTTCTTTAGGGTATACTTATAAAGAGGGTTTGTTAAAAAGTGACCATTTTCAAAGATATTCAGGTAGTTTAAACCTCAATCCCAAGTTTTTTGACAATACATTACAAATGAATGTAGGTTTAAAAGCGATGTTAAACAACAACCAGTTTGCTGAAAGAGGAGCTATCGGAGCAGCCTTGAGTTGGGATCCGACACAAGCACCTTTAGATCCGAATAGTAAGTATAGCGGTTATACAACGTGGACCATCCCGAATGGCAATCCGAACAGTTTGTCACCTGCCAACCCGGTAGCATTACTGGACAGAAATCTCAGAAATGACCAATCGGATGTGGCAAGATATATTACCAATGTGACTTTTGACTACAGATTGCCATTTTTTAAGGATTTACGTGCCAACCTGAATTTAGGTTATGACCATGCCAGAGGAAAAGGTAGTGTTGTCATTCCGGGAAATAATGCCGTGGCGTTTTCATTCCAACAAGATTTCGGAGGAGGTGTCAACAATCGTTACGAAAATATCAGACAAAATTCCTTGTTGGAGTTTTATCTGAATTATAAAAAAGAAATGGGTGATCATACCATTGATGCGATGGCAGGATATTCCTGGCAGAGATTTTATAATGAAAATAATTTCAAAAACACAGATGCTGCAGGTACTCCGACCCAAACGGTCGAAAGAAACGGGGTTGCAGAAGAATTGTTTTTATTATCGACATTCGGTAGAATCAATTATGGTTTCAAAGACAGATATTTGTTGACCGTTTCTATGCGGGGTGATGCTACCTCAAGATATGCTCCTGAAAACAGATGGGGATTTTTTCCGGCTGCAGCATTGGCCATTAAAGTTTTTGACAACGATAACAAATATTTTAACAGTCTGAAATCAAGAATCGGATGGGGTGTCACCGGTCAGCAGGATTTAGGTAATTATTACGTTTATCAACCGATTTACCAACAAAGTCTTGAAAATGCAGCTTATCAGATGGGAAATACTTTTATCAATACCTTCAGACCCAACGGATATGACAGAAATATTAAGTGGGAAGAAACCACTACCTATAATATAGGTATTGACTTTTCAGTCATCAAAGGAAGACTGGGAGGTTCTTTGGATTTGTATCAGCGAAATACGATTGACCTGTTAAACTTTGTTCAGGTACCTGCAGGAAGTAATCTTTCCAATTTTATCAATACCAACGTTGGTAGTATGGTCAACAGAGGAATTGAGTTGTCCTTAAACGCTACAGCTATCAGTAAAAAAGATTTTTCCTGGGAAATAGGATTTAATATTGCTTATAATACCAATGAAATTACAAAGTTGAACAAAATTGACAGACCGGATTATATCGGAGTTGCAACCGGGGATATTTCCGGCGGGGTAGGTAGTCAGATTCAGATTCATACCGTAGGATTTCAACCTGCATCGTTTTTTGTATATCAGCAATTATACGACGAAAACGGAAAGATTCTCGAAGGACAGTTTGCTGATTTGAATGAGGATGGTGTGGTGAATGATCTCGACA
The DNA here is from genome assembly GCA_022842725.1 of Saprospiraceae bacterium. Lineage (GTDB taxonomy): Bacteria > Bacteroidota > Bacteroidia > Chitinophagales > Saprospiraceae > OLB9. The sequence goes on from JALHOZ010000032.1 coordinate 21,236, forward strand.
AATTCAGATTTAAAAAACCTGCACCGGATGTAATCACAGGTATCACCAGTAATTTAACGTATAAAAAGTTTGACTTCTCTTTTGCCGGACGTGCTAATTTTGGAAATTATGTATATAATAATATACAGACCGATATGGGATACCTGGTAAGATTGTACAATTCAACCAATTATTTACAAAATGTACATCAGTCAGCGGTCGACAACAATGCTCAGTTGCAAAATAATCTGACGTTCAGCAATCATTTTGTGACAGACGCATCATTTTTCAGATTAGACCACATCACTGTGGGTTATAGTTTTGATAAACTGGTCGGCCAGTTTTTAAGAGTATATGCTACCGTTCAAAATCCTTTTGTTATTACAGGATACGATGGACTTGATCCTGAAATCAATAATGGTATTGACAGAAATGTATATCCGAGACCGAGAACATTTCTTTTTGGTGTAAGTGTAGAATTTTAAAATAAAATAAAATCATAAAATGAAAAAGTTTATCATTTTTACATTAATCATAACGTTGTCGACTTTGACATCGTGTTTTAAAGATTTGGATACCGCACCTTTGGACCCTAATCTTTATACTTCAGGTTCCGTTTTTAACAGTCCGGATTCCTACAAACAATTTTTAGCAAAACTTTATGCCGGATTGGCAGTGTCAGGACAGGAAGGTCCTTCCGGTCAATCGGATATTTCCGGTATTGATGAAGGTTTTGGTCAGTACCTGAGAGGGTTTTGGTATCATCAGCAATTGCCTACAGATGAAGCATTGATCGGATGGAACGACCAGACCATCTGGGACTTTCATGATATTGACTGGACACCTGCAGACGGATTTACGTATGCTTTTTACAGCAGAATTTTTTATCAGATATCAGTGTGCAACGAGTTTCTTCGTGAAACAACCGATGCAAAACTTGATGAAAGAGGCGTGGATGCTAATCTGAAAAATGAAATCGCTGATTACAGAGCTGAAGCCAGGTTTTTAAGAGCTTTGAGTTATTGGCATGCTTTGGACCTTTTCAGAAATGTTCCTTTTGTCACAGAAAATGATAAAGTGGGTTCTTTTTTCCCAAGACAGGCACAAGCTCAGGAAGTTTTTAATTACATAGAATCCGAATTGTTGGATATTGAAAACAAATTGAAACCTTCAAAAAGTAATGAATACGGTCGTGCAGATCAGGGAGCAGCCTGGACTTTATTGGCCAAATTGTACCTCAATGCCGAAGTGTATACCGGTCAGAAAAAATATAATGAGTCGCTGACCTACTGCGAAAAAGTGATCAGCGGAGGTTATAGCCTTGAGCCAAATTACAGCCATTTGTTTTTGGCTGACAACCACCGTTCTAATGAAATTATTTTCCCGATTGCATTTGACGGCAATCGCACGAGAACATGGGGAGGTATGACATTTATCATCAGAGCAGGTATCGGAGGCACGATCAATCCTTTGGCTTCAGGTGTTTCCGGAGGTTGGGGTGGAACAAGAACTACCCGTCAGTTTGTTGAGAAGTTTCCTTCCAATCTTACAGGTATCATTGTAAATTATAATTATTCAAGAAACCAAAGAGCTATCTATATGCCGGGAACGTTAAATGGTTTCAATGGTACGGACGATAAAAATAAGTTGGCTTCGTTGAGCAATAACAACGTTTTCGAAGGATATCGTTACTTTCCGGAAGATGGAATGGAGTTTGTCATCCTGAGAAACCCGAGTTCTACCCTTTCCGGAAAATTGGGTGATAATGACGGCGACGGGAAATTAGAAACCAACGGTGCCAATATCAAAGTGCCGGGCAGAGGTTTGTACTACATCCGTGTCGATCTGACCACCAGTTCCAATCTGACCTACACCATGGAAAGGAGAGATTTTGAAGTAACCGGAAGTGCCGTTCCAGGTGGTAGCAAAGACGTTGTTTGGGATGCCACTGAGAATAAACTAAGATACGTCGGAGAATTGGCAGTAGGAAGTTTTACCCTCAGAGAAAAATCAGACAAAGTCAGTTATGGTGATGCACAAAAAGATGGTATCATCGAGTCAACCGGTGCTTTTGTCGTTGAAAAATCCGGAGGACACGATATCTTATTTGACATGACACGTCCTGACTATACCTATCAGATGAAACTCACCAGCTTTGACCGAAGAGGTATTTTTGGTACTCAGGGACAGGTTATCGATATTCCGACTTATCAGGATATCGGAATTTATACCAATGGCTATGCGGTTTTGAAATTTAAAAATGTTACTTCGACAGGACAAACAGGTGCCAATGTTGACTTTCCGGATACAGACTTTCCAATGTTCAGATTGGGAGATGTATATCTGATGGCGGCAGAAGCAATTTTAAGAGGAGCACCGGGCGGAACATCCAAAGCTTTGGAATACTTCAACGCAGTAAGGACCAGAGCCTATACCGGAACCGCAGGAAACGTTTCTTCTTCCGAGCTCAATCTCGACCTCATTTTGGACGAAAGAGGCAGAGAATTGTATTGGGAATGTCACAGAAGAACAGACCTTGTACGTTTCAATAAGTTTACTACAGCAGACTACCTTTGGGCCTGGAAGGGCGGAGAGGCAAATGGTCGTGCGGTAGATTCCAAATTCAACATATTCCCGATTCCTTCGGCTGACAGAAGTGCCAATCCGAACCTTGAGCAGAATCCGGGTTACTAAACTAAAATAATCACATTTTTTAGAAAGGTGTTGTTCGTTTAAAGCGGGCAGCACCTTTTTTTAATAAATGAATTATCCGTTTCCGATTCTTCTTCTTTCTTCTTCAGATCCGGTGGTTCTTCGTCTGGCCTGTTGAACTTTACTGTTTCCGAATCTGTATGAAAATCCCAAGGTGGCAACTCTTGTTTCTCTGAAGGCATTCCAGTCTTCGATATAATTATCAAATGCAATCTGCGCATTTGGCAGGTTCGTCCAGAAGATGTCGGTTATGTTGAATCTCAGCGTGCCGTTTCCCTTTAATATCTTTTTTTGAATTCCAAGACCCAAAGCCCATTGTGGTCTGAAAATCAGGTAGCCACTTCTGTTTCCGGAATTGTAAGAAAAAGTAATTTCTGATGACCAATCGTTTTTAAATAAAAATTTATGATTGGTATTGCCAAATAAGGCGAAATTGCCTTTATTGAGTGAGGTTCCTGAAAGGTCTCCCGTAAAATGATTGTAAAAACCGGATACACTTGCCATCCCTGACCACCATTTGTTAAGCTGGAATGGTGCGGACACATCCAGACCAACATTTTCAGTTGATTGTAAATTCAAAGGAATTTGAATGGTGACATTAGGGTCTTCAGACAAATCGGGAAAGACGTCAGATAATCTCGAGAGTACAATGGTGTGGGCTTGTAATGTTTTGCTGTAAGAAAGGGTTACATTTAGAATCTTATCTGAATATCCCAATTCTCCGTTCCAGGAAAACTGAGGTTGTAAAGCAGGGTTTCCGGTGGCATATGTAGTCACATCAATTAAAAACAAAAACGGATTTAATTGTGAAAATCCAGGTCTGTCAATACGCCTTGTCATATTGGCTGTTATACTTCTGGTGTCATCAATTTTGTATTGCACAAAAAATGTCGGAAACAACTTAAAATACGAAGAATCAAATGTTATATCACCGGCCAGCTGTCGTGTCGAATAAGATGTGTGTTCGCCTCTTAAACCAAGCTGAAATTCAAATTTTTTATAATTTTTATGTAGATTTACATATCCGGCATTATTGTTTTCCCGATAGATAAAATGATTGGTTTTGTTGATGTCAGGAATAAAAATATCATCCTTTTTTTCAAAAAAAGCTGCGTCCTGATCGGAAGAAACGTAAGAAAATTTTATACCTGTTTCAAGTTTAAAAGATTCTGATATCTGAACTAAATAATCGGTTTTGGCGGTAGAGAATTTTAAAATACCTTCCTGATTTCCGTTTAATTGATAATCGGGTTGGAAAACACTTCCATCTGTACTAAAATACCGGGTTTTGTTTTCAGAATCTCCCCTCGTCAAAAATCTTCCAAAATCAACATCTAAGGTAATTTCACTACCTGCCTTACTCAGATTCCTTTTGACATTAAAATTAACAACACCGCTGTTATTACTGTTATCATTTGTGGTATTTGTATTAAAGTCAAAAATGTTTTCTCTTTGGGCATTAAAAACTTTGGATGTATTTCTGTTATAGGGACTTGAATTAGAAAAATTTGGCGTGTAAGTGAAACCTAAAATGGTTTTTTCATCGACAAAATAGTCCATTCCAAGGCGGATATTATGAAAATGAACAGGAATTTTGGTATAATTTTCTTTTTCATCTTTGCCTGAAAAAATAAAGTTATCGTAGAATTTTCTGTCAAGAATCAAATGATTTAAACCGAGCCTGTAACCGTAATTATAACTTCCGTATAAATTTACAAATTTATTTCTGAAATTGAGATTTAAACCGGCATCTGATTTTGGATACACCCCCTGGCCATAACTGGCTGAAACCGAACCATTGATTCCATGACGGATGTCTTTTTTCATTTTTATATCAATAATACCGGCACTACCTGCGGCATCATATCTGGAAGATGGATTGGTAATCAACTCAATTCTTGATATTGATCCGGATGGCAGAGATTTTAAGTAGTTAATCAGATCTGTTCCATTTAGGGGAGATTGCCTTCCGTCAATATACACGATAAAGCCGTTTTTGCCGCGCATGGAGATATTGTCGTTTGGATCAATCAGAATGCCGGGCGATCTTTCCAGGACTTCATAAACGGTACTGCCTTCACTCATGATGCTGTTTTCTACATTTACTATCATCCTGTCCACTTTTCTTTCCAGGAAAGGTTTTTGTGCCTTAACGGTAATTTGGTCAAGCTGTACTGAAGACTCTTCCAGATATATGGTGCCCAAATCCAGAGGCTCGTTGTTAAAATATATAGACTTGGAAAAAGTCTGATAACCTAACATAGATATTTTTATAAAATATGCACCGCTTGTTTGTAATATCAATTCTGTAAATTTTCCTTCAGAATCTGCAATATCAGCCTTTATAAGGACAGAGTCCGCTGATGAATAAATTTCTGCTGTCGCTCCTATCACTGACAGGTTGGTAGTTTTTTCTTTTACAATCAAAGAGACCGGATGTTGTCCGTATGCGTTTGTAAATGACATAAATGAAATCAATACTATAGAAATAATGATTAAAATTCCGGTAAAATTTGCTGAATGTAAATACATATTTCTGAGCTTTAGATGAATAAAATGATTGAAAAACAATTCAATAAAACTCAAAAATAGGATGACATCAGGGAAGGGGATTGTAAATTTTAGACATTACGGACATGGTTGACCTCTTAATCGACCAACTATTATTTTTTTTCGATAAAAAGATTTGATAATAAACCGGTTTGGATTTTTTGTTACAGTAGGAAAAAATATTAAAGAGACATCTTACGACTTTGCGTAAAAATATGATTGATGACTTGCTGATTGCGGTGAATCATTTCTTCATGGTTGTGACAATATTCAACCGGTGTCATCGAAGCAAATTGTTTAAAACTTTTTATAAAATGAGACTGATCGTAATATCCGGCCGAATAACATACATCTGTGAGAGATTTCTGATTATTTTGACTTGTCAACATAAAAGTAGCATAATTAAATTGCAGTATACGCTGAAACAGTTTGGGGGTGACTCCCAGATTTTTTATGAATTCTCTTTCAATACTTTTATAGTTTTCCTTACCTATTCTGATGTTGTCCAAAAGATTAACAGAAGGATCTGAATAAAAGGTTGAAATTCTGAATCGTGTTTTTTCTAAAGAATCATTTGTGTGTAATCTGGAAAGCATAAAAATGATTCAACTAAAGACAAAACCTCTTCTTTGGAAGGATTTTCTGCAATTTTTGATTCAATAAGTTTGAATTCATTTCCGAAAATAGAGGAAGCTTCCAGAACCTGATCGGTTAGTTCATCTGAAGGAATATTTGTAAAATAACGGATAGCGCCCGGATAGAAACGAATGGTAACAGTATTTATGTTTCCGTTTGTTTTTACAAATCCGGATTTTGTTTTAATTCCGATAAAATGACTTTCTTTAACAAACACAGCAGCATTGTTTTGTTTTCTTTCATAATACCCATTTGTATTTATGACCAATTCTGTCATCCCGTCAGGAATAACCGGTATAAAATCATTTTGATGTGAATCAAATTCAGAAAAAGATATGTGCCTGACCAGAGGTTTCAAAACTTTTGCTGAAGGTAAAAAATGGTTTGCCATGGTAATGAACACAATTCAATAATAAATACGAGTGCAAAGGGCAATATGTTGTTGTTGAGGCAGGATAATTATTTTTGTTCATGCGACTTTTATGGTATAAAAGATACGTATATTTTATAAAAAATATATGGGTTCACCAACATTTGCCGAAAAAATTACGTCTGAGTGTATATGATGCCTTCATTTCAGTTCATTTTAAAAATAAACCATCAGATCATGAAAACCAGATATTTTTTTATCCTCCTGGCGATTCCTTTTTGTGTATTGTTTGTCGGATGTGACAAAGAATGTAGTCCTGAGGATTGTGTTGAAACCATGTTGGCACAGTACGGGATGGTCCCTTATACCGGGCAGACCCAATATTGTAATTCTTTGACTTTGTATGAATACAAAAACAGGCAATATTTTTCGGAGGATTGTTGTACCTGTGATATGTTGCCCAATGCAATAGATTGTGACAACAACAACTATTTTATGACCAATGGGGAGTTTGATGAGATAAAATACACCCGTTTTTTTGCTTCAAGCCGGAAAATCGGGATTGTAGGTGTGATAGAGTGAAAGGGTTGTTCCGATGAATGATTAACTTTAAAATACATTTGGCTTGAATAAAAAGTCGTTTGTATTTTTATTATAATAATAAGATTCATTATGAATCAACTGATTGTATTCATTTTAAATTATCATTCCAAAGTTTATGTCAGACAGATTAGATATCTCAAACGAGGTCAACAAGGACGTTGTAAATGATTTGAACATCATAAAGCCGGTAAGGAAAAAAGTAAGAGAAAATTAGGATGTCTTATTCAAAGAAGCCAATAAAAAGAATCGAAACCGGGAAGCAGATCTTTTTGAGGGTATTACCACTAAATTTGATACGAAGGAGTGGTAGATTCGGAAAAATCTGTGAAAAATACCATAAAAATTACCTCAAGACAATACAAGTTATAAAACTCTTTTCCCTCCTACCTGTGGCATTTAAAATAATCAAAGGGTTCCAGGCATGAATTACATTTCATCAGGGCTTTGCAGGCAGTAGAGCCAAACTCGCTGATCATAACCGTATCAGTTGAGCTACACCTCGGACATGGGACTTCAGGAGCCTCCTGAAATAATAATCCCGAAATTCTTTTTTCCACAACAGGAGGCGCAATACCGTATTCTTTCAGTTTTTGTTTTCCGGATTCACTCATCCAGTCAGTCGTCCAGGCAGGACTGAATATTTCTTTGATTTCCACATCCGGATATCCTTCAGACAAAAGTTCCATCCGGATGGCCATGCTGATGGCAGACATGGCCGGACACCCTGAATAGGTCGGTGTGATCACCACGATAATTTTATGGTTTTCGATGATCACATCCCGAATGATGCCCATGTCCTGAATGGTGAGCACAGGGATTTCGGGATCGGTCACCCTTTCCAGAATATGGAGAATTTTTTCTTTCTCAATTGACATCTGACTACCAACTGGCATTCGGATAGGCTCTTTGCATGTATTGTAATTCTGAAAGCAGGTAACCCATGTATTCGGAATGAACTCCTTGTTTTCCGCCTCTCTGCATATAGGTATCAACCGGAATATTCAGGTTGGCCTGACGGAAAATATCATCAATGTATTGATCCGCTTCGGCTTTGAGTTCTTCGGGTCTTACGCCGTATCCTTCTGAAACGGCAGCATCATCTACCGCATCGGAAATAAAAGCTTCTCCGTAATACCGGTAGAGTTCGTTGACAGCAGTTACCATTCTGCTGTGACTTTCTGCTGTGCCGTCTCCCAAACGGATGACCCACTCGGACGACCATCTTTTGTGATACGTAACTTCCATGACGGCTTTTTCCAGAATACCACGTAAAGTCACAAAATGTTCTTCGGTCATTCCTTGAAGTTTTTGCAACATCGCCTGATACAACGGTAATTGGAAAGAAGCAAAAAACAATTGCCTGAGCACGGTATGTGCAAAATCTCCGTTGGGTTGTTCGACCAATAATAGATTTTGATATTCGTGTTCCAATCTCAAAAAGGCAATATCATCTTCCGATTCTCCCTTACTATTTATCTCAGCAGCCAAAGCATACATACTTCTGGACTGGCCGATCAGGTCAAGTGAAATATTGGTCATCGCCATGTCCTGCTCCAAAAACGGACCGTGACCACACCATTCCGAAAGGCGGTGACCCAAAATCAGATTATTATCTGCAAGACGGATGATATAATCGTAAAATGTCATGGTTTAAATGTGTTTGATTCCTTCCGGAAGTTGGTAAAATGTCGGATGTCGGTAAGCTTTATCTTTTGCCGGTTCAAACAACGGATCGCTGTCGGCAGGATCGGAAGCAGTGATGTGTACCGATTCCACAACCCAGATGCTGACACCTTCCTGACGTCTGGTGTAGACGTCTCTGGCATTTTCGATGGCCATCTGTGCATCAGCGGCATGTAATGATCCGACGTGTTTGTGGTCAAGTCCTTGTCTTGATCTGATAAACACTTCCCAAAGAGGTAATTCCTTTTCCATTATGCTGTTTTTACTTGTGATTGTTGTCTTATTTTTTGTTTTTCGGCGAAAGCCAAAGCGGCTTCTCTTACCCAGGCTCCATTTTCGTGGGCTTTGATTCGGGCATCCAGTCTTTGTTTGTTGCATGGACCGTTTCCTTTGACTACATTCCAAAAATGATCCCAATCGAGTGCGCCAAAGTCGTAATGCCCCGTTGATTCATTCCACACGACATCAGGAAGAGTCATGTTGAGAAATTTTACCTGTTCGGCAGCCACATCGACAAATCTTTGTCTTAATTCGTCGTTGGTTTCTCTTTTGATCTTCCATTTCATGCTCATTTCAGTATTGGAGGACTGTTCGTCGGGTGGTCCGAACATCATCAATGCCGGTTTCCACCATCGGTTGATCGATTCCTGACACATTTTTTTCTGAGCTTCGGTACCCTGAGACAATGTGAGCAAAATTTCGAATCCCTGACGGTGGTGGAAACTTTCTTCTTTACAGATACGAACCATAGCGCGGGCATAGGGTCCGTAACTGGTTCGGCACAGCATCACCTGATTCATGATGGCGGCACCATCTACCAGCCAACCCACAGAGCCCATGTCAGCCCAGGTCAGGGCAGGGTAGTTGAAGATCGAACTGTATTTTGCCTTTCCCGTATGTAATTCGTCAAGAAGCTGGTCTCTGGTAATACCCAGGGTTTCTGCTGCGGAGTAGAGATACAGTCCGTGTCCGGCTTCATCCTGGATTTTGGCCAGCAAAGCTACTTTCCTGCGCAGGCTTGGCGTACGGGTGATCCAGTTGCCTTCCGGAAGCATACCTACGATTTCGCTGTGTGCGTGCTGAGAGATTTGTCTGATCAACGTCTTTCGGTAAGCATCCGGCATCCAATCTTTCGGTTCGATTTTTATTTCGTGATCGATCTTGGATTGGAAAATTTCTTCGAGATTTTTTGTTGTATCCATTTGTTTTTATTTTATGTCAAAATCAATCTTTACCATTTTTGTTTTGGGAACGGCCTGGCAGGTCAGGATAAAACCGTCTTCCACTTCTTTTTTAGTCAAGGCATAATTGGCTTCCATTTCGACTTCCCCTTCGATGAGTTTGGCACGACAGGTACAGCATACACCCCCTTTGCAGGCGTAAGGCATATCACTGCCGAATTGTTGGGCAGCATCCAGGATGTTTTGCCCTTTTTCTACCGGAACCTGAAGGGTAAGTCCGTCGAGTCTGATGGTTGCCATACTTTCCACCGCTGCTTCAGGCATGGCTTTTTTCGTTACATTTTTAGGTGCATTAAACAGTTCAAAATGTATTTTTTCTTCCGGAATGCCGTGTTCTGTCAGTACATTTTTTGAAGCAAAAATGATGTCTTCGGGGCCACAGGCAAAAAAATGGTCAGCATGCAGCAATGAAGGAACAAAACGAACAAATTTCCTGATTTTATCTTCGTTGAGTCTGCCATTGAGCAGGTCTGATTCTGTATGTTCGCGACTAAGGATGTTAAAAATCTGAAACCTGCCCAAATAAATGTTTTTCAGTGCTTCAATCTCTTCTTTAAAGATGATGGTAGACACTTTCTGATTGCCGTAGAGAAGCGTGACATAACTTTCCGGTTCGTTTTTCAGTATTGTTTTAATATTCGAAATGACCGGCGTGATACCGCTTCCTGCTGCAAAAAACACATAGGACTGTTGGTTTTGCGGATGTATTTCTGTGAAAAAGTGACCGTTCGGCGGCATCACTTCGATGACGTCTAACGTCTTTAGATTTCTGTTCGCAAATGTTGAAAAGAGACCGTTTTCCACTTCTTTGATGGCGACTCTGAGGTCTTTTTCGTCCGGAGCGGTACAAATAGAATAGGACCTGCGAACTTCCTGACCGTTGATGTGGGTTTTTAGGGTGAGGTATTGACCCTGGGTAAATGAAAAAATATCAGCGAGTGTTTCGGGCACATCAAAAGCTACGGAAACACAATCGCGGGTTTCTCTTCGGATATCTTTGACGGTAAGCGGATAAAACTGCATAAATTTACGTTTAACCGGACTTTTTTAGTCCATTCATTAAAATATTGACGATGTTTTCTTCGAGGTCGCGTGCATTATAGGACTTATTGGGTTTATACCACGTTTCAATCCATCGCAATGACGACAATATGGTATATAAGGTGATGGACACATGTACATCGGCTACTTCCTGACAGTCGATACCTGATCTGATGATTTCCGCAAGGCGGTCTTCATAGGTATCTCTTGCTTTTTTAAATGATTTGAGGGATGAATCCGGCAGATGTCTCCATTCATTATTGGCTACGGAAATCCAATGGATATTTTTGGTTGTAATGGATATATGAGAACGAATGAGCGCCTGTAATTTATGAATAGGTGACAAGTCCGAACTTTCGATTTCATTCATTTGGTTGACATAGGTTTCAGCTACCCGGGCACAAATCTCTTCGAGCAATTCTTCTTTGCCCCGGATGTGGTTGTACATAGAAGCTGCCTCCATACCAACCTGTTCTGCTATTTCCCGCATGGTAGTGGCTACATATCCTTTTTGTTTAAAAAGACGTGCTGCTTTATCGAGAATTTCTTCTCTACGACTGACTTGCTGACCTTTACTTTTTACTTCCATCATACTAACAAACGTTAGTTTATCTGCAAAAGTAAATATAATAAATGAAACCGGCAATAGTTTTGGAAAAAGCACACATTTTTTGTCGTAAATTGACAAAAATGAGTCCGTGATTTATAGGGTCAGGCAATATAGATTTTTATCTTTTTAGCAAAATAAAACTTCAGACCAGATGAAATGAACTACTTGAGAAAGCAAGGTATATTATTTTTAAAATAATAAAAGTATGAAAGGAATCCGGCTCTTTATTGGCAGAATAAATTTCCTTCACACAACATTTTTCAGTAATATGTTTGGTAACAAATACTTTTTTTACCTTTGCAGTATGGATTTTTGGTTGGGTAGTATATTTACGTCACAGACAAAGTATCCACAAAAAGATAAATCAAAACCCGAATTTTTGGCAAAACAACACAAAGTTTGACTTGTATGAAGCATAAAAAACAAATCGGAAAAGAAGAAGTAAAATTGAATAAACCCGCATTATCGCCTGTTACTTCAGGTAGTTTGGTACCATCATGGCATGCATGGTTGGTATTTATCGTCGGTGCCATGGTTTATGCCAACACACTTTTTCATGATTTTACACAGGATGACGCCATTGTGATTTATGACAATATGTTTACCACACAAGGCGTCAAAGGATTGCCGGGTTTGTTTAAGTATGATACTTTTTATGGGTTTTTTAAAGAAGAAGGCAAAGCGAACCTGGTTTCCGGCGGACGATATCGTCCTTTTACACCGGCAATGTTTGCAGTGGAATATTCATTGGTAGGTAACAAACCGTTTTTAGGCCATTTGCTGAATATTTTATATTATGGTCTTTTATGTTTTTTGTTGTACAAAACATTGCAAACGATATTTGAGGTTCGGTTCAACAACGCGACATATCAAAATTTTCCATTAATCGCGGCCCTGATATTTGCGGTACATCCATTACATACGGAAGTTGTTGCCAACATCAAAGGCAGAGACGAAATCATGAGTCTTATGGCAAGCCTTTTTGCATTATACGGTGTATTTAAAGCGTATGACACAGGGCAGAAAAAATATCTGATAGCTGCGGCTGTCAGTATGTTTATCGGTTTGCTTTCCAAAGAAAATACCATCACTTTTGTAGCGGTCATTCCGTTGGCGCTCTATTTTTTCAGAAATATATCTGTTCCCAAAGCCATCGCGGCCTCAGCCTGGATATGGCCACCGGTTATATTGTTTTTGTTGATACGTACATCGGTTTTAGGTTTTGATATGGGAGGAACCCCGATGGAACTGATGAACAACCCTTATATCAAGTTGTCCGGAAACGAATACATTCCTTTTTCAACAGGAGAAAAAATGGCTACCATTCTCTATACCCTGGGAAAATATCTGGTTTTATTGGTGTTTCCGCATCCTTTGACCCACGATTATTATCCGAGGCACATCGATATCATGACTTTTGCCAGTCCTATGGTTTTATTGAGTCTTTTGGCCTATGTAGGTTTGATTTATCTTGCATGGAAAGGATTTAAGAGCCGAAGTATCACTTCGTTTTCGATCCTTTATTTTTTGCTTACTACCTCTATTATTTCAAACATTGTATTTCCTATCGGAACCAATATGTCTGAACGATTTATGTTTATGCCTTCGGTGGGTTTTGCCATGCTTTTGGCATTTATTTTAGTAGAATATGTGGCACCCCGTATGTCTGCAAAAGGAGTTTTGGGTATTACAGCTGCCATCTGCCTGCTTTTTTCGATCAAAACAGTAGCCAGAAATACCGTTTGGAAAAATGACGATACGTTGTTTCTCACCGATGTACATACGTCGAAAAGAAGCGCTAAAGTTCTGAATGCTGCGGGTGGTGCATTGACCACTTCGGCGCCCAATGAAAAAGACCCGGTCAAACAACAAAAAATGTATAGTCAGGCCGTAGAATACCTCGATGAAGCCATAAAAATACATCCGACCTATAAAAATGCCTACCTTATCCGTGGCAATGCATTGTTTTATCTGAAAAGATATGATGATGCCATCCGTTCTTATGAGATGTGTACTAAATTGTCACCTGATTTTACTGATGCCTACAAAAATATGGCCGTAGCCATGAGGGAAGCCGGCAAAGCCGCCGGAGAACAACAAAATAATCTTGTCAAAGCAGAAGGTTATCTTCAGAGATCCCTCCAATTAAACCCGAATGATCCTGAAACGGTCAGACTGCTCGGTATCGCTTACGGAATGCAGCAAAAACACGATCTTGCACTCCAACAGTTTTTAAAGGTAGCTCAGATGACTCCTGATAATGCACAGGCCTTTGTTAATCTTCACCATGCCTATCGCAACGTCGGAAACGAAGGAATGGCTCAGCAAAGTCTGCAAAAAGCCATGACGATTGATAAAGACATTATGCAAAAACAAGGTCGTTAAGGATTTGTGAAAATATACTAATTTCGTAAAATGAGACGTCATATCATACTAAGAATGACGATCATAAAACATTGTAGTGAAACGTATTCATTTGATTTGTACCCTGATTTGTGTTGTAGTATCCATACATACTGCCTATACACAAAATTATCTTCAGCGTGAGGAGGAATGGGTTTCCAATATCCTGAATAATATGACGCTTGAAGAAAAAATCGGGCAGATGATTATGGTTCGCGCATATTCCAAAGGAGAACTTGCTGAAAAGGATTATATCGAACATCTGATCAAAACCTACCATATCGGTGGGATTTGTTTTTTTCAGGGTAAACCTCAAAATCAAAAAAAATATACCACATACTTTCAAAAAATATCCAAATATCCGCTGTTTATCGCTACGGACGGAGAATGGGGATTGGGCATGCGTTTTCCGCAGGATGCCATTTCTTTTCCCAGAAATCTGCAGCTCGGAGCGATTCAGGATGAAAAACTGATTTATCAGTTGGGCAAAGAGATTGGCAAACAATGTAAAGAGTTGGGGATTAACTTCAATTTTTCGCCGGTAGTCGATCTTAATAATAATCCTAAAAATCCGGTTATTTACGAACGCAGTTTTGGTGAAAGTAAAGAAAACGTGACTGCTAAAGCCTTTCTCATGAGCAAAGGGCTCGAAGACAGCGGTGTTTTATCGTGCGCCAAACACTTTCCGGGCCACGGCGACACACACGTGGATTCTCATGAAGATTTGCCGGTTCTCGACCACAACCGGGATAGTCTGATGGAAACGGATGTCTTTCCGTTCAGAAGACTGGCCGCTCAAAATATTGCTTCTGTGATGGTCGGTCATCTCCATCTGCCAAAAATCGACAACAGGCCCAACAGACCTGCCAGTCTTTCCAGGATTATAGTTCATGATATGTTGCGGGTGGAGCTGGATTTTAAAGGGCTGATAGTGACGGACGCTCTTGATATGAAAGCAGTTACCAAACATTTTCCTTCGGGAATTGCTGAAGCTGAAGCTGTTGTCGCCGGCAATGATATATTACTTTTGCCGGAAAATGTTTTACTTGCCGTTGAAACCATTAAAAAATATATTGTCGAAGGCAAAATACGTGAGGAAGATATAAACAACAGTGTTTTCAGAATTCTTTCAGCCAAATACAAAGCCGGACTTTCACGAATGGAAGAAGCCGCTGATGGCAATGCCATAAATGTCCTGAATACCCCTTTTGGTCTTGCCATCAAAGCCAAAGTAATTGAAGCTTCCATGACTTTGGTAAAGGATGATCTGAACCAAATACCGGTAAAAGAAATATTCGGCATACACACAGCTACATTGAGTGTCAACGTTGTCCATAAATCAACTTTTCAGGAAAGAATCGACGATTATACAGAAGCCAATCATTATCAGTTGCTTTTGCACGAACTGTCTTCCAAAAAAAGTAGTTTGCTCAATACTTTTGCTCAATTTGACAGGGTCATTGTCGGAATTCATTCCCAATTAAAATCCCGGTCTTCTGCCAGAGATCTTACTCCGGAACTCATTTCTTTTCTCAAAGAGATTCAGAAACAAACACAAATCATCATTGTGTTTTTCGGCAATCCATATTTTGTAGAAAAGTTGAAAGATTTCCCGGCAGTTTTACTGGCTTATGACAATGAAAATGAACATCAGGATATTGCTGCACAAACTCTTTTTGGGGCAAATAAAATGGAAGGGAAATTGCCTGTTAAAGCTTCGAAAGAATTGATTGCAGGTTACGGACTATCAAGAGCCTCATTAGGAAGATTGGGTTATGGTATTCCCGAACAGGTAGGTCTTTACAGCCACAAATTAAAGGCAATCGACTCATTGGCTCAATTGGCCATATCATCAAAGGCAATACCGGGCGGTCAGATTGTCATAACAAAAGACGGAAAAATCGTATGGCAGAAGGAATACGGATATTTAGCTCCCAACTGGGATAAGGTAAAATCAAATACATTGTACGATGTAGCTTCATTGACAAAAATTTTGGCTACCACACTGACAACCATGAAGCTATATGATGAAAAAAGGTTGTCTCTTCAACGTCCGATCAGATTTTATATCACCGACCTGATATCTACGGATAAAGATTCACTAACGCTTGAGTCTATGTTGTCTCACTATGCCGGACTAAAACCTTATATTCCCTTTTATGAAGAAACCCTGATGCCTTCAGGCAAAAAGAAAGTGCCCGATACATTATGGTACCGTAATACGTTTTCTCCGGAATTTTCGATACCGGTTTCTGAAAAATTGTTTTTAAAAACCAATTATAAGGATAGTATCTGGACGAAAGTTTTTAAGAGCGGTATGCGCACATCAAAAAGTTATAAATATAGTGACCTTGGTTTTTTATTAACCCAAAAAGTGGTGGAAGGTATCAGTGGTCAAAAATTGGATGATTATACGCTTACCCATTTTTATCAGCCTTTGGGTCTCAGATACACACGTTTTAAACCGTTAGAACATGTTCCTCAATCTCACATTGCTCCCAGCGAAGTAGATGATTATTTCAGGATGTCGATTATCAGAGGAACTGTGCACGATATGGCAGCGGCTATGCTTGGTGGCGTGGCAGGACATGCGGGTTTGTTTTCCACTGCCAAAGAGACGACGGTGATCATGCAGATGTTGCTCAACGGTGGTTCTTATGGCGGATATCAGTTTTTTTCTCCTGAGACCGTCAAATTATTTACGACCCGACATATGGGATCGACGAGAAGGGGATTGGGTTTTGACATGAAAGAACTCAATGAAAGCAAAATGGAAAGTACTTCCGAATTGGCTTCGGATGTAACTTTTGGTCATACAGGATTTACAGGTGGTGTGACTTTTGCCGATCCTGAGCATCAGATCATTTTTACCTTTCTGACCAACAGAACGTATCCGAATATGAGCAATAATACCTTGCATACCAGAAAATTCCGGCCAAAAATGCAAAGTGTGATATACAAAGCGCTGATTCCTTAATGGGCCTCCAACCAGTTTTCTCCGGCACCCATACCCACCAATATCGGCACAGACAAGTCCGGTAAGGCATGTTTCATTTTATCTTCTATGACGGCCTTCACTTTTTCGAGTTCTGGTTTGTATACATCAAAAACCAATTCGTCATGAACCTGTAAAATCATTGCTGAAGAAAACTGATGTTCCTTAAACGACTGATGAATGTTGATCATGGCAATTTTGATCATATCCGCCGCAGAGCCCTGAATCGGAGTGTTAATGGCAGCTCTTTCGGCATTTGAAGCGGTCAGACTGTTACGGGAATTGATATCTCTCAGATACCTTCTTCTTCCCATTAAGGTTTGTACATAACCATGTTCCCGGGCAAAAGCAACCGTTTCTTCCATATATCTTTTTAATCCTTTAAACTCTGTAAAATATTGTTGGATAAGGTCTGCTGCTTCCTTTCGGGAAATATTCAGTTGTCTTGAAAGATTTACGGCTCCGGCACCATATATAATGGAAAAGTTGACCGTTTTTGCATTCCTTCGCTGGTCGGAAGTGACCTTGTCTATATCCACTTTAAATACTTTGGAAGCCGTAGCTGTATGGAAGTCATTTCCCATACTGAATGCTTCGATCATAGATTCATCTTTACTCACGTGAGCAATAATTCTGAGTTCTATCTGCGAATAATCGGCAGCCAGTAAAATATGATTTTCATCTCTCGGAATAAAAGCTTTTCTGATTTCCCTTCCCGCTTCATCACGAATCGGAATATTCTGCAAATTGGGATTTTCGCTACTCAATCGTCCTGTAGCAGCTCTGGCCTGATTAAAATTGGTATGGATACGACCTGTTTTTTGATTGATCATGGTCGGTAGGGCATCCACATACGTAGACTTGAGTTTGCTGAATTTCCGGTGCTCCAAAATTGTGTCAATGACGATATGTTCACCCGCAAGCTCTGACAGTTTTTCAAAATCTGTAGAATACTGACCTGTTGAGGTTTTTTTCCAGCGGTAGGGCACCTGCAGCCTGTCAAAAAGAACCTCACCTACCTGTTTGGGCGAGGCAATATTAAAATGACAACCTGCATTTTTATAAATTTCCTGCTCCTTGGACATAATGATATTTTCCAGATCTTTAGAATAGGCATTCAAAAAAGTATCATTGATTCTCACTCCTTCGTATTCGACATCACAAAGTACGCGGATAAGCGGCATTTCAATGGCATGATACAAATCGTTGAGGTGATTTTGAATCATCATGTCAGACAGAACGGGTTTGAGCTGCAGGGTAAGATCGGCATCTTCTCCGGCATATTCTTTGACCCTTTCGAGGGAAACATCGCGCATCGACAATTGATTTTTACCTGACTTTCCGATAAGATCTTCGATTGGCACCATTTTATAATCGAGGTAAGTTTCTGTCAGATAGTCAAGTTTATGTCTCAGGTCGGGTTCGCAAAGATAGTGAGCGATCATGGTGTCAAACAAGGTTCCTGCCAATTCTACGCCGTACCATTTCATGATGGTCATATCGTATTTTATATTCTGACCGACTTTTGGTATGGACGGATTTTCCAAAACATTTTTGAAGCGTGCCACCAATGTCATAGCTTCCTTTTGATCAGCAGAAACCGGTACATAAAATGCTTCGTGTGGTTTCAGAGAAAATACCATTCCTACCAGTTCTGCGGAGTGTGCATCGATGCCGGTAGTTTCCGTATCAAAACTGATGAGTTCTGATTTTTCTAAAGTTTGGATCAACGAAGTGATCTTTTCTTCCGTATCTGTGACAATATATTCGTGATCTACATTGGAAATACTTTTTTTGGCAATCTGATATTCATTATTTACTGAGGATTCAACTGCAGAGCTTTGGCTGTTTTGCACATCGCCGAATAAATTGCCCTGTACTACCGCAGGTCGGTTGGCATTTCCCCGGTTATTGGCCGTTGGAATATCTTCTCCGCCTAAGATTTGTTGTGCCAGCGTCCGGAACTCGAGTTCCATAAATATTTCCTTCAGGGCATCTCTGTCCATCGGGTCTATGATATATTTTGTTTCGTCAAACTGAATCGGCACATCCAGGCTTATGGTTGCCAGACGTTTGGACAACAGGGCCTGATCTTTGTATATTTCGAGATTTTCTTTAAGCTTTCCTTTGAGTTTGTCTGTGTTGGCCAAAAGATTTTCTACCGAACCATATTCCTGCAGCAGTTTTGTAGCTGTTTTGGGCCCGATACCGGGAACACCCGGAATATTATCGACACTGTCACCTTGCAGCCCAAGTACGTCGATCACCTGCAGAACATCTGAAATTTCCCAGTCACTGAGGATTTCCGGAACACCCAGAATGTCAACGCCATTTCCTGACCTGCTGGGTTTGTACATAAAAATATTTTCCGAAACGAGTTGCGCATAATCTTTGTCAGGTGTCACCATAAATACCTGATAACCTTCCTTTTCTGCTTGTTTTGCTACGGTTCCGATCACATCATCTGCTTCGTAATTATTGATCATAATCACCGGAATTTTGAAAGCTTCTACGATTTTGTGGATATACGGCATGGCAAAAATGATGTCTTCAGGTGTCGCATCTCTGTTGGCCTTGTATTCCGGAAAAAATTCATGTCTGAAAGTACCGCCTTTTGGATCAAAAGCTACGGCGATGTGGGTAGGTTTTTCATTAACCATGAGGTCCCATAAAGTGCGCAAAAATCCTGCTACTGCAGAGGTGTTGACTCCTTTTGAGTTGATAAGAGGTCTGCTGATAAAAGCAAAATGCGCTCTGTAAACCAGAGCGTGACCATCCAGAAGGAATAATTTTTTGTCCGACATGATATTAAAAAATTTTGGGTAAAGGTAGCTATTTTTTCATAAGTCAGGGATTTGAAAATGATCGCTTTACAGAAAATCATTCCTTGTAAAATCCGGTATCATTCCTGACTATATGTCGTTGACATAATGTCGACCCGGAAAAATGGTTTTAAGCCATTTTTACACAAAAATAAGAAATGTATCCTCAGGTATTCAGTCGGTTGTCCGGAAAATATTTTTCAATGATATTTTCTTTATGGGATGTAATATATTCTAAAAAAGCACGGGCTACCGGTGAATATTTTTTGCCACCCGGCCAGATCAGGCTCCACTTTGTTCTGATTGGTAATTCTTTGACGGGAATGATTTCAAGAGTGCCCAGTTTTAACTCCGTTCTGATACCTATCACCGGCATGATGGAAATTCCCAATCCTGCAAGGATAGCCTGTTTAACGGCTTCATTTGACGTAAGTTCCATTTTTTTGCTCACCTGCAAACCTGATTTGATAATAAACTGTTCCATGGTATGTCTCGTTCCCGAACCTTTTTCCCGGAAAATAACCGGATATTCTTCAAACATTTCCTGCCATCTCCTTTTTTTGACAGGAAAATACCCTTTTTTACCTACAAGGTATAAAGTGTTTTCCATCAAATCAATGTGTTGAATGGGCATGTTTTCAGGTAAAATAGACACGAGAGAAAAATCAACTTCATTTTTTTCCAGACTCTTGAGTACCCGGATTTTATTGGTCACATCCATTTCGAGTTCGACACCGGGATGGTTCTGAATAAAATCGGTAAGAAAATAAGGCATTACATATTTTCCAGTGGAAACCACAGAAATTTTTAATCTCCCGGTCAGTTGACCTTTGTAGGCCATGGTTTTAAAATTGATTTCATACACCTGATGCAGGATTTGTTCTGCAGAAATGGCTATTTCTTTTCCGAATTCGGTTACATACAATTTTCGTCCCACTACTTCTGTGAGTGGAATATCAAACTGGTCCTGAAAGTTTTTTAACTGAATGGAAACTGCAGGCTGTGTTAGGTGTAAAGCCTCTGAAGCCTTGGTAATACTGCCTGTTTGTACGATTTTCAGGAAGATATTTAGTTGATGTAAGGTATAGTTCATAAATATATTTTATAATATTCATTACAAAGATAAATAAATCTATATGAAAAACTATAACGAACTTTGCCTTGAAATTAAAAATAATATGAGCACGTATCACAATCATATAAAAAACCTTTCGTATTCGGCGGATATAAAAACCAGGTCTTCCGAACAACTTTTTTCTTATAAAGGAATATTGAGAAAATTGAGATCAGGTCAAAACCGGGATATTAAATCGGAAGGTTTTTCTTTATGGGCTTGTGTTGCCTTTGGAATTTCTGCTCTTTTATTGGGCATGTCGATTTTTTGGAAACAATCAGTTGAGTCAGGGCTCCTGACAGCTGCTTCCATTTTATCGGCTATTCTCTGTATGACTTTATGTTTTTCCCACCAAAATAAATCTTAGACTTATGAACTCACCACAAAAATTTAGTTTAATCGACGGAATCTTTTCTGCTGAAGACGGAAAGGACATTTTAATGCACCTTCTCAATCACAAAATTCAGTTTCATCAGCGCAAAAACATGTCCGCATATGAAAGAACATGTGAAAATGACCCACATTCCACACGAAGACTTGCAGAATTACACGAAGTTATCAGCAATTTATACCCCCTGTTAAAAACAGCCATCGAAGAAGGAAAATCTCTTAAAATCGAATCCCGTGTACATATCAGCATCATAGATGAAGAAATTCAGAAAAAAAGAATGCCTGAACTCATGGAAGTAGCGTAACCACGCAGCTTGACAGCAGGCAAAAAGTTTTGTTTGTAAGTGTTATAAATGATTGTAATTTTTTGCGAAATCCATTCGATGTTTGACTTTTCAGATTCAGGGCGGGGGAGATTTTTTTCGATTTTAAGTTTCTCCTGCCTGAATTTTTCCCTCTTTTTTCGTAAGTTAAATACATTGTTTCTGCGCCGGATTTGACTTATAAAAAGTAACCATACTTACAATTTTCAAATTAAAAGTATTTAAAAAATCATATGGAAATCCAACTTTTATTGGAAAACCTGACCAATCCTGCCTTATTGTTTTTTGTTTTGGGTATGTTTTCGGTGTATGTCAAAAGTGACCTTGAAATTCCCCGCAATTCATCAAAATTTATTTCATTATACCTTTTATTTTCTATCGGATTCAAAGGAGGACAGGCCCTCTCACATGAAGAAGTTTCTGCTGACGTTTTATGGTTGATACTTTTTGGATTATTGATATCCACAACCATTCCGCTTTATGTTTTTTTGATATCTAAAAAAAGATTCGGCACGTTTAATGCCGGAGCTTTGGCAGCGGCTTATGGTTCGGTAAGTGCCGTAACTTTCGTTACCGCGGTTTCTTTTCTCGAAGTAAAACAGATACCATTTCATGGCTATATGGTGGCTATTATGGCTTTGATGGAGTCACCTTCCATTATTGTGGGTTTGCTTTTGGTGTCCCTATGTTCAGAAGCTTCGGATCACCGGATGAGCCATAAAAAAGCCATCCACCACGCATTGACCAATGGAAGTGTTTTGTTGATTCTGGGAAGTCTTTTTATCGGATACCTGGTTACAGACAAAGAGGCGGAAGGCATCAAACCGTTTACCAATGATTTGTTTAAAGGGTTTCTGGCTATTTTTTTGCTGGACCTGGGCATCATGACCGGTAAAAAATTATTATCACTATTTCGTTACGGTTGGTCCCCTTTAGTCCTTGCAATCATCATTCCATTAGTCAACGGTTGCACAATTGCTATACTCAGCGGATATCTGACCGATGATATTTCAAACCGGTTTTTATTTGCGATTCTGGCAGCAGGTGCTTCTTATATCGCTGTTCCTGCGGCAGTCAAAATTGCTTTGCCGGAAGCCAATCCCGGGCTTTTTATTCCCATGGCATTGGGTATCACCTTTCCGGTCAATATTACAATCGGGATGCCACTCTATTTTTATTTGGTGGAAAATTTTTAGGCTCATTTTTCCGAAAGGAAACAAAGTCCTGAATAGAATTAAAAAAAATTCAATGGAAAATGAAGCAGATTTTTATTTTAAAAATGTTGCCAGCCCTGACCTGTCAATTCATGTATATTGCCGCCGGTGGTGTGTAGTTTTAATCCGTCATTTGCCTCTGTTATTTCACCGATGATAAAAACATCCGGCATGTACCTTATTTTTTCGATATCTTTTTCATCAATGGTAAATAACAATTCATAATCTTCGCCGCCGTGTAAAGCACAGGTGATCGGGTCAAGCCTGAAATTGATGGCTGTCATTTCCGCATCGGGATGAATCGGAACTTTACCTTCTTCGATAAAGGCACCCACACCTGAAGCGCTGCAAATGTGTTTCAGATCACTGGCCAATCCGTCGGAAACATCAATCATTGACGTAGGTTTGATTTGATACCGGTCAAAATATTCGATTGCTTCTTTTTGTGCTTCGGGTTTTAACTGACGTTCAATCAGATATTGGCTTTTGTCGAGTTCGGGTTGTATTCCGGGATGTTGCAAATAAATTTGTTTTTCTCTTTCCAAAACCTGCAAGCCAAGATAGGCAGCACCAAGATCACCGGTGACACAAAGGATATCTCCGGGTTTGGCACCACTGCGATAAACAAGATTTTCTTTTTTTGCCTGACCGATGGCTGTAACGCTGATGGTCATACCTTTGGGAGAAGAAGTGGTGTCTCCGCCGACAAGATCCACATGATACATGTTGCAAGCCAAACGTATGCCTTCATACAGTTCTTCCACCGCCTGCAGGGTGTATTTGCTTGAAATGGCAATAGATACAGTAATTTGACGGGGAACGGCATTCATGGCAAAAATATCCGAAAGATTAACCACCACGGCTTTATAACCCAAATGTTTTAAGGGAGTATACATCAGATCAAAGTGGATGCCTTCTACCAATAAATCGGTTGAAATTACCGTGGTTTCACCAAAATTTTCAATCACAGCAGCATCATCACCTACGCCTTTAAGAGTTGACTTTTGTACCGTTTTCAGGTCTTTGGTCAGGTGACGTATCAAACCGAATTCTCCTAATTGACTGATTTCAGTGGGTTTGTCCGCTTGCGGTGAAAACTGCTCTTCCATAAGTATTGATTACAATAAAAACAATTTATGTCTTTCCGGACCGGTAGAAACCATCGAAATTTTGGTCTTGAGATGTTGTTGCAAATGATTTACATAATCACGCGTTTTCAGTGGAAGACCATCGTAGGTGGTAACGTGATCCACGGACTCATTCCATCCGTCGTAATGCACAAATTGAGGTGCGATATCCACACCGACCATGTCAAATGGCAGTTCTTCACTGATCATATTGTCGTAGTGATAATCCGTACACACACTGATTTGTTCGAAAGTATCCAAAACATCGAGTTTTGTGATCACAACCTGAGTAACACCATTGAGCATAATCGTATATTTGAGCTGAGGGATATCTATCCATCCGCAACGTCGTGGTCTGCCTGTCGTCGCACCGAATTCATGGCCGACACTTCGGAGTTTTTCTCCGGTTTCGTCGTGTAGTTCTGTAGGAAATGGACCACTACCGACACGTGTACAATATGCTTTGGCAATCCCAATCACTTCTTTGATTTTGTTGGGAGCGATACCCAAACCCGAACAAACACCGGCACTGATGGTATTGGAAGAAGTGACAAAAGGGTAGGTACCGAAGTCAATATCCAGCATAGAACCCTGAGCACCTTCTGCCAAAACTTTTTTTCCTTCACTCAAGGCGGCGTTGATATAATATTCGCCATTGATGAGGCGTAACTTTCTGATAATTTCGATAGATTCAAAAAAATCCGATTCCTGTTGCGCAAGATCAAATTCCACCTCAGGGTACATTTTGAGTAGGCCGAGGTGCTTTTCTTTGAGGATATTGTATCTGCTTTCAAAATCCGGAAGGTGAATGTCGCCGATGCGCATGCCATTTCTGCCGGTTTTGTCCATGTAAGTGGGGCCGATTCCTTTGAGGGTACTTCCGATTTTGGCCGCTCCTTTGGCCGCTTCAGACGCTTTGTCCAAAAATCGGTGAGTAGGCAGGATAATGTGTGCTTTTCTGGCTATAAGGAGTCGGGATAAAAATTCGATTCCTGACTTTTCGAGGGTATTCATCTCTTTGACAAAAGTAATCGGATCGAGCACTACACCATTGCCGATGACGTTGATGATGTTTTCTCTGAAAATACCGGATGGAATGGTATGCAAAACATATTTATCACTGCCGATTTTGATGGTGTGTCCTGCATTGGGTCCACCCTGAAAACGACAAACCAAATCGTATTGGTCAGCGAGAAAGTCGACAATTTTTCCTTTGCCTTCATCGCCCCATTGAAGGCCTAATATAACATCTACAGACATGAAGATTGATTGAGTTCAGTTTGAAGCCGCAAAGGTAGTAAAGTCACAACGAATAAACACTTAAAATGGGGATTAATTTAGATAACGGGCAGGAGGTTTTCGGTTTTAATACAGCGTCATTAACAGTTTATTATGTCCGTCGGCCGCACAAAAGAAAGGTCTTTGTCGTTTTCAAATAAAGATTTTGACATGGACAGATTTTTTATCCTTCTTTTTTTCTGTGGATTGTTGGGGTGTTCTTCCGGACAACCACCTTTTCGTTGGGTCGGGGACATTGACCCAAATCCGAAACTTGACAACCCAAACTTTTTATTGTGTCACAGCGAAAATGATGTGAGACAATATTTTAACATGAGCAAGGGCTTGTCTTTTGAAGGTGAAAAACCTGCTATCATCCGTTATTTTGAAAAAAATTACAAACCGGTGGATGTTTTGGAATCCGGATGGATCAGGGTTCGTTTTATAGTCAATTGTAAAGGACAGAGCGGCAGGTTCCGAATGCTTGAATCGGATGAAAACTACAAAGAAAGACCTTTTGATAAAAAGATATCCAATCAGATATTTACCCTCACCACACAATTGTCGGGATGGAAAATACTGGAAGAAAAATCAGAGGCAGTCGATTACTATCAATATCTCCTCTTCAAAATCAAAGACGGTCAAATCGTTAAAATATTGCCATAATCACTTCTCAACACGTCATCACATGTTAAAAATATATTTATTTCTCCTGTTGATATCTTTTCAGACGGCTTACGCCCAACCCAATTGTAATTATTATAAATTGTCGGGTGATCAAAAAAAGTATGAAGCCTGCAAAGCGGCCGAAAAAAGGGAAGGCCACTATCAGTTCAGTTGGGCCTATCAAAAGGCTTTGGACGAAGCCCTGGCCATCGACTCCACCTTTTCTTATGCCTATTCAGCCAAGTCAACGGCTTATCTAAAAAGTGGCGATTTTGTGACCTGGATGGAACTGATGAACAAAGCGGTCGAAATCGCTCCGGCAGATCATCTCGACTACCGGGGTTGGTGCAGATTTCAGTTTTTCCGTGATTATGAAGGAGCCATCGAAGACATCTTGTGGTTGAAAAAACTAAACAAAAACCATATCGGCTTTTCGGTCAACGGTGACTACCATCTCGACGTGGCACTCGCCCTTTGTTATAAAGCAACAAACAGAACGGATGAGGCCATCATCATTTTGGAAAATAAGATGAAGGATCCTCAGTTTATGACAGGTTTGTACGATCATCTCCACCTCGGCGTCATGTATCTCGAAAAAGGAGACTATCAAAAAGCTTCCGAACAATTTAAGATGCAAGAACAAAAAAATGATCTGGCAGAAAACCGTTTTTATGCTGCCATCGCTTCCCGTTTGTCAGACGATGAAGACAGTTATCTTTTTCATCTGAAAATGGCGAAAAAACATTATTTGAATGATCAGAAAATGTTTGATCCTTACACAGAACATATCGATAAAATCTTTTTATCGGACATTACAAATGAAGAACAAAAAAACTTCAAGCCGGACTCTTTGCAAACAAAAGGTTATGTTTTGAGAAGGCAGTAATCAATTCAAATCAATAAGCTAAACACAAGTTTTTTACTTTATCTACCTAAAAAAAATACATCAGATTACCGATTTATCAATGGTATTCCAATGTATTTTTTTTAAATAGACTATTCTAACAGGTTGCGCTTAATTTTTTTTGCAGGTAGTGATACCAAAAGGTGCATACAAAGGACAAAAACTGATGAAGCTTGTTAATAAAAATACGGCTGCCAATACCAACAATACGATACCCAATGTTCCACTGATGGTGCCGGTAAAATACAAGGCTGCGATGATTACGGCAATCACGATTCTGATGGTTTTGTCCATGCTTCCCATATTTGCTTTCATAAAAATGATATTTTGAAGATTAAAAATGAATTACAAAACAAAGATAAGTATGGAATTTGCCATCACCCGTGACATTAGTCACGATGTGTCAAAATAACCACATTTTTGGAGATTTTTATTTTTCCTTCTGTTTCCAGTTTGTGTGCCACCCTGCTGATGACTTCTCTGGCAGTACCCAATTCTCTGGCGATTTTTGTCGGCGAAAATTCTGTTTGTTTATCGGCAAAAGCTTTTTGTTTGGTTTTCAGATAATCGTAGAGACGGTCTTCCATTTTTTGAAAGATAACTTGTTGGAGGGTGTTCAACAGGTCACCATATCTTTTGTCATATTCTTTGTAGAAAATATTGTGGAGTACAGGATGGGCATGAAGCCAGAAAACCAATTTGTCAGAAGGAAGGAGCAATACCACAGATTTCAGTTCCGTGACGGCAAAAACCTTACTGGGTGTATTTTCTCTGGATGCTGAAAAAGACATGACACAACTTTCCAAAGGCTGTATGTAGTACAACAACATCTCTTTGTCTTCAAACCGGGCAGCCACCCTGACAAGACCGGAAAGCACCAACGGCACATAACGGACATATTCTTTTTCCCTCAGGATTTCTGTATTGGGTTCAACTTCGCGGATGATGCCGTGTTCTTTGATTTTTTGGTACAATTCAGAGCCTAAAAACGAAAGTTGTTGCTGAAAAGAATCCAGGTTCATGGTTTATGGAAAGTTATTTGTGTAAAACTAACCATTTTTAATAAAAAAGATGGATTTTGAACAGCAAAAATGGATATTCTATCGTTCAGTTTGAAAATACTAATCTTAAAAATTAAATGTTTATTATGATAATCAGAATCCTTACTGTTGTTTTTCTTTTTATTTGTTATGGGTTTTCCTGTGATAATTGTGACAATTATTTTACCAGGAATTATATATATGAGTCGGATCAGAACCAACTAAAAAAGACGTACCAGGTTGGAGAAAATATTTTGTTGCCGGTAGAATTTTCAGCCATTATGGGCTGTGAAAATAATATTGTTTATGACAACAGTAACGGAGATTTTTCTTTTAATATACAACTTCTGAGAATCCGGGACAACAATCAGAATGTGACGGATGGATTGAGGTATTTTGAAATGCCTGATACCACCATTGCTTTTATTACTTCAAATTCTGTATTCACGAGAGATATACAAGGGCAATTCACATTAACCTGTGATAATCATTTTTGTGGAAAAAAAATTTCGATAACCTGTCTGACACCGGGGTATTATGCTATATATTTAATGAATGGCACTTTCGGTGAATACAACGAATGTCAAAGTAATGATATGGAATTGTCTTTTTTAGCGGGTGACAACAATTTTTCCGTTTGTAAAGAAATTAATACCACCCGATTCAGCATTAATCCCGGCGGATTTGGTGGTACATTCTTTGCTGAACCTGCCAATGAACCCCGATTGTACTTTTTTAAGGTGGTGGAATAAATCCTTACTTCATCTTGACAAAACGAAAAATAGTTTTGTCACCGAAAGTCGCTCCTGTAAGTGTCAGTATATACATACCCTGAGGCAAACCGGATACATCTACATCTCCGGAAGTATTGCCCTTTTGTACCAACGCTCCGACTTGGTTATATATGGAAAATGAAACGGTTTCATTTAATCCTGAAATCCGTAAAATTTTAAACGATATCGAAAAAAGGGTGGGGTGAATTTCCTCTGTCGGAAAAACGAATTTAAGATTTTAGCCATTTTACATTCACTTACACGTTCTAATCAGTTAACGAATACGTTACTCCCAATTGGAATAATATAGCTTGATGTTGTGAATTATAATTTTTTAAGTCCAAAAGATTGATTTCTCCCAATAAGCCCCATTTTGGGTTCAGTTTGTAGTGGATACCCAAATTGCCGCCATAAACAAAATAAGGATTTGCCCAAAAATTACTGAACAGATCTCTTTGATCATATACACCAACATCCATACCAATTCTCATTTCTGTTTTTTTGAATACAGGATAGCTGAATCGGATACCGGTTCTGAACATTACCCCCTGACGAATGACATATGAAGCCCTTGAGTTTAGAGAAAAACGATGGTATACAGGAACTTCAATCGAAAAATCGGTATGAATGCCGGTATATCCACTGATTCCCGTATGCAAGCCGAAAGTCACTTGTCCCTTTCCGACAGCAACGCTAAACAAAAGGAAAAAAACGGTAAAAAAAATTGACTTCATAAGACCACAATTTTACGATGTAATTTGTAAAACAAAAAAAAGGAGAAAAAAATCGTATTGGGTGGCACATCAGATTTTACTTGTGTTATATTTTATTCAACTTTTTTAATGACATTCATTATCCAACTTTTGCTCCGTTTTTAACCGAAGTCAAATGAATCTTTTTTTGTCTTTTTGCTTTTTTGTTCAGAATTATTTGAGTAATGACTATTTTATTTTGGAAGTCACTTTATGTCTGATCCCGGAATAAGACTGCAATACGGCTTTGGCAGTTCCTACCGCAAGAGGTGATTCAATCAGTAAAGGGATTTTATTCCTGTCGTCCGTCACCCATACTTTCATTTTATTACCATCCTTAAACACGTTTCCGCTGACGAGGTCAGGTACCACTGTAATGGTATTAAACACACCTAAGTCTTTGACTTCAACTTTCGATTCTTTTCCGGTGTAACGAACTTTGATAGGATAAATCTCTTCGTCAAACAACATTTTTACGGGTATATGTTCGCCAACTTTGTAAGCAGGAACATCGATATTGCGCATAAAATACAGGACGGACAAAAGATCGTGCGTACAGGATACAAAAGGAATATTTTTTGTGGTTGTTTTTGAACGGGAAGGGCCGTTTATACTTTTTGCTGTCTGGTTTTTGTGATCAAAGACCAAACTGTCAAATTTTCTGTAGTTCCCTTCTTCCACAATCCTGACAAAATTTTGTGGGAGAAGCGTTTTTTTATCAACCTTTGAATAAAAATAGTCTCTTACCCTAAAAAAGTAATCATAACTTGTATAGGTTCTTCCCGTTACTATTATTTCATAAAAATCTTTGTTGTCTTTTACTTCAAATACGGCTTCACCGGCAGGTACCCAAACAAACTGCCAGTTGTAGTAAGCTTTGTAGACCAATTTTTCGCCAACTTTAAAACTGGAGTTTTCCAAATCACACATAGAGGAGACCGCTACATTCGGTTTTGAGATAAATCCTGCTGTCAAAAATGTCACAAAAAGCAGAACCGGTATCCAAATAAATAAAGAAACAACAGGCTTCAAATCCTTATAAAACCGAATATTGAACCATTTATTTTGAAAAAAACGACTGAATATCATGTTACCAACATATTTATATATGGATAACGCCTGAACAATTAAAATTGTTACTATAAAATGGCATCAAATATCAACGATTTGTATCCCAAGCGGTAACACCAGCAAACTATCGGTTTTGTATTCGACCGGAAACCCGTTATTCAAATACAAAACCCAGCTTTTCGAGGGCACGTTTATACTTTTTATCTGACATTTCTCTTTTTACTTTTTTAACCAAATGGATATTCAGTGAATCCTGTCTTTCCAGAGCAATAGATAAATTTAATACTTTCAAATATTGAACCTCCAGGTCAGACAGAAGATTTTTGGTTATCCCTACATAAGTAGTATTAGACTGGATCAATGCCTCATTACTTTTGGTTATGATGTCTTTTTCATCCTGCACTCTTTTTAGTTCTACATTTAACTCGTCCATTCTGTCAGATTTAAACCTTACATCTGATTTCAGTAAAACATTGATTTCTTCCTGATGTCTGACTGTATTTTGTAAAATTTCGTTGGCCTTTTTTAATGAATCCACACTGCTTAACAAATCTGAAATGGTGGCCGATTGTGCTATATTCTGTTCATAAGAGGTCTGATATTTTTGTGTCATCATCCTGTATTTTTTGGATGAAACACAGGAAACCAAAGGGATCAAAAGAAAAAGAAATATTACTTTATAAGAAGTCATTGTAAAAAATTTGGAAGGGTTGTCTAATAAAACAAGCTGATCAGTCCGTCAAGTCCCGACAGGGTACCTTTAAACAAGACCATGATACATAAAAATGATAAAACAGATTTCCATACTGCCTCAAAAAGGGACGCTTTAAAAAACCTGAATGACAGGATAAAAATGATATAGAACTGTATTCCAAAAACGATAAAAGGTTTGATAAAATAAAAAGGATGGAACAACGCCGTGATGAGTCCCAGTACTACCTGAATCATCATCAGCATACCGAGCATATAGGTTACTGCGGTTGCTCTTTCTGCAAGATTATAGGTTGACCGGGGGAAAAATATTTTCGTAGAGATTATATAAAAAGGTATAAAAAGCAGGACAAAAAATTTGCCGAACGTATTGATGATGTTTTCAAAAACAAGATCATTTTTATATACGTTGGTTTGTTTTATATACACATCTATCGGATCGCTGTATAAATCATGTAAGGAAAATATTTGATTGACAAAACAAAAGAGACCAAAACAAAAAAACAAATACTTAAACGGGATGAAAGTCCTTAATCTGTTGCCCTCCATATAACCTTTAAGAAAGGTAACCGGCCTTTTGATCAGTTGTATCGTGGTATAAGTCACCTTATCTTCCCATTCAAAAATATTATTGAGGATATAATCGAAATTAATTTTATAATTCTGGATGATACTTCCGCAATTAGAACAAAATTTGCCGGTATCAAAATAACCACAGCCGGGACATTCCGAAGGTTTTTCAATGCTGTGCTGACTTTGTAAGTGTTGTGACATACGAACTTGTTTTTTGGGTAAAATATATTCATTTTGATTTGAATGACCCAAAAGTATGTCGGAAGAGGTTTACGGGAAAAATTTATTTGGCATAAACGCCCATATATACTGATGAAATGTA
Source organism: Saprospiraceae bacterium (assembly GCA_022842725.1). Classification (GTDB taxonomy): domain Bacteria; phylum Bacteroidota; class Bacteroidia; order Chitinophagales; family Saprospiraceae; genus OLB9. The sequence continues at coordinate 53,139 of JALHOZ010000032.1, forward strand.
TAAAAAAAGAATTAAGCCGTTTTAAGGAAATCCAACATATTTATTGACCAATCGACCTGAAGACATGTTGTTTTGCCCATACCTAAAAAAACGACTATAACCCATATACCTGAAGAACCAATAAATACATGTATTACATCATACTAAATATGATCTTCCGGAAAAACAAAGAGATAAAAATCATTTTCTGAAGAAGGCAATCTGACGGTTTCTTTTCTGGCAAAACCCAGTTTGTACAACAACCTTTGAGAATTGGTATTTTCCATCAGGGTGATGGCTACCAGTTTTGAAAGTCCAAATTCAGTCAATGCTTTTTCTTTGAGGGCAGTGGCAGCTTCAAAACCAAATCCCTGATTTTCGTATTCCGGCAAAAATGCAAAACCCAGATCTACGCCATCCAAACCTTCTCTGTCGTACAAACCACAAGTCCCGACCGGAATGTTATCCTGTTTTCTGATCACCACATAATTCCCAAAACCCAGTCTTTCAAATTGTGGTAACATTTTTTCCGAAATATATTGACTCGCTTCTTCTGCTGTATGAACATTTCTGTCCCCGATGTATTTTAACCACTTAGGCGTATTTAATAATTCCAAAATAAATGGTGCATCTTCTTTTTGGACAGGCTTTAAGATCAGTCTTTCGGTATTGATTGAATGGATTTCCATACATTTAATTTTGACTGTAAATGTAATCATTTATAAAAAATCAGGACTGAATCCGGAACATTTATAGTTTTCAAAAGCATGTAGTTCAAAAGATGTTTACGCTTCCAAATTGCTTTAAAAATTTTG
>JALHOZ010000033.1 GCA_022842725.1 Saprospiraceae bacterium
ATTTTGACTGTAAATGTAATCATTTATAAAAAATCAGGACTGAATCCGGAACATTTATAGTTTTCAAAAGCATGTAGTTCAAAAGATGTTTACGCTTCCAAATTGCTTTAAAAATTTTGTAAAAAATCATCAACATTACCTGTTTCTTTAATTTTAAGCCAAAAAAGTGTTAAAAAAGCCGCAAAATGACCTTTTTACCAACAAAATTTACATTCCATAAAAATATTACATTACTTTTGCAACATGAAGTGGTTGACATTTATTCTGGTCTTTTCGATTTTTACTCAGGCACACAAAGTTTGTGTCCCGGGTTCATGTCGTGCCGAAAAAGAAATGTCTGAAATAACTTTCAGCGGCTGTTCTGCAGACGATTCGGGCAAAAAATCATGTTGCCACAAAAAAACAAATCCCGATCAGGAAGATCAAAACCACTCTTGTGACGGAGAATCCTGCCACTGTTTGTGTTGTGTAAAAGTATTTATTACTTCCCCGTCTTTGACATTTACCATGAAAGAGTGGGTTGAATCACCTGCAAAAAAAGACAAAATACTGGCAGAAAAAGTCCATACTTCTGACTTTGCAGAAGATTTTTACCACCCTCCGAGATTATTAGCTTAATAATACAAAAGATCTCTAATGTCCTTCACCAGAAGGGCAGATTTGTTTATTTAGTTAATATTGAAATGCAAAAATATATTATCATTATTTTAGCTCTGTGTGTTCTTCCGTTTATCGGTTCAGGACAACAAAGAGTTACCATCCCGGTAAGTGGAGCTTGCGGGATGTGTACGGAAAGAATTGAGGGAATCTCCAAAACGACGATCGGAGTTTTAAAAACAAAATACAGTTTGGAAAATCAGACACTTACGCTTGAAGTCGATGATTTATTTCAAAAAAAAGAACTGAATCAGGCATTGTTGAAAGCAGGTCATGACAATGATGGGTTGGTTGCAACAGATGAGGATTATGAAGCTTTACATAGTTGTTGTAAATACCGTCCGGATCAAAAAAATGATCCCTTTTTACAAACACTGAAAGGAGGCGTTTTTGAAAAATCAAAGGATGGGGCAACAATTCCGTTGATCGGAGCCTCTGTATATTGGGTCGGAAGCCAGGACGTAAGTTCGACCAATCTTGCGGGTGAGTTTGAAATCCCTTTATCCAACAACACTTCTTCGCTGATTGTCAGTTATGTAGGATATGCCTCAGACACGATCATGGTCAGTCAGTCAGGATATATCAAAATTGTTTTGGAAGAAAGTGTGGTTCTTGATGCGGTTGAGATAACCCATCGCAAAAGAACAACAGAAGTGTCATATCTTGATCCGGTAAAAATCCAGAGTATCACCCAAAAAGAATTACTCAAAGCGGCATGTTGCAATCTTGCCGAAAGTTTTGACACGACACCGGCCGTTGACGCATCGATGACAGATGCTGTGACAGGAACCCGAAAAATAGAAATGTTGGGATTGGCAGGACCTTATGTGCAGATCACCAGAGAAAATATGCCGGACATCAGAGGCCTATCTGCATTGTATGGGTTGGCTTATACTCCTGGTCCGTGGGCAGAAGGAATACAGCTCAATATGGGTGCCGGTTCTGTGGTCAATGGATTTGAAAGTATTACCGGACAGATTAATGTCGAATTGAGAAAACCTTGTCATGGTGATTTGTTTTTTCTGAATGGTTATGCCAATCAGGCAGGCAGATTTGAATTTAATTCGTTTTCGAAAACAAAGTTGTCAGAAGCGTGGAGTACTTCAAATTTGTTGCATGTTTCTACACGTGCGTGGAGACTGGACCAAAATGATGACGGTTTTATGGACAATCCTATCACCAAACAATTGGGGCTCATTAACAGGTGGAAATACACCAACGGAGAAGGCCACGAGGCTCAGGTTGGGTTTAAAGTTTCATACCTCGACAATCTGAGCGGTCAGATGGATTTTAATGCCAATGAATCTGACAGATCAAAAGTCTGGGGGTCTACCATCAATACAACCAGAGTCGAAGTCTGGGCAAAAAACGGATACGTAAACTTTGACAAACCATACAAAACGTTGGGTTTCCAGTTTTCAGGTGCTTATCATATCCAGGATGGCGTTTTTGGTTTGCGTCCGTACAATGCAGACCAGAAATCATTATATTTTAATAGTATCTATCAGGATATCATCGGTAATACCGATCACCAGATCAGAACAGGAGTCAGTGCTCAATGGGACATGTATCATGAAACGTTGTTAAATACACATTTCGAAAGAAATGAGTTTGTACCCGGATTATACGGAGAATATACCTACAAAGGTTCGGAAAAATTTACCCTACTCGCCGGATTGAGAGCAGATTATCACAACAATTTCGGAATGTTTGTGACACCCCGTATGAATATTCGGTATGCTCCAAAAGAAACCACTGTATTCAGACTTTCAGCAGGAAGAGGACAACGCACAGCCAGTATTTTTGCAGAAAATGCAGGAATCTTTGCTACCAACAGGAATATTACCGTCAGGGGAAATAATCCGAATACACCCTATGGTCTTGATGCTGAAATTGCCTGGAACATTGGATTCAGTGTGACACAGGAATTTGACATGTTGGGTATGAACTGGATGTTCAGTCTTGATGCCAACCGGGTTGAGTTTGTCAATCAGATTGTTTTAGATATGGAAAACCCAAGGGAGATTGTATTTTACAACCTGAACGGACAATCATTTGCCAACAGTATTCAGGGGCAATTTGATATTCAGGTGACCAAATGGCTTGATGTGAGATTGGCATACAGATATAATGATGTCCGAACAACCTATGGTGAGACTTTATTAAGAAAACCACTAAACTCTCCACATCGGGCATTTGCGAATGTTGCAATTCATTTTGGAAAAGGATGGAAATGGGATTATACCATCAATCGTATGAGTGAGTCCAGACTGCCTTCTACCGAGGCCAATCCACCGCAATACCGGTTTGATCAGGAATCTCCGGCATATTTTCTGAGTAATACCCAAATCAATAAAGAAGCCGGAAGATTTGAATGGTATGTCGGAGCAGAAAATCTTTTTGATTTTCATTTACACAATCCGATTATTGCGGCCAACGATCCTTTTTTACCATATTTTGACGGATCTTTGGTATGGGGTCCGATTATGGGCAGAAACCTGTATGTTGGTTTCCGTTATAATCTCGAGGAAAAATCTTCGGATCATAAAGACCATTAAACCCAGAATCCGCATTAGAAATTTATTGCGAAAAAATCTGACTTCATATTAGTTTGAAGTTAAGAAGCCATGCAATGCTTTGCATGGTTCCCTCATTAAATCGTGACTTCGTGTCACGATTTTGCTTCGCATCATTCGGTCATCCTCAATGCAGCTTAGGCTGCATCTCCGGGTAAAAAATTCTGAGCCTCGTAACTATTTTGTCATATTTTCTCTCATGACAAAGTCCAATGCGGAATCCGGGTTAAAAAAAATGCAGCAGGTTTAATAAGTCTGCTGCATTTTTTTTTAATTTATTTTTGACGGTCAGGTAATATAAAACCTGACTTTATCAAGGAGAATTCGACATTTCAACATGGCTTGTCAAATATTCATCATGTAATCATTGAGATTCGCATCATTAGGGAGGTCTAATTTTTTTCTCAGGCGATAACGACTGATTTCAACCCCACGAACAGAAATATTAAGCAAAGGAGCAATATCTTTGGTGGTCAGATTAAGTTTGAGATAAGCACTTAATTTTAAGTCTCTGGGACTCAACTGAGGGAACATGGTTTTTAACCTGCTTAAAAAGTTATTGTGTACCGCATCAAAATTCTGAGCAAAAGATTCCCAATCGTCATCAAGTCTTTCGTCGTTGGACAATATAGAGATCATGTTTTTGACTTCCCGTTTGACTTCCGGGTCAGTGATTTTTTTGACAATTTTGTTCAGTTCGGTTTTAAGCTTGTGAATCGCCTCATTTTTTTGAACCAAATGCATGGTTGAAAGACCCAGTTCTTTGTTTTTGTATAAAATTTCCGCTTCGAGTTTTTCATTTTGTAATTGAAAAACCCGGGCTTCGCTTTCATTTTTTTGTTCTTCGAGATCTGTGGTTATTTGTTCGTATTTATTCACCAACCGTTGACGACTATACCAAATGATTAAAATTATCGTCAAAAAATACATCAAAAAAGCATATTTTGAACGATACCACGGAGGAAGAATTTCGAATGAAAATGTATAAGGTTGAGAAACATTACCGTATGAATCTATGGCTTCCAACTTAAGTTGATACTTTCCCGGTGCAAGGTTGTTGATTTCTTTACTGCTTTTAGTGTCCCAGGTTGACCAATCTTTTTGGGAAGGACTCAGATAATACCGGTATTTAATATTTTCGGAGCAGGCTGAAGACGCAAAATCAAATAAAAAAGCATTGCTGGTGTAGTCGAAAGCAAGGCTATTATTATCCTGCTTTTCAAAAGAATCATATCCTTCGGTGACCACAAGTTGTTTGTTTACATCAAACAACCTGGAAATATACACATACATGTTTTTTGTGGTAACACTTTCATTACTGAAATACTTTAATCCTTTGGTTGTGAGAAACAAAGCATTGCCATTTTGAAGCGGATATATTTTTTCAAATCCGGGAACAAGGCCATTTTTTATTTCAAGATATTTATATTCGTAGGTTTTGCTGTTGAAAAGTTTGTTGTCATATCGGATAAAACCAACGTTTTTGTCTGTGGCCAGCCATAAAATATCATTGTTTTGCGCCAGCGCTTTGTAATAAAACGATGTATTTTCGGGTAGTCCCGGCAGTTTTATACTGATAAATGTATCTCTTTTTTTATCAAATTTGTAAAAACCCTTTTCTGCAGAAACGATGATTTCATTTTCAATATTAAAAACATTATTCCTCAGGTGACCGGGTAATCCGTTTTTCTGACCAAAATTTTCAATATCGGCCGTTAATTTTTCGACATTGATTTTCAAACGGAACAAACCCCTGTAGGGATGGGAAACCCATAAATATTCATCATCTTTTACCATGATCCTGCAAGACTCATCAAAACCGGAAATTTTTCCGACTTCCAACCATATCGAACCGGTTTTCCGGAAAACATACAATCCGGAATAAAAACCACCCAAACAATAATTTTGGTCACCAAATTCCAAAAACTTCCAGGAACCGTTATTATTACTGATTTTTACAGCTTTACGGTCACGGATTATGAATGCACCATCATTATGACTCATAATCAAATCTCCAAAAACAATATCCAAACCCCAAACCTGTCCGTCGGACCCCTCAATTTTTTGAAAACCAAAATAGGAATGTTCAGAAGATTTGGCTTCCAGAGATTTGTAATACAGACCATTTTCGGTGCCGCAATATAACTTTCCGTCGTAAATAGCGGTAGCATAAACAGCTCCCTGCAAAGCACCATCAGGATATATATTGGTTAAGGAACTGCCCAAATCGATTTTATTGATGCCATTATATGTACCAACCCAAAGTTGATGATTGGGTGAAAAGTGCAGGCTTGCAATGGTGTTATTCTGAAGGCCGGTTTCTTTGGTAAATGACAAATGTATTTTATCCTGATGATCAATGAGCACAATACCTTTGAGATAGGTCCCGACTGCCAGAAGCGAATCGTTTATTTTACAGGCCGAATGTACCCTGTTTTGTTTTAAAAACCGGGAAACTTCATTATCCGTGATTTTCCATTTTCCACCTTCAAGTTTTATGAGACCATCTTTTTCCGTGAGAACGTACCATACATTTTGTAAGGAAATAATGTTGGTTATCGGTTTGTTTTTCAATAACTCACTTCCTTCCAAAAATGTGGCATTGCCGTCATCAATGCGGAAAAGACCTTTTTCGAGATCATTATAAACGATGGTATTGCCGATTTGAGAAAGGTGAGTACTTCCTTTTGTTCCGAATACTTTCCATTGACTGCCATTGTACGCATAAATCCTGTTTAATGACCTGAAATAGAGGGTTCCTTCCACATATTTAAGGTTCCAAACGTCTTCCAATTGATTAAAAGCTGTTGGAATGGTGTTTTTTATGTCAAAATATTTTAGAACGCCGTTTTTATCGGGTTGAAAATACCCTAATTCATCCTGACCGCCCACATATATTTTTTGCAAGACACTGTCATAAGCAACAGACCTGAGGATCGTTTTGTCCGGGAGATAATATTTTTCCCATTTATGGCCGTCAAACTGCAGTAAACCTTCATTATTGGCAGCCAAAATTCTGTTGTTTTTTCCACTGATGATATCCCAGGTTTGTGTACCGCCGTTGTATTTATGCCTGTCAAAACCATAAATCTCCGGAATACCAAAGTTAATATTTTGGCTATGTAAATACTTTTCACCTGAAAAAAGCATTACAAAAACAAAACAAACACAGCGAAAAACCAATCTGCCATGTCCGGTAAAAACATTATGTAAAAAATTTTTCATTAATAATATACACTTTATTTTACCTTAAACCGGAATACGTGCGCAAGATATAAATTACTTCTTACGAAAATTGAATTCATGAAAAAAAATATAACACATCAACCCGGGAAGTTGCCAAATCAAAATAAAAATTATCCCGGCAACCTCACGAACCACAAAAACAAATGCTGTCATACATCATTTTTAAAAAAATATAGCGTCTGATGTAGTCGTGATGTAGTGAAAAACAGTTTCTTTTCATTTCATTGGAAATATTTTTACAATTATTTTACAATTCATCAAAATTCGCATCATGAGGAACGTTGTAGCCGTGTTTATACTTTTCCTTTGTTTCGGCATATCGGAAGTCCTGTCCCAGGCCGACAAAGTAAAAGTTGATTATGAGAATAATGGCATTGTACTCAAAATCAACAATCAGCCTGTAATGGTAAATGGTATGAACTGGGATTATTTCCCTATTGGTACCAATTATTCCTATTCTTTGTGGGACCAATCTGACCAGATCATACAAGCTGCCCTCGATGATGAAATGTCTTTATTGGCAAACATGGGTGTCAATTCTATCAGAGTGTATTCAGGAATTCCTAAAAAATGGATCACCTACATTTATGAAAAGTATGGAATTTACACTATGTTGAACCATTCATTCGGAAGGTACGGACTCTCTATTGACGGGGTATGGTATGCTAATACAGATTATGCTGATCCAAAAGTGAGAACCTTACTGTTGGAAGAAGTCAGAAAGCTCGCAGAAGATTATAAGGATACTCCGGGACTATTATTGTATTTATTGGGTAATGAAAACAACTACGGCCTTTTCTGGGAAGGAGCCGAAACTGAAGATATTCCTATGCAGGACAGAAAATCCACACAAAAGGCATATCCTATGTACACTCTTTTTAATGAAGGTGCAAAAATTATCAAAAGTGCTGATCAGAATCATCCGGTAGCTTTGTGTAACGGAGACCTGCTTTTCCTAGATATTATTGCCAAAGAATGTAAAGATGTTGATATTTTTGGTACCAATGTGTACCGGGGAATTTCTTTTGGCGATTTGTTTGAAAGAGTAAAAAAGGAATATGGAAAACCGGTATTGTTTACTGAATTTGGTGCTGACGCCTTCAATGTTCAAAAAAGTGAGGAAGATGAGCGCGCACAGGCTATGTTTGCTGTAGGCAATTGGCAGGAAATATATGAAAATGCCGCAGGTTTGGGTAAAGCCGGAAATTCTATAGGTGGATATACCTTCCAATTCAGTGACGGGTGGTGGAAATTTGGTCAAACTAAAAATCTCGATGTTCATGACATCAATGCTTCCTGGTCCAACGGTGGGTATTTTTCAGATTACAAAGAAGGAGAAAATAATATGAATGAAGAGTGGTTCGGGATTTGTGCGAAAGGGCCGACGAATGCAATGGGACTATACAAACTATATCCCAGAGCGGCTTATTATGCACTGAAAGAAGCCCATAAAATCAATCCTCTTCAGTCAGGTATGACTTTAACTTCCGTCACTAAACATTTTACAGCTATAAATCTTGCCGAATCCGAACTAAAGTCCCGTGGAGATAAAGCTGCACTAAACATCGGAAAATCAGGAAAAATCAGTCTCAGCAGATTCAGTGCTGAATTTAACACGTATAATACAGGAGGAAGCCTCATTTCGACACCTAAAGACCCTGTGGCCGGCAACAACATCTTTCCAAATCAGCAGGGATTCGACCATACACAATCGTTTTTTGTCGGGGTGGAAGCACAACCCACAGCAAGCATGCGTGCCAGTGTGGAATTTAATATCCTTGGCAATGTAGCTCAAAATCCAATAGATCAGATATTTTATGAAAACAGAGGCAGACCTGTTTTGATCACCGGAAACAACGGAAGTGTCACCTTGCAGGACAACAATCGTTTTCAGGTTTACCGGGCTACCTATGCATGGGAGCACAGTCATTTCAGTCTGAACGGCTTTTACAGAACCGGGCATTATCATTGGGGATATGAAGGTGATTTTTTTGGTTTGTATCCGGAAGCCAATTATGGTCCCAACATAGATATATATAATGGTATAGCACCTTTTGGTTTTGAACTGGAAGGAAAGAAAAAGTTTGCCGGTCTTAAAGCCGCTTTCGGACCACAATTATGGTGGGGAGCAAACCCGGCTGTATTGCTCAAATACACCAAAGAAATTGCGCGGTTTAAAACAACGGCAATATTCCACGAAGATCTTGATCAGTTAGGTCTGACAGAAAGTTCTTTTGCTATACCACAACCAAAAACCAGACGATTGACATTACATACAGCCCGAAAATTTGGAAAGTTTGGAATTGATGTCGGTGGTATTTGGGGCGGACAACCATTGCACGGACGGGAATTTCAATTGGTTCGTGAAGAGTCCGGCGTAACCAATGTTTTTGTGGATCAGATCAATGATTCGGATAGTTGGGGAGGAAAATTAAAACTAACTTTACAAAGTGGTTCCTTTAATTGGTACGCTCAATCCGCTGTACAAGGTTTGGTAGCAAACGGAGGAGCAGATTTTACCCAGACCTTTACCGGATGGAGACTCAAAGACAGCGGCAGTGGAAATCAGTATAATTTCCTGAGTGGATTTACTTACCGGATCGGAAATTTTGAAATAGCTCCGAATTTCCTTTGGCAACAGCCGATCGAAGGTCCGGTTCCTTCCGGTGTATCAGCCCCGGGAAGACCCAGAAATATTCTGACCGATCCTTTTGTCGTAAGAGCCAACAGAGAGACCGTAGCCGGAGAGTTGTTGCTGACTTATGATCCAACACCGGGAACATGGATGTATGAATGGGACAATGACAAAACCGAAGATTCAGAATTTGCATTAAGTGCCGGAGTGGTATACCGCCATCACCCTACCACTATGGATGCTGCGATCGGTATCTTTCCGGACGGGAGAACCACATTTGCTTTCCCGGGAGCACCTCCGGCTCAGGATTTGTGGGAAGTTCATACCAGAATTGTATCAAAAATGAATAAAAATTTTGGCATTATAGCCAATATTTATGCAGGTGATGCGCAGGCAAATGGCAGCGATGCCAGATTGGTCAGGCGGTATGGTGCCGATGTAAGATCATTATACAAAAAAATGAAATTTCATACATTCCTCAAATTTAATGATTGGGGACCTTATGACTATCACCGGGATTTTAACCTTACCTTTCCGGTTCAGTTTATGCTGGACGTATCCACCACGACAGGCAAACCCGATTGGTTTCCGCTACCCGGAACCCGTATTGGTATTATGAGTACTTACAGGACTTTAGACAGATTTTCGCCAAGGTACTCGCCGGTCCAAACCATTGATCCTTCCGGCAATATTGTGCCCGATCCGAATGCCATAGGTTTTGATAATGGCAATGAATGGGAAATCAGAACGTATATTCAAATTAACTTATTTAAATAGACTGACATGAAATTTTTTAATAAAAAGAACATAAACAGAATATTATTTGCAGGGATCATAAGTATTATTGTGATGGCTTGTGAACGAGATGTAACAGACCTTCAGTCACCGGGTTATCCAACTAACCCTGCGGTGTTTATCGATGGATTCAGCGATGGATTAAATTATGCGGCTTTCGGGGGATCCGTGCCGGCGGCATTCCAGGTAGACAATAAAGAAACGTATGATAATTCGGCAGCTTCTATGCGATTTGAGGTGCCGGACGCCAATGACCCTTTGGGAGCATATGCCGGAGGTGCTTTTTTCACCGGATCGGGAAGGAACCTTTCTTCCTTTAATGTCCTGACCTTTTGGGCAAAAGCAACCAAATCGGCAACGTTAGATATTGTAGGTTTTGGAAATGACTTGGGTGACAACAAGTATACAGCCTCTGTATCCGGATTAAAGATCAATACCAATTGGAAAAAATATTTCATTCCTATACCCGATCCTTCAAAACTGACAGCGGAACGGGGAATGTTTTTTTATTCAGAAGGACCTGAAGAAGGTAATGGATATACCTTCTGGATTGACGAAGTAAAATTTGAAAATTTAGGTACGGTAGCCCATCAGGGATTTGCCATTATGGAAGGAAAAGAAGTCATCAGAGAAGCTGAAGTGGATGAAAAAATTCGGGTTACCGGATTCAAAGCTTCAGCCAACCTGCCTAATGGTATTGACCAAACGGTGGATGCATCTGTAGCTTATTTTACCTTTACCTCCTCAGATGAAAACATTGCTACCGTTGACCAAACCGGTGAAATAACCGTCATTGGTATGGGAGAAGCCATCATCACAGCTAAAGTGGGCACCAAAGAAGCCACAGGAGCTTTGATCGTCAAATCAAATGTAACTACGCCAAAACCTGTCACACCGGCTCCGGCGCCAAACAAACCGGCAGCAGACGTGATTTCGATGTATAGCAATGTTTATTCAAACGTTCCTATTGATACGTGGAACACCCGATGGCAGTTTTCAACAGCTGAAGAATCGTTCATTCAGGTTCAGAATGATGATGTGATTCAGTACAAAAATCTCAATTTTGTTGGCATTGAATTTTCATCAACAACCATCAATGCGACCAATATGACCCATTTTCATCTCGATATGTGGACACCGGATCCGGTTGCTCCGGGAAAATCTTTTAAGATTAAACTCATCGATTTCGGACCAAATAACACATTCGGAGGGGGTGATGATTCAGAACACGAATTGTCCTTTTCCACTCCATTGGTCGTGAGTCAAAATTGGGTAGGCATCGATGTTCCTCTTTCTGCTTTCACAGGTTTGACAAGAAGGGGTAATCTGGCACAACTGGTACTTTCAGGAGATTTTCCAAATGTATATATTGACAATGTATATTTTTATAAATCCGGTGGCGGCGGAGGGCCGACCGCACCAACGGTGGCAGCACCAACTCCGACCTATCCGGCAGCTAATGTTTTATCCATCTTCAGCGATGCTTATACCAATCTGGCAGGTACAAACCTGAATCCCGACTGGGGTCAGTCAACAAAAGTGACCGAAATTCAGATTCAAAATAATAAAACGTTGCGTTATGAAGGTTTAAATTATCAGGGCACACAATTCGGCAGCAACCAAAATGTATCTACATTTCAGTTTTTTCATATTGATTTTTGGACAGCCAACTCCACTGAACTAAAAATATTTCTCATCAGTCCCGGACCTGTTGAAACACCTTTTAGTTTGACAGTGCCCACATCAGGATGGAGTAGTATTGATATCCCTTTGTCAGCATTTGCACCTGTCGACTTAAACAATGTGTTTCAAATCAAAGTAGAAGGAAACGGTGACATTTATTTTGACAATATTTTATTCCGAAAATAAAAATAAAACAGCAGTAAAATGAAAAGTAGTAATATATTAAATCTTTTCCTGGGAATTGGTCTGATTATATCAACGGGTTGTCAGACTGATGATGTTCAAAAATTGGAAACCAGAAAATGGACCCTTACCTGGAGTGATGAGTTTGAAGGAGAAAAAAACCAGGCACCTGACCCTCAAAAATGGACTTATGATATCGGTACCGGTCAGAATGGCTGGGGCAACGGCGAGTTTCAAACCTATACCCAAAGACCTGAAAATGTAGGTTTGGACGGTAGTGGGAATTTAGTGATTACTGCGCTCAATCAACCATTCGGAGGAGCAAACTTCTCTTCGGCCAGATTAAAAACAGAAGGATTGTTTACCCAAAAGTACGGACGTTTTGAGGCCCGCATCAAAACACCTTACGGACCCGGAATATGGCCTGCTTTCTGGATGCTTGGCGAAAACATCAATGAAGTAAGATGGCCGTTATGCGGTGAAATAGACATCATGGAATTAAGAGGTCAGGCACCAAATACTATGTACGGAACTATACATGGTCCGGGATATTCAGGCGGCAATTCTGTAGGAAAAAGTTATTCTTTGCTCAATGACAGATTTGACAAAAATTTTTATGTTTATGCTATAGAATGGGATGAGGATAAGATTGACTTTTTTGTCAATGATTATTTATATCAAAGGATTACAAAAGAAGATGTCCCCGGTGAATGGGTGTATGATCAACCCTTTTTTATGATCCTTAATATTGCCGTAGGAGGTAATTTTGTTGGTTTTCCGACAACACAGACTCCGTTTCCGCAGAAAATGGAAGTTGATTATGTTCGTGTTTACAAAAAAACAAATTAATTTCATACCAAAATTTAACATCCTGACAAAACGATGAATCACCAAAACGAATCTGAAATTTCAGAACAAACGACATTGACCTTTGAAGAGTTTGGCAATGAACCGTTTTTGAAGATTTCCCATCATAACCAAATGCGTCCTTTTTTTATGAGTATCGTAAGTGACTCAGACCATTGGATGTTCATTTCCAGTAACGGAGGACTTACGGCCGGACGTAAAAATGCGGAATATGCCATATTTCCTTATTATACGGACGACAAAATCACTGAGTTTGCGGATATAACCGGAAACAAATCCATTTTTCAGATTATCACTGATGGCAAAAAAGGTATTTGGGAGCCATTTTCTGTAAGAAAAAGTCCTCAACAAAAAACGGAACAAAATCTGTACAAAAGCATCTATGGCAATAAAATTGTTTTTGAAGAGATATTGTGTGATTATCAATTGACCTTCAGATATTCCTGGGCATCAAGTGATGCGTTTGGTTTTGTCAAGTCATCGGTCCTGATTAATCAAAGTGACAAGGATTTGAACATCACACTGTTGGACGGGATTCAGAATATTATGCCCTGTGGTGTAAGCAGTGATTTACAAAGAGCAAGCAGCAATCTCGTGGATGCTTATAAAAGAAGTGAACTGCACAAATCTTCAGGTTTAGGTATTTTTGCACTCAGTGCCGTCATTGTGGACAAAGCAGAACCCAGTGAAGCATTAAAAGCCAATGTTGTTTGGTCTGTCGGGTTGCATGATGTTACCTATTTGTTGTCATCCCTTCAACTGGACTCATTCCGTAAAGGAGAGGAGGTAAGAGAAGAAACCGATATCAAAGGCGAAAAAGGTGCCTATTTTATTTCAAAAAAGATACTTCTGGAAAAGGGTAAAAACCAATCATGGCAGATTATCGCCGATGTAAATAAAAACCACAGTCAGGTAATTCAGTTGACAGAAGAGATTCAATCTAATCCTGACTTGACAAATATAATCGAAAAGGACATCCGGAAAGGAACCCGAAATCTCAAACTACTGGTTGCTTCTGCAGACGGCCTTCAACATACCCGGGATACTTTACAGGATAGCAGAAACTATTCGAATGTTCTTTTTAACATCATGCGTGGTGGAATATTTGACAACGGGTATTGGATCGATAAAATTGATTTTGAACAATATATCCGGCGTGCAAACCGGGAAGTTTACGAAAAACATCAAACCTTTTTTGTATCGCTGGAATCAAATTTCAGACATACAACATTGTCTGAAAAGGCACAGGCAACGGGTGATGCTGACCTGATCAGACTCAGCACAGAATATCTTCCGCTCAAATTCAGCAGACGACATGGTGATCCCAGCAGGCCCTGGAACAAATTTTCCATCAATTTGCGCGACGAACATACAGGCGAAAAAATTCTTGATTACGAAGGGAACTGGCGGGATATCTTTCAGAATTGGGAAGCTTTGGCATATTCATATCCCGGATATATTGACGGAATGATATGTAAGTTTGTCAATGCGTCCACTTTTGATGGGTACAATCCTTACAGGGTGACAAAAGATGGATTTGACTGGGAAACCATAGAACCGGATGATCCATGGTCATACATCGGATATTGGGGAGACCATCAGATTATTTATCTCCAGAAATTTTTAGAAATCATTGAAAAATTCAACCCGGGAGGGTTGTCTTCCTATTTTGATAAAGATTTATTTGTTTACGCGGGTGTCCCATACATTATAAAACCTTATGAAGATATCGTCAAAAACCCGAAAGACACCATCGATTTTGATGCAACCAAAGATCATATAATCAGAAAAAAACGGGAATCTCTAGGTGGTGATGGGGCCTTGCTGAGAGACAATGAGGATTCGATATACCATGTTAATCTTGTCGAAAAATTATTGGTAACTTTGCTTGCAAAACTTTCCAATTTTATTCCTGAGGGCGGAATTTGGTTAAACACCCAACGTCCTGAATGGAATGATGCCAATAATGCATTGGTCGGCAACGGAGTTTCTATGGTCACTTTGTATTACATGCGAAGATTTTTGGTCTTTTTGGAAAAAACATTTGAAAATACAACATTGGAACACATAAAACTATCCAATGAGTTGGTAGAGTTTTATCATAGTGTAAGAGAAACTTTGGAGACCCACCATAATTTACTCGAAGGGTCAATAGACGATCAACATCGCAAAATAATTCTGGATCAATTGGGCAAAGCGGCTTCTGATTACAGATCACAAATATATAAATCCGGATTTTGGGGTAAAAAAAGGACGGCCAGCCTCAATGGTTTAAAACGTTTTATCCGGTTAAGTATTGACTTTACAGAACATTCCATACGATGTAATCAACGACAAGATGGTCTGTATCATGCCTATAATCTCATGACCTATTCAGATGAAGGCGTTTCCATAACCCATCTTGATGAAATGTTGGAGGGACAGGTAGCCGTGCTCAGTTCGGGGTATCTTACAGGAGCAAATAGTCTTGCTGTCCTCGACGCCATGAAAAAAAGTGCGTTATTCAGACCGGACCAATATAGCTACATTCTGTATCCGAATAAAAATTTGCCCGGATTTCTTCAAAAAAATATCATTCCAACAGAAGAGGTTCATAAATCGGCATTTATTAAAAAAATGACAGACAAACATGATACTTCGATTGTTGAAAAAGATATCAAAGGGTTCTATCATTTTAACGGAAACTTTAAAAATGCCGGGGATTTAAAAAATGCTTTACAAAAATTTGAACATACAGAAGACACACAATTAGTCCGAAACGAAACGTCGCTAATTTTGGAAATGTATGAGAAGGTATTTCATCATAAAGCATTCACCGGCCGATCCGGTACCTTTTACGGTTATGAAGGTTTGGGTTCCATCTACTGGCACATGGTTTCCAAGTTGTTGCTTGCCGTTCAGGAAGCTGCGCTACATTCTGTCGAAGCAGGAGAAAGTGCCGAAACGACAGGCAGATTGTTGGAACATTACTACGAAATTCAGGCAGGTATCGGTGTGCATAAATCACCGGTTCTTTACGGTGCATTCCCTACCGATCCTTATTCACACACACCAATGCATCGCGGTGCCCAACAGCCGGGAATGACAGGACAGGTCAAAGAAGATCTGTTGACCCGTTGGGGAGAATTAGGTGTCGTGGTTGAAAACGGTATGTTGTTGTTCCGACCGGTTTTATTGCGGGCTTCTGAATTTGTGCCTGAACCAAAAACAGTGCTCTATACCGATTTGAACGGAACAGAAAAAACCATTCAGCTACAAAACAATCAATTGTTTTTTACTTACTGCCAGGTACCTGTGATTTACAAGCTCAGTGACGACCACAAAACTGACATAACATACAGTTCTGGAAAACATATACAATACGACGGGACATCACTGAATCAGACAGATAGTGTTTCTTTATTCGAAAGAACCGGAGAAATAGAAAAAATTGAAGTTTGTATATCACGTAACATTCTCAAATAAAAGAAAAAATACCATGAGATGAAAACGATACCGATACCCGTAAAATATAAAGATTTTATCATACCTTTATTATTAATCACTCTGATGTCTTTTACCAATTTACCATTATATAGTCAAAATAATCCGGATAAAACAGCAGCTCAAATATTAGGCAATCCTGAATATCTGGCCATTAGTTATGGAGGATATCGACAAAAAACCCGTGATATTCAGCCCACTTTGATTCAAATCAAAGATGATTTAAAAATTTTGCACGCTATGGGTATCCGGGTGCTAAGAACCTATAATGTTCATCTCGCTGAAGCTTCCAATATACTAAAAGTCATCAGAGAAATGAAAGACGAAGATCCGTCATTTGAAATGTATGTGATGTTGGGGGCGTGGATTGATTGTAAAAATGCATGGACCCATCTGCCTGTAAATCATGATGAAGAAAGTGACAGAAATGCGGTAGAAATCGACAGGGCTGTTGAACTGGCGAATACATATCCCGAAATTGTAAAAATCATTGCTGTAGGAAATGAAGCCATGGTCAAATGGGCAACTAGTTATTATGTCCAACCGTGGGTAATTCTCAAATGGGTCAATCATTTACAAAACCTCAAAAAGGAAGATAAGTTACCTAAAGATCTTTGGGTGACCAGTTCTGATGATTTTGCTTCCTGGGGCGGAGGTGACACCGGTTATCACACAAAAGATTTAGAAAATCTGATTAAAGCTGTTGATTATGTTTCCATGCATACCTACCCTTACCACAACACCCATTACAATCCGGATTTTTGGTTTTCACCTGATAGTGAAAATGATGTAAATGAAGTTCAAAAAGCCGAAACTGCCATGGAAAGAGCGTTGATATTTGCTAAACAACAATATAAAAATGTAAAATCATATGTCCATTCAATCAGTCCGGACAAACCCATTCATATAGGAGAAACGGGTTGGGCTTCAGTTTCCGATGGGTTTTATGGCGCCGAAGGTTCAAAAGCTTCCGACGAATACAAACAAGCGCTTTATTACCAAAAAATGAGAAATTGGACTAATGCAGAAAATATTTCTTGTTTCTATTTTGAAGCGTTTGACGAACCCTGGAAAGACAGTTCAAACAAAAATGGTTCTGAAAATCATTTCGGAATATTTACCGTAGATGGCAAAGCAAAGTTTGTTTTATGGAATTTAGTAGATAATCACGTTTTTTCCAACTTAAAAAGAGATGGAAAAACTATACAAAAGACGTTTTCAGGTGATAAAAATCTGATGATGCAAACTGTTTTAGTGCCACCAAAAAAAGATTAAAATGAATTTACTGCGATACATATTTGGTTTTTTAATTCTTGTTTTAATAATGAGTAATAAAGGGATAAACAATACATCAGGGGTTACCGTGTACGAAACTTCTGAAAGTGGTCATTCTTTAAAAAAAGTTGAACAATTTACAACTTCAGAAAAAAAGATTATCATACGATTACATCCGGAAGAAAAATTTCAAACCATCACCGGTTTTGGTGGTTCTTTTACCGAAGCTTCTGCTTCTTTACTCAATAGGTTAAGCAAAAAAAACAGAAAAAAAATTCTCGAGGCTTATTTTAGTGAAGAGGGAGCCAATTATTCACTAACCCGGACACACATTGCATCCTGCGATTTTTCACTCAATAATTACACCTATGCCAAGGTAGAAAACGACTTACAAATGGAGCATTTTACGATTGAAGATGACAAAGATGATTTGATTCCGATGATTAAAGAAGCTCAATCCATATCTAAGGATGGTTTCAAAATTATTGCTTCACCCTGGTCCTGCCCGCCCTGGATGAAAGACAATAAAAGTTATGTTGGTGGAAAATTACTACCCGAATACAATGATGCTTTTTCATTATATTTTTCAAAATATCTGGGTGCTTACAAAAAAGAAGGAATAAACATTTGGGGAATTACCGTTATCAATGAACCACACGGAAATGGGAACAATTGGGAAAGTACACATTTTTCTCCTGAAGAAATGACACTATTTGTTCAAAATCATCTCGGACCAAAATTAGAAAAAGATGGTTGGAAGGATGTAAAAATTTTTGGTTATGATCAAAACCGGGCTGGTTTGCCTGAGTGGGTTGATGCCATGTACAAAAATGAAGCAACTTCCAAATACTTTGCCGGAACGGCCATTCATTGGTATGAGAGTACTTACGATTATTTTGCAAAAGAATTACAATATGCTCACCATAAAGCGCCGAATAAATATCTGATAGAAACGGAAGGTTGTGTTGATTCTGAAATACCTCATTGGCAGGACGATCCCTGGTATTGGAAAAAAGAAGCTACCGATTGGGGTTGGGATTGGGCAAGTGAAAAAGAAAAATATTTACACCCAAAATATGCTCCGGTCAACCGTTATGCTACAGATATGATAGGTTGTCTGAATAATTGGGTCGATGGCTGGGTGGATTGGAACATGGTTCTGGACAGGCAAGGTGGTCCCAACTGGTTTAAAAACTGGTGTGTCGCACCCGTTATAGTGGACCCTGAAGCTGATGAAGTTTATTTCACGCCACTGTATTATGTGATGTCACATTTCAGCAGATTTATCAGACCCGGGGCAACCCGAATAGGATGGCAAATGGATGACCAGTCAATTATGTGTACAGCAGTCGAAAATCCTGATGGTACCAAAGTATTGATTGTTTTCAATCCCGAAAATAGTCCGAAATCATTAGAAATTGTGAGTGAAGGTCAATCATCTTATGTGAGCATATCTCCTCAGGCAATACAAACCATTATTATTCATTAAAAACAAAAAACATAATGTCAACGAGTCCAACCAAATCTAAAGACCGGGTACCCTTTATTCAAAAATCTGCTTTTGGAGCAGGACACCTCGCCTTAAATTTATTGCCCGGAGCACTGGGTGTTTTTAGTTTTTTCTTATTGACCGCTTTTGGAATGGACCCTTTCCTTGCGGGAATTTTAGGTGGTTTGCCCAGGGTGTATGATGCCATTACCGATCCCATTATGGGTTTTATTTCAGACAATACAAAGTCTAAATGGGGCAGAAGACGGCCTTATATTTTTGTCGGAGCCATCCTTAGTGGTATTTTTTACATCTTTTTATGGCAAATGAGCCCTGAAAATTCCCAAATGTATAACTTTTGGTATTTCTTAATTTTCTCCCTGATATTTTTGACAGGTAATACCATTTTTGCCACTCCTCTCGTAGGTTTGGGGTATGAGATGACCACAGACTACAATGAACGTACCCGCCTGATGGGTTTTGCCAATACCGTGGGACAAATAGCCTGGATGATCGTTCCCTGGTTTTGGGTCATCATAGCCAATCCAAAAATGTACGCCACTCAGGTGGAAGGTGTCAATCAATTGGCGATATATGTGGGAATAATATGTATGGTTCTGGGTGTTTTGCCCGCTATATTTTGTAAAGGAATTGATGCCGCACATATGGAAAACAGGAAAATAATTTCATTTAAAACCATAGGTTCGAGTTTCAAAGATTTGTTTTTTAGTATTAAACAAGTTTCTCAAAACAAACCGTTTATGAAATTATGCGCTGCTACTTTTTTGGTGTTTAACGGATTTCAGATTGTGGCTTCCTTTAGTGTTTTTATCATTGTATTTTATATGTATAACGGCAGTTATGAAGGTGCGGGAACATGGCCTGCGTGGTTTGCTACGATCAGTGCCATATTAACTGCTTTTTTTGTTATACCTGTTGTGACAAGAATCTCAAATGCCTACGGAAAAAAGAATGCTTTCGTCATAGCTTCTGTAATTTCAATAACGGGTTATCTTCTTAAATGGTGGGGTTTTGATAAAGATTTGAATAATTCATTTAATAACACCGGAATCGGACAAAGTATGAACCAGAGTCTTCAATCCTTTTTTGATTTTTTGAGTCCTGCTTTGGAACAATTAAATATGTCATGGTTTGTTATCGACACCAGTGGCGGAGTGCCATGGCTCATGTTTTTTCCTATCCCTTTACTGGCTTTCGGTCTAGGAAGTTTGTTTACTCTAATGATGAGTATGACCGCAGATGTTTGTGATCTGGACGAACTAAACAACGGCATGCCCAGAAAAGAAGGAACTTTCGGCGCTATATACTGGTGGATGGTCAAATTGGGACAAGGTTTAGCTCTCGTAATAGGAGGGTTTGTTTTAAAAGTTATCGGTTTTGATGGTGGTATGACTACACAATCAGCTGAAACACTGGTACAACTCAGATTAATGGATATTTTTATTCCATCTCTGACTGCCGGAATAGCAGCCTGGGTCATGTGGAGTTACGATTTATCTGAAGATAGGGCAAAAGAAATCAAAGTTGAACTCGTAAAAAGAAGAGGTGAATTATAAAAGGTTTACCTGAAATAAAAAATTAACCTATTTATAAAATATTTTAAGATGTCATACAGACAAGATCATATTTCAAACTTTCAAACTTCAGCAAGCAGCGGGTTTGAAAACAATCTTAGTACTTTATCTGAACAGGAGGTTAGTTCTCTTTTCATAAAAACGCTACACAATGGTATGCACGGTATTTGTTTCAGCCTGTATGAAGACGGCCAAAAACCGGGAGATATCATCTCTGAAGCTCAGATTATCAGAAGAATCGGGATTCTCAAACCTTATACAAAATGGATCAGGTCTTTTTCGACGACTGAAAGTAATGACCACATTCCTGTAATTGCCAAAGAACATGGGTTAAAAACCATGGTCGGTGCCTGGCTTGGCAAAGATCTTCAAAAAAATGATGAAGAAATAGAAAATCTTATCCGTCTGTGTAGGGAAGGATATGTAGATATAGCTGCCGTGGGTAATGAAGTATTATACAGAAACGATATATCCCTTGAACAATTATTGACATATATCCGATATGTAAAGGAACAGGTTCCGGGGATTACGGTAGGTTATGTCGACGCATATTACGAGTTCAGCAGGCATCCGGAATTGGTGGATATTTGTGATGTTGTTTTGACAAATTATTATCCTTTTTGGGAAGGAACACCTTTTCAGGATTCTCTTGGGCATCTTCATCACATGCACCAACAAACAAAAGATGCATCTAAAGGAAAAAAAATCATTGTCACTGAAACCGGGTGGCCCAGCCAGGGAGAAAATACAAAAAGTGCAGTTCCCGGACGTCTTGAGGCCATGTTATATTTTATCAATGTTCAAATGTGGGCACAACAGCATGACGTTGACATGTTTTATTTTTCATCCTTTGACGAATCCTGGAAAGTTGGCTCTGAAGGAGAAGTGGGAGCGTATTGGGGTCTTTGGGATAAAAATGAACAGTTGAAACATTTATGATCCATCGGTAAATTACCAATTTATTTGGTTTAATTTGAAAAACCAGGATATTAAATCAATCTTACTCACTTCGAAATAATCATTATCAAAATGATTTTCCAATCATAACCATTGGATACATTCCATAGGTTTTTGTTATGTTTTGGTTTGTAAATGACACTTTCCCGATACGGGAAAAATACCGCAGACTGAGTCCGATATTCCAATCCGGGGAAATGTGATAAGCAACTTTTCCTTCAAGCTCCCACATCCAATTTACGGAATTTTGAAGCGGATGACGATTTTGATAGGCGACAATGTCGTCAAAAGCAAACGTTTTGCCATCCTGACGACCAAAAACTGCCAGAGAGCCACCTCCACCGGCGTAAAAAGACCAATCGTGCTTCTTGTAAACATAACCAACAGAAACCGGAATCCGAAGGAAAAAATCACGATTGAGTGAACGGACTTTTCTGGTGGTGGAAACTGACTGGGTGGATATACCATAAATTTCGGTTACTCTACCGGTGAGCACATTGTTTTCGATGGCGATAATTTGCTGATTCTGAGAAACGGACTCCTGCGTCATCGTACCCTCATAGGTAAAGCTATGAAACTGAGTGGTGGCGGCAATTCCAATATTGATCACATATTTTTTTCTAAAAATATGATTGACACGGCATTCAGCCAACCAACCGCCCAACGGATTGATTTGTATCTCTGCCTCATGATCTGATTGTGTTATAAAACCCGAAAAATTATCAGACATATTCCAATACATAAAACCACCACCAACTTCGATATTCCGCTTCCATGCAGCGTGATCGGCAACCGTAATTTTGGGAGCGACAGGTGCTTCCGAAAAAGAAATGAGTTCTGTTAAAGGATTGTCCAGAAAAACCGGATTTTGCAAAACTAAAGAAGGTGGTGACTCCATCGAAGTTTCACCGGATATTAGATTTGGAAGCGTAACCGAAGCTTGAGAAATATCGGTTGATGTTTCTTCTTCAGATTTTTCTAAAATATTATTAGGGTTATGAACTTCTTGTTTATTTATTTTTTGGTCGCCGGTTTTTTTGTTTGAGATGTCTGGTGCAGAAACAATATCCGATACCTTATTAACATCAACTTTTGTGACTACATCATCATTTCTACGATTTGAACGGTCGCGGTCAGATGACGGAGATTCCGTATAGACTTTTGTTTCGACGGAAACGACCGGTGATTGATTATAAACTTTATTGTTGGTTGGTTTCTCTTTTTTGATTTTTGTCTCAGGACCCGGATTGTCAAATTTTTTATCTACGTTGTGTATATCCTCGTTTTGTGGTAAAAGCCAGTAAAGTGAGCCGCAAGCCATAACCAGCGGGATAAACCAAATCCAAAAAAACCGCCGTCTTTTCTTTTCCGGAGAGATCATTTTTTTACGAATACCCTCTTCCATATCATCAAAACCGAAACCCGGAGGTAAATCGGAAGTTTGTCTTAATTTATCTTTTAATGGATTAGAATAAGCCATATTGTACCATTTTAGAATCTGTTAATATATTGTTTTTTATCCATTTCAGCGCTCTGAACAATTGTGATCTCGAGGTTTCCTGACTTATTCCCAAAAGTTCAGATATCTCTTTATGATTATATTCATCTATTACTGATAGTAAAAAGATGGTTTTATAACCCACCGGCATGTTTTTGAGCATATTTTCGAGGTCCGTGACATTGAGGTGATTCAGAAATTCTGTTGACACGTCATCCGCAGTATCAATCGTTTCCAGGGAATACACAAAACTAATTTTTTTGGATTTGCGGATCAGGGTAGCACATTGATTGACGGCAAGTTTTGACAACCAGTTTTGGAAGGATCCTTTCGTAAAATCAAAATTTTTCAAACTCATGTACACCTGCGCAAAAACTTCCTGCATGGCATCTTTGCGGTCAACATCTTCGACAAAATAGTTTTTGATAATAGCATATACATAAGGAGCACATTGTTGATACAATGATTTTGTCGCTTCGCGGTCTCCCCGGATACAAAGATGTATGATATTTTGCTCAACCAAAATAAATGTCCAATTTTAAGTTATTGACAGTCTGACAAAAGATTCAAAATATCAAAAACATTGTTAAACGTCAATGTTTCCGATGTGGAAATTCTGGTGACTTCTACAGGAAAAACAACATTGGATTGGTAAAACAAACTGTCTGCAAGTTCTGCCTGAATTTGTTGATAATTTTGATATGTTTTTTGATTACCAAAAGGAGTGGTTGCTCTGACAGGAAAATTCAAATTATAACAAGCGGGTTCAAAAAGAGGCGTTCCTAATACCAATAAAAAAAAGCTTCCGTCGATAAAACAATCACCAATTTTTTGATTTAGTTCTCCTTCAGAGTTTATCGTAAATTCAGTTCCTGAAAAATCTTTGAGTTTGAGTGGAAAAACAAAACTTTCAAATTTATTCTGAAGGTAGATTTCGGCAAGGATATTTTCATTTTCAACGGTAAATGGTAAAGCCCTGTTGACCAATCTTACCTGAAAGGGAAAAACGTGTTCGTAACAACCGATGACCTGAAATTGATTTACGTTTACAAATAATGAGTCCGTATGATACGAACGATTGCATGACATTAAGGTTTGGAACAACATTTCAGCATCTAAAATCAACATTTCCAATCCGGATTCATGACGCAAAGTCAACGGAAAATGAAAAAAATAAGGTTTTTCAGCCAACAAATAAACGAGGTCGGTTTCGTGGTCAACCGGAAAATCCATGCCGGATTCGTCCAGAACATTGATAGGATAAACCAAAGAATAACAGGAATTTTCACGATTTATCGCATAAGCAGGAAAATACAAACCCGGAGAAGTTTGAACAGCAGGGAAACATGCACCGGCTAATGTCGCAAACTCCTGCACATTATACACCGTCCTGATTTCTCCCAATTTGTCTGTGAGGGTAAGCGGATATACAAAGTCAATAAAACCCATTCCGTTTTGAGTCACTTCGAATTGCAGGCCATCTTCATCTGAGATGACGACAATACTATCTTTTACATTTTTTACAGAAAACGGATATGCCAATGAATAACATTCAATAGTCAGACCTGCAGACCCGGATTTAGAAAAAGCTTTGGTCATCATATGATTGACAAACACCGTATCCGGGATTGTCTCTTCTGTTTCTGTATTGGTTTCATCATATTCCTCCAGAGCGCAGGAATAAAAACCTGTCAAAACGAAAAATATGGCTGATATAAACAAAAATGGTTTCATTTATATATATTTAAAAGATGTAAAAGCGGCATAATTTGTAAAAATACAAACATGAATATATTTATTATCCATTTTTACAAAATTCGTTGCACGGGATACCAATATTTTTTCAAAAAAACAAAAATAATGGTTTATCCGGCAAAAAATAAAAACTATAGTCCGTTTTTTATACAAACAAAAAGATATACTATTGAAAATCAAAAAGATATCATCAGTCTAAAGCAAAAACAAGTAAAAAAGGTAAAAAAAATAAAAAAATAAAAAGTGCCATGCAACGAAATCCAATCAATTGCACAATAATAGTGAGTAATTCATTTTTTTATTCAAATTAAACCATATGAAAATCAAAAATTTCCTCTTATTATTATTTATACTGGTATTCCGTATGATACCGGTTTCCGCACAAGACGACTGTAATTGCCCGCAGGTGTATGAACCGGTATGTGCAGTCAATGAAGACTCCATTTTTGTGGAATTCCCTAATGACTGTTTTGCCGCTTGTTTTGGATTTACCGTTGTATCAGATTCTACTTTATGTCAGTGGAACGACCCTTGGGAAGATTGTAATTGTCCTGAAATCTACGAACCTGTCTGTGCTTTCGACTCCACAGGTTATTATGCTGAATTTCCGAATGCCTGTTATGCTGAGTGTTTTGGGTTTACCGTTGTTGAAGACCCGACATTATGTGAATTTCAGGATCCTTGGGAGGACTGTTTGTGCCCTCAGGTTTATGAGCCTGTTTGTGCGGTGGACTCCAGTGGACAACATTATATTGAATTCCAGAATGCATGTTATGCTGAGTGTTTCGGATATATAATAGTTACAGATAGCACCTTATGTCAATGGTCAGATCCGTGGGATGACTGTGTTTGTACTGAAATATACGACCCGGTTTGTGCGATAGACTCAACCGGCAACTATTATTTTGAATTTCCGAATGCCTGTTACGCTGAATGTTTTGGGTACACCATTGTGACGGACTCAACTCTTTGTGGAATCACAGATCCTTGGGGAGACTGCGGATGTCCGATGCCGGATTCTACCTTAGTATGTGCACAGGATAGTTTTGGCAATATCTTTCCTTTTCCAAGTGAGTGTCTGGCTATTTGTTGGGGATTCACGGTTGTTGAAGACGGAGATTGTTATGACGATCCATGGAGTGATTGCGAATGTACCATAGACGAAAACGAACCTTTTATTTGTGCAGTTGACAGCTTAGGACACGCTTGTTACGTACCGAATGTTTGTTTTGCAGCATGTTTGAACCTGACTATAGTGGATGATTCTATTTGTCACGACTATGAGATTGATCCGGAAATCGACCTTGAAATTGTAGCTTGTATAGATTCATTGGAAATGGATGAAAACACCTCATTCCAGGAAGGTTTGTTGCTCATCAGTCAACATTGTGGTATTGAATTGCCTGAATGTATAACAGATGCTCCATTGCTTGAAAATGATTCGTTATTCATTACGTATATTATTGAAAATTGTGACGGAATTTTAGGATTAAACGGTAATACCGAAGGTTCCAACGTTATGAATCTGTACAACAGAATCACCGGAAGTGCAGTGAGTTCCACAAAACCAGTTGGAGAAATAAATCCTTTTTCGATTACCCTGTTAGCCAACCCGATCAGTGAGATGCTCTCCTACCGTATTAACAGTACCATAGCTTCAGGTGTAATCATCACTTTGACAAATACTCAGGGCAATGTCGTTGATGTCAGAAAAACGGATTTAGCTCCGGGTAGTAATGTTACAAATACCGACATTACCCATCTTTCATCAGGAATATATTTCCTAAGTGTCAAAAACAATCAGTCTGTGCAAACTGTCAAAGTTGTTGTGACAAAATAATCGGATCATTTATTTCGGTTAAAAAAAAGGGGCCTTCGGGCCCTTTTTTTTTGTTAGATTTGTTGATTTGGGTCAACATGGCACGGGAGGGTCGATTACACCGGCCATTATCGTTCGGGTTTTACCCCAAACCCCGATCGCCAAAGTATGTCGACCCGACCTACGCTAAAACCGCCAGGCCCGGAGACGATGGTCGAAGTTTACAACTTCGAGTCTATACATCAAGAATTTGCAATTCTTCATCACAAATATCAAGTAAGGAAAGTATAAAATTTGAAATCAAAAAGTTTTCTGCTGTTGTTTTAGTGTAGTGCTTTTTGAATTTCAAATTCATAAATTAAGGTATCGCAGTTGCAAACTGGGACAATAGGTATTATATATGAAATAAGCGAATAATGAACTTTTCCACTTTTTATTTCGTTCTAAAAATTAGAAATTTAAAATAAGTTATGGCAAATGTCATTGATGTTAAGACCTTGAGTAAGGAGGAACTTTTGGGTTTAATTAGAAACCTTATTATTGAAAAATTGATAACACATGAGTTATTGTCTGAAATTGCGAACAATAATTACGGTAGTATTGACGACATATCGGAAATAGATACCTTAATAAGTAAACATTTTGAAGAATATGACGACGTTTTTAGAAAGTTGGCATGAGGTTCTTAAAAAAAAGCGAAATTATATTTGTAAATAAACGAACTATTGTTGCTCATGGAGGCAATTACAATTCACCACAAAATTTTCTAAATGAAGGTCATTTGGATTATTTAATTGAAGGAGTTTCATCTGAAATATTTGGGCAGCCTATGTATCCCAAACTTAGCGACAAAGCAGGTATGTACATGTATAATATTATTGCAAATCATGTTTTCAGCGATGGCAATAAGCGTACAGGCTTAGAGGCCGCTATTCTTTTTTTAGACTTAAATGGTCATAGAATTGATAAAAATTTGCCAAAAGACGATATTTTCGACTTCACTATAAAAGTTGCTTCAGGTTTATTATCCTTGACAGAATGCCAAGCATGGTTTGAAGCAAATATAGTAGAAGAATATCTTTAACTTCCAATCAACTAAGTATGTCGACCCGACCTAAGCTAAAACAAGCCAGGCCTGGAGACGATGGTCGAAGTTTGTAACTTCGATTCTATACATCAGGAATTTGCAATTCGTTACCACAAATATCAAGTAAGGAATGTATAAAATTTGAAATCAAAAAGTTTTCTGCTGTTGTTTTAGTGTAGGGCTTTTTGATTTTCAAATTCATAAATGATGGTATCGCAGTTGCAAACTGGGATAATCGGAGGGTGGTTTGTTAGTTAACAGAAGACTCTATCTAAAAATTTTAAACCCTTTATTGTCTTTAAAAAGCATGTACATTCCTTGAGGATATCCTGACAAATCCAGATGATTTCCCTTACCTGAAGTAATCAAATCTCCCATAACATTGTACAATTTCCATGAGGAAGGATGTTTCCAAAAAACAAAACCTGAAGTGGGATTGGGCGAAGGGATATCATTCACAACTACCTGTTGATCTGTTGAAGTTGTTATATCTTTAATATCGATATTATAAATCAAGGTAACCCAAGCCGTTTCTGTTTGATTTCGGGTATATTTTAATGCTTGTCTTACCGTAAATGAGTCTCCTTCCATACATCTTTCGGGATATTGACCGATTTTGGCAATGAGTTGATTTACTTCCAATTCGCAATATATATACGCATTACTGCCCCAATTGATGACGTTTCCGTTTACATCATACCAATGTCCGGGCGGAATAGCTGTCGAAACGGAGTCAAGGGCTCCATCCGCATTAATAGCATAATAGGTGATATCTGATCCCAACAACTGAAAAACATTGATATCCTGTGCACCGAATGCATCAGCGATCTGTTGTGCATCCAGCTGAATACGTACCGGTGTGTAATCTGTCGCGGGTTTCATTTCAATATTATAGGTCAACGTAATGTCACTCAAAGGTCCTGACGAAGGTTGCAGTAATCCGGTATTTTCAAACTTCACTTTATAAGGCCATTGTTCGTCGTTTTCATTGTTGTCGTCCCATTCATGTTTCCAATGGGTCTGCGGGGCACCGGAAACGACAAACCATAATTTATCACAATTTTCCGGACAGGTAAAACGAAGCGACATTTCCGGATTTGCCCCGTTTTGATATTCGGCAGAAGCCATGTCGCTGTAAACTCTTTCGCCGTTTTCCAATAGTGCCACAAAACCAAATCGCCACCCTGCCTGATCGATATTTTTACTTCTGTATCCTGTTTCCCCGGCTTTACCGACAAATTCAGCTTTCATTTCCACAACTCCTTGCGGCACCTCCAGTTTGATACTGTTATAACCGTAGTTTTCAATACACATAGACGGATCAATCTCCCAAAATCCGTCATTGGAAGGATACATTTTTACCTGATTCCTTGCACTTATAAAGGGCTGACCCAAGGATTTTAGTTCGGGCAAATCCCAGGTAGTTAATCTGGCAGCATGTTCGTACATCTCATCGTTTAAGGTTTTTTGTAAAATATTGGTTATCCTTTTGTAAGCTTCCAAAGGATCTTCAGGAAACCTGGATTCTCTCCAGAGTCGTCCGGTAAAATCTTTGCCGTGTTTATAAGTCCAGTAATCCGGTAAAAAATAATTGGCATATCGGGGTGCTTCATGCAAGACGTGCAAATGATTAACTTGGGTATAATAAAAAAAATCACCACCGGCAAACTGTAGTTCAGGATAACGTTTGTATGCCATCCACTGAGCACACTGTTCCCAAAAACCGTTTCCTCCGGCTCCGTTTTCACCAAGTCCGTATCTGAAACCACCTTGGGTGTCGCATCCGGTTATGTATTGAAAACAATGTCCCACTTCATGGGCCACCACATCTTTGAGGTTTGCTGCTCCGGGACTCACAAACAACGAACCGACCAAATCGTCCTGACCGGATCCAAAGGCAGCCCAATCCTGCGTATACAGGAGAAAAGCCATCAATTTATATTGATCGGTCACAGAAGATCCTTTTTCTGCAAATTTTAAAGTATCCAGATAATATGAAAAAGAACTTTCAAGCGTTGCCAATAAGGTTTCCATATCCACTTTGTAGGGCTCCGGCAACGAAGACGGATCATTGCCAAATCCGGGCTCCCAAAAAATCACAACGTTTTCGGATTGTACACTTCGTGCAAAACTCCATTGACTGTTTGGATTGTTAATGTCCATTCCCGAATTGGAAATAAAGGAAGGAACATACACCGTTTTTTGCGCGGAAATACTAAAAAATGAACACCCGATCAGGAAAAATGTACACCAAAATTTTGAAAGGTCATTTTTGGAAAATGAATACATATTGAAATTTTATTTTTGATATCATTACTTTAGAAAATAGTAGGTTAACGTTTGTATGCTGAATCTACCTTTCAACTTCAAAAAAAATCGGATGACAAATTTTACATTTGTCATCCGATTTATATGATTTACGATTGAAAACTTACGTTTTACTTATTAATACGTAATAACCAACTTTTGAGTAGTGCTGCTACTTTCCGTTTTTAGTGTCACCATATAAACACCTTTTGCCCAGGATGCGGTAGAAAGGGTTTCAATATTTTGTCCGGCATTCATTACTTTACTGATGGTTGAAATCTCTCTGCCATCAAGGCTGAATACAGAAATATCAACTTTTTGTGCGATCGGAAGATCCGTACGAACGACGACATAGTCTGACGCAGGATTTGGCACCAGGCTCATATTAAAATAATCAAATGTCTCATCTTGTGCGTTGACGATTCCGTCACTATCGACGATAACTTCTTCAATTTCAGCACAAACCTGATTGTTTGGCGAAGAAATACATGCTTTGGTATCATAAATAAATAAGTCCATCAGCTCGATATCGTCTACATGCCATCCGGCGTTTTCTGTTGTCGGAGCTATGGTTGCATTGGTTCCGAAACGGAACTTCAACTTGATGTTTTTACCTCTGAATTCGCTCAGGTCAATATAAGAATCCACCCACTTACCTTCAGATGATCCGGAAAATCCGAATAAAGATGGAATGGCCAACGTACCGTAAGCGATTTCCGTATTGTAAGGATTAGCGATAAACTTATCTCTTGGTACCAATCTGAAAGGAGCTCCGTCTACTGAAATTTCAACAAAACCACCGTCATTGGTCAGCTCCGTATTGTATAAGTGCCAGAATCTCAGTGCAGGGTTTTGACCGATCACATTGATATCGTACAAAGAAATGATAGATGCGTCTGTCTCTGCCTCAAAATTTGGTATAAACATAGAAGTTTCTGCACTTCTGAAAACATCATAATTTGGCAACCAGGTTTCAGCACCTTCTTCAGTGACAAGATCCCATGCGATATCATTCTCAAAATTTTCAACAAATAAAGCTGTGGATTTATTGGTGGTTGAAGAACGAACTTTGTATGTTATTTTTCTTTCTGTGTCATAATCCATTTCTCCAATATTAAACGTAAGCACATTACCATTAACGGTTGGTACGATAGATCCTGAACCTGCTACGTAAGTCAGTCCTGATTGCAATTCATCCGTAACGATAACGTTAGGTTCTTTTTGAGCAAAGTGATTATTGATGGTCAAAGTCACATCGATTTCGTCACCCGGCTGAACCAATTTTTTGGACATTTCTTTTTTGATTTTTAATGTCGCGGTACAGGTAGGAAGGGATTCAAAATTCTGAACACCATCATTTCTGTTGTCTCTGTCTCCTCCTTCTGCCAGATAACCCAATCCTCTTCTGGCAAATACATCCCAAATCATACATTGGTGCAAACCATCAAAAATTTCTCTGTCTGCTGCCAAAATAGCATCTCTTCCGTCGATAAATCCGGGATTACAAGGCTGTAATTTCATACCTTCCATAACCAGAAGAGCTCCTTTGAAATTTCCTGATTCTTCATTTTTCCAATTGCCATCATAACCATAAAGGTCAACAAATTTCCAATACATGTCCCAAAGCATTCCTGTCCATACTTCTCCAAGCGGATGCGGAGCTTCCGTTCCTTTAATATTATCAAAAGTCTGCGGGTTGATGTTCATATCTGTAGAATAAGGGAATCTTCTGATTCCACCACCTTCAACAGATTGATTTTGAGCAAAAGTACCGATTCCTCTGATGTCACTTCCTTCATCTCCAGGCTCATGTGTCAGAATCAAACTGAAAAAATCACTCCATCCTTCACCCATTTGTTCGTCGTTGGTCAGGCAAGTAGAAGCGATTCTACCACCAGTCAAACGATTGGATATTCCATGAGCAAATTCGTGAGCGATGATACCATTATCCAGGGAACCATCCAAAAATTCAGCTCCTTCTCTTTCACGAACCTGGAATGTCATGGTTACAACATTACCTTCACTCAGGCTCACTCTGATTTTATCACAATCAGACTTTTTGAAAAATACGCTCGGTATGGTGACCAAATCCGAAAAAGATGCTCCGGACATACCTAAAACTTCTTCACCATTACCACCACTGACACCTACAACATTGCATACGATTACCGCAATAGCTCCGGCTGTTTGGGCACGATAAACTTTTCTGCTGAAATCGCAGCCTCCTCTGTCAACCATAACAATTTTACCTGCTACTTCTGCTGTATTAGCCAAATTGTTACAACAAGCAGACGGGTTGCTTGAATTGTCACGACCAATTGCCACCTGTCCGGTGATCGGTGTTTGTGTTGCATTAGGAATGACACCGCCAAACTGTCCGGTACCGTATTCTTTTACAAAACCTTTGATGGCATCCGGAGAATCAATTGATACGGCACCACCTCCGTTTTCCCATAAAAACATTTGCATTCTGCCGTTTCCTCCGTCGGATGGTGTGGCAAAATTTGCATTGTTCAACGTTTGAGGAGTGGCTTCAATACCATCCAATGCTTGTGCTAATACAAAATCACTACCACCGGGTGCTCCAGTATAATTTCTTGCCTGAAAATTTCCTGCTGCTTCGTCAAAACCCAAAAAATGGGTGATGTCGTGAATCATATTATTCAAATAAAACAAATTCGTCACGGCAGCATTTCCGCTTTCTCTCGGATCATTATTGAGATTCATCGGAAAGTCAAAAACCAAATTTGCTCCACCGTTGGGATCATTCCCATCAGAAGCATCATCATTATTTTTATCTTCAAAGGCATACACATTGTTTCCTCTGGTAATGGTAAATTCAGGACCTTCCACACCGTCTGTATCATGCCAGCCGAAAGGAGACGCCTCAGGAAATTCTCCGTCAGTTACAATCTGTCTTGGGCCATGATTCGGACTTTCAGCAGGTAGTTTGTAAACATTGTATGTTGCCGCAGCCGAAGAAGATAATGCCTCACTTACTGAAACCTGATCTTTTTCAATCTTTCTGAATGTTTTGATTTTACAATCGTGCTGATGCGCATATGTATCTTTGTGATGGCTGCAATAAACCGTCATATTGTCTTTTCTGACAAAACTTCCATCTGTTGCATTGATGTTCATATTCCAATAATCAGCATTGGCTACCAGATCAAGGTCAAAATTCCAAACCAGAACCAACTTACCATCTTGTTCAACATATTTTAATGTCGGCGTGATATCTGTATCCACAACTTCATCCCATGAAAAAACGGGATTGCCGTTATTGTCTCTGGAAGCCATCACAGGTGTCGTTTTAAATTGCAAACTCAGATGTTGTACTGAAGAAACCAGGGCATCTTCCATCGTAATGGTCGGCTTGTCAGCAGAGACTCTGGATGCAATATTTTTAGATAAATTGTGTGAAGCATGTACCAGATTTCCTTTTTTACCAATACTGATGGTAACAATGGCATTCTGAATCGGAACTCCGTTGACCGTTTGTTGCAGGTAGACATAATGAATACCTGATTTTTTACTGAACATCTCAGAACTGATGACCATACTTTTGATATCGTCTTTAGATAATCCCCAGTTTTCAGAGTTTTTCTCCAGATAAGATATTGCCTGAGGTAACCGGCTGTTGTCCTGACTTAGTCCTTGTGTAGCCACAAAACAAATCAGTGTGAATAAAAGTGCATAAAATTGTTTCATTTTATATGAATTACTTTTTTAGGTTGAATAAAAGGTATTGTATTATCGTTGTTATACAAAATCGGATAAAAGTACAAAAGTATCAGATAAGATAAGAAAATTCTTAAATATTTTATCTAAATAGTCGTGATTTGACTTTATCTAAAGTAAAAAAGGTCTGTTATTTTGAGCTTGTCTTTGGATTATGAATCTGATAAAAAGGATAACGGTATCCCTGATCGTTATTTCTACATCCTAAGTTATAACAAAAATGTGTAATTTTGTTCGAAATTATCCATATGTCCCAGCTTATTTTTGGTAAAAACCCTGTTTTGGAAGCATTTGGCTCAGGCCAAAACATCGAGAAAGTATACATTCTGGCTACGCTGAGAGGTGAAACGGAAATAAAAATCAGAAACCTTTGTAAAGATCATAATATTCCACTGGCAAAAGTTCCGGAAATAAAACTTGATGACCTGACCAAAAAAAAGAACCATCAGGGTTTGGTGGCTATGTTAAGTCCGGTCACTTATCATACCATGGAAAAAGTTATGTCGGATGTTGTGGATAAAAAAGGATTTATGGTCATTCTGGACAATGTCACTGATGTGCGAAATATTGGCGGTATTGCCCGTTCTGCGTATTTTTTTGGTGCTTCTGCTCTTGTTTTGTCCGGAAATTTTTCAGGTCAGATCAATGAAGATACGGTTAAAACTTCTGCAGGAGCTATTCTTCAGATTCCGATTTGCCGGACCGGAAGTTTGCTTTCCGTTATGGCAGATTTGCAAAATAAAGGTATTATGACCTATGCCACGGATGTAAAAGGTAAATTACTTCCTTACGAAGCGGATTACCAACACCCGACAGCCATTATTATGGGAGCAGAAGAAAAAGGATTACATTACAAAGTATTGGAAAGTGCAGATGAAACGATAAAAATAGAAGGTACCGGATCTTTTGACTCTTTAAATGTAGGTGTGGCTACAGGAATTTTATTGTACGAAATATCCAGACAAAGAAAATAACGTGATTATGAATGTTTGGCTACCCATCCTTCTCTCAGGTATTTTTTAATATTCAGCCAAAAAGCGGTAGCCAGATACAGGATGATAGGACTTCCGAATGTTGCAAAGGAAGTATAAATAAAATATAAACGAACACGGGATTCTTTAAGACCCATTTTATCTCCGAGGTATCTGCAGACTCCGAAACTATTGGATTCAAACCATCTTTCTACTATATTCCGAATCATGATGTTTGTTTTATTGTGTTTTTTAATAAAAAACTATGTTTTGTATAAATTTTTTATCAAACCAATACTCAAAGACAAAGTTAAGGAAAATTTGTTCAGTATTGTTCATCAAAAAAATAAATTCTCCCAAAAGGAAACCGTTTGGTTCATACATCTTTGTTTCGCTGACTCCGGTTATATCAGTAAAAAGGTTTTTGTTACGCACATCCGAAATAATAGTCATCCAAAACACAAAATTATTTCGTAGACAGAAAAAAAAAGAGTCATCAAAAGATGACCCTTTTAGTTGTTTTTATAGACAACAATTCTGACTTTCTCATCAAATGATGATTTTCAAAGAAGTACAAAATTTTTGTTTCTACAAAAAACACATAACCATTATTAACTAACCAACTAAACTCAATTTTTCAAGTTGAAACATGTCCCTGATCAGGATTTTGCAACTTTTTCCGCCACCATAATGTATGATGTTATCTCTTTTTAATTCATTTAAAACCCTCGCTACCGTTTGTCTGCTGGTATCTGTCAGATAAGCAATATCCTTGTGAGATATGCCCTGGTTGATCAGTTTTTCACTGACACCAATATTAATACCTTTACGCAAAGCAATTTTATGCAAAAAATGAGATATTCTTTCTTTGGCTTTCAAAAACACAAAGTTTTGAAGTCTTTCTTCCATTGCCTCCAGTTTGTGAAGGGTATTTGTCATGATGGTATTCGTAAAAGCCGGATTTTCCATCAATAAATTTTTAAATACCAGGACAGGAATGACAAAAAGTTTTACATCCGAGGTTGTTTCAGCAAAATCTTTTCGGATATTTCCCTGAGAAAAAATATTTTCACCAAAAAAATCACCACCGTATGTTATTTCTTTAATCATCGTTTTGTGGTGACCTGAATGACTACCGATTTTTACACTACCTTTTTCAACAAAATACACAAAATCTGCCTGATCGTCAACCTGATAAACAATCTTGTTTTTGGGATAACTAATCAAACTGATGTTTTTTGTCAATACATCCCATTGACTTTGGGTTAGAGAACCAAAAACTTTATGGTTCATCAACATAGCTTGGGTAATTGAAGTGTTCATACGCATTGTTTTAGAAAGGTGAATGTTTATATAATGCATCTGAAACAGAAAACCCCTAGTCGTTTTAACATTTTTTTAATTTTTTTTCAGGTGTCCCGGTTCAGGACACACTTTTTTTTCATCGGATGTTACACCAATGATAGACAAAACTCCTTACAGAAATAAAATACTATTCGTTTGTCCTGATTTCCAGCAACATATTACAGGACACCGTACCTTCATTATCAATA
Source organism: Saprospiraceae bacterium (assembly GCA_022842725.1). Classification (GTDB taxonomy): domain Bacteria; phylum Bacteroidota; class Bacteroidia; order Chitinophagales; family Saprospiraceae; genus OLB9. The sequence goes on from JALHOZ010000033.1 coordinate 36,173, forward strand.
CTTTTTCCTGTTCCGATGTTTGCTTTTGTATCCAGTATATCGACATTTGCCATATTGAGCAAACCTTTATTGACCAGAACGCGGGTGTTGGTATTGCCTGTTCCGCCGATAAGATGAATGTTTTGAAGGGTCAAACTTGCCCCCGGTAATATGTCAAAAATGTAACCGTCATAATCAGCCTGGATAAACAAATTTATATTTGTCAGACTTATCGTAATATTTTTGTCAATAACTATCGGAGATAAAACTTTTATGGTATCCTGATCAAGGGTGGGTATAAAACTGATCGTTGTATTGTTTGGTGCACAAGCGACCACATTTCTTAATGAAAAATTACCGTCATCATCTGTATTTCGGACAATGGATGTACAATTATTCAGACAGGTTATATCTGCCCGCCAACCGGAATCCACCACACCTGGATCCGACATAAAATGAAGTGTCAGACATCCTGAAGAATGGGTCGACGTAAATGGCCCGGGAAGTACCGAATTTCCGTGATATCCTCCTGCCGGAAAACCGGATAACGTAACCGGATTGCCGCTGGAAAAGAGCGGATATGTTGTATCAGGTCCGTTATATACATACAAAGCATCGTAATTAGCTTCAGTGGCAAATTCAGTAAATGTCAATATAGCCTGTTGGTATGGTCCGGTCGGACATATGTACCGAACTGTGTTTTCATAATCTCCGTAGTCACCGGATGATCCGCCGCTATCATAAGAAGTATCATTGCAGGTTGCTTTTGTTCTGAATGGTGATGAGGTAAACCAAATGGATTCAGTATTATTGTTGCAAACACTTTTTACATGAACATAATAGTCCGTATTACTCATTAAATTGGTCAAAACGACCATAGTATCTGTAGTAAATGTCCCGGAGACCGGTTGATTCGGACTGGTTGAAACAAAATATTCATACCCTAAGGGTAAGACTTGTGGTTTTATCCACTTAACTGTTGCACTGTATGTTTCTACATTTTCAACAATCATATCTTCAATTAAAAAACAAACGTTTCCGGAATCGTCATACAAAGGAGATTTCCAAACGCCCCGACCGTAAGTACCGGCATAAAGCTCTTTGGTATTGTATTTTATTTTAAGATCAGAAATGACTACATTCGGTAGTCCCTGACTGAACAACAACCAGTTTGACATCGAGTTGTCTCTGTAATAAACCCCTACATCCATCCCGACATAAATGCCGTCATTGGTGCCCGTATGGTACACGATACAGTTGGCGGGAAGGTTGGGAAGATTGCCGGATATATTTGTCCAGGCGGAACCACCATTAACAGATCTATAAACTTTTTCACCTGCTGTATAATTTGATCTTACGGCCCAAATAATATTGGGGTTTGTCGGATGAATGGCGATTTCTCTGATGTCGTTTGCAGGAACTGTCATCGCACTCCATGTTGTACCTCCGTTTGTCGTCCGGTACAGTGCATTATTTCTGCCGGTATAAATATAATTGTCATCGGATGGAGCAACGGCAATAAAATCCAAATTGTTGGAATTCAAATTATTGCTGATGATGGTCCATGTATTGCCAAAATCAGTGGATTTGTGCACTCTCTTATATGCAATATATAAGTTTTGCGGCTTTCCGGGATCGACAATAATCGGTGTCACCCAGGCTCCTGTATTGTTGTCTGCTGTATTGATACCGGAAAAACTCAAACCGCCATCAGCTGATTTATAAAAATTTCCGTTATACAGAGATCCAATCATATTACTCCCATTGTCGGGTCTGACCAAACAATCCATACCATCACCACCTATTCTGTCCAGCCAGGTACCGGATGTTTGTCTTATTTTTGTTCCGTTATCCTGCAGACCGGCAATAGCCCTTGTATTGTTTTGAGAAATATCCAGTCTGTACATTTGTGAAATCACCAATCCATTGCTGTGGTCGGTCCAGTTGACACCACCATTGGTCGTTTTATAAATCCCTCCGTCATTTCCCAACCACAGGGTCGTGTTATTTTGCCATGCCATACAATGATGATCTGCGTGTACCGTCTGAACACCCGATGCGCCTGACCAATGAGACCGAAGACTCCAGTTAGCTCCGCCATCGGTCGATTTCCATACATTGACCCCTCCTGTGTACACAATATCCGCATTGGTAGGATCGACAGCTATACATAAGTCATACCAACCCTGACCACCAACATCTGTTCCGTTGGCTCTCCAACCCAGAAGATTGGGCGAAGATGCTCTCAAAGTATAAGTTGACCCTGCGTCTGTTGAACGATAAAAACCCAATAAACCATTAAATTGACTATTGGAACACAAAGCATAAACGTAGTTGGGATTATGAGGAGATACCCCAAGTACCATTCGGTTTGAACCGGTAATGGTCTGTACAGAAGAAAAAGAAGCTCCATTGTCTGTAGATTTGTACAATACACTGGCTGTAGCTGCATAAAAGATATTCGTGGACGGATTCGGATTAGCAATAACATCTACAAAACTTGCATTGACTACGTTTGTCCAGTTGGTACCGCCATTGGTAGTTCTGAACAATCCAACGGATGTTGAAGCCAGCAATGCATCCGGATTGTCGGGATCTATGATCAGTTTCCTGATGATCCGGGTTTGATTGACTGTCCAGTTTAAACCGGTTGTTTGCCAGGTCAATCCGCCGTTTATTGATTTTAACACCCCCGTAGAATAGGTATTATTCAAATTGCCATCCCCTGTAGCAATATACATAATATCAGGATTCGTCGGATGGATGACGATGCTTGTTATTCCCAAAACGGATTGTTGGTCAAAATTGGTTGTCCACGAATTTCCTCCGTCAGTGGTTTTCCATACTCCTCCGCCCGGAGCCCCCACCCAAATAATATTACTGTCTGTAGGGTGAAAAGCAACACAATTGATTCTCCCGATTCCGAGATAACCACTATTGGTTGTAGAAGGTCCTAAATTTGTCCAGTTGGAATTGACATTGCGAAGGTTGTTTTTATTTTCTTTGAGAAAACTTTCAAAATTATTTTGATTGATACCTGCATCAGGAAAACTGCCATCTTCAAAAACCCGATGTCTCCAATGTTCTTCCCACCTTTTGTAAGGTTTATATCCTTTTCCTTTTTCTGTTCTGTCGATGGTTAAAAAATACTTTTCAGCCTCTTCCTGAATTTTAAAAAAGTTGAGATTCCCCTTGTCATCTTTACCATTATCAAACCAAACCTGAGCATGAATTTGTGATGTAAAAAAGAAAAAAAGGTATATTATAACACGACGAAACATACTTAATGATTAAAAAATAATAAGCACAAATGTAATACTTTACAAAACTTTAAGGGTCAAAAAATCATTTTTTCAACCTAAATCATCACGTTATTTTTATTAATTTGTTCTGATTTCAAAAAGATTACTGTACGAAACAGAACCTTCATTATCAATTGTTTTTCCGCTACCGATATTTGCTTTAACATCGAGAATATCGACATTTGAAAAATTGAGATTTCCTCTGTTGACAATAACCCTTGTATTGTTATTGCCTTTGCCTCCGATCAAATGTATATTCTGTAAGGTAAGGCTTCCTCCCGGCAATATTTCAAAAATATGACCATCATAATCTGCCTCGATACTGATATTCAGGGTAGCGAGATTTATGGTAATGTTTTTATCTATAAAAATAGGTGAGGTTACTTTTATGGTGTCATTTTGTAATGAAGCATCAAAATTAATGGTTTGTCCGTTTTCAGCGCAGACCACAACATTTCTTAAAGTAAAAATCCCGTCATCAGCGGTAACTCTCACCAGAGAAGTACAATTATCTATACAAGTGACATTTGCTCTCCAGCCATCATCTACCACGCTTATATCGGTTCTGAATTGTAGCGTCAAACAACCTGTCGGATGAGTTGAGGTAAATGGGCCTGGAAGCGAGGTGCCGTAATATCCTCCTGCCGGAAAATTTGACAAAGTAGCCGGATTGCCACTTGAAAACATCGGACTGTTTATCGTGGGACCATTATAAATATATAAAGCATCGTATTGCGGTTCTGCAGCAAACTGTGTAAAAGTAAGAACGGCTTGTTGATAAGGGCCGTCAGGACAAACGTATCGAATAGTATTCTCATTATCGCTGTAATCTCCATTGGCTCCTCCTGTATCCGTTGAAAGATCATTACAGGTTGTTTTTGTAAGAAATGAAGATGAAGTCCTCCATAATGAGTTTAATCCTTCACCGCAATTTGACCTGACGTGAACAAAATAATTTGTATTGCTCAATAAATTGCTCAAGACAACCATTGTATCTGTAGTATATGTTCCGCTGGTCGGTGGGTTGGCGCTTGTGTTGACTGCATATTCATAACCTGACGGATCATTGGCTGGTGAAACCCAGGTTGCAAGTGCGCTGTACACTTCGACATTGCTGATGGTAATCGCTTGCGGCATATTACAAAATTCACCTCCATTGTCATAAAGCGGAGATTTCCATGCTCCTCTTCCATAAGTGCCGGCATATAATTCCTGCGTATCATATTTGATTTTAAGATCCCTGACCCTGACATTAGGCAATCCCTGATTGAATAACACCCAGTTTGGCAGGGTGTTATCTATGTAATACACTCCGACATCCATCCCGATATACAATCCATCTTGTGAACCTACCTGATAGATGATACAATTTACAGGCAGGTTGGGAAGGTTACCGGACACATTGGTCCAGGTACTGCCACCATTTATGGATTTATAGACTTTGGCCCCTGCTGTATAGTTGGATCGTACAGCCCAGATAATATCCGGATTGGTGGGATGAATGGCAATTTCCTGCAATCCGCTACCCGGAGAAGTCATAGTCGTCCAGTTGACACCACCGTTCACAGAACGAAGGACGGCACCACCGCTTGTTCCTCCGTATAATATATTTCCATTGGAAGGTGCCACAAACAAATAGCTCAGGTCAGTAGAGCTGATATCTCCGCTAATGGTTGTCCACGCGCCACCCTGATTGGTGGATTTATGTATTCTGTTATAACCAATATAAACATTTTGTGTGTTTGAAGGATCGATGGCCAGAGGAGTAATCCAGGCGCCACTATTAGCATCAGGAACACTCATACCAGAAAAACTACTGCCATTGGTGGTTCTGAAAAAATTTCCATATTGATAGGATGCATACATTACATTGGCATTTGTCGGACTAATGTGACAATCCATACCATCACCTCCGATTCTGTCCACCCAGGTACCGTTAGTTTGTCGTAATTTGGTGCCATTATCCTGCAAGCCTGTTATCACTTTTGAATCCTGTTGGGCAACATCAATTCTGTACATTTGAGAGATGATCAGGCTGTTACTTCTGTCGGTCCAGTTTACGCCACCATTGGTAGTCCGATAAATTCCGCCATCATTTCCCAACCAAAGGGTTGTATTGTTTTGCCATTCCAGTGCGTGTTGGTCTGCATGGACTGTCTGAACACCCGAAGCTCCTGACCAATGCGTCCTTAACGCCCAGGTTACGCCGCCATCCGTAGATTTCCAGATATTGATACCACCTGTATAGACTATATTTGCGTTGGTGGGATCAACGGCGATGCACAGGTCATACCATCCTTGTCCATTGGTACCACTACCGTTTGAACTTCCATTCAGAATGTTTGGTGTGCTTGAGGCCAAAGAGTAGGAATTCCCGGCATTGGTTGATTTGTACATACCATTGAATCCACTGCCCGAGGAATTGGAACAAAGCGCGTAAACCACATTTGCATCATTGGGTGAAACAGCTATGGCGATTCTGTTGGTCGATGCTATTTCCTGAATCTGGCTCCAGTTTGCACCGTTATTGACGGAAGTAAATAGTCTGTTGGTTGATGCAGCATAAAAAGTATTGGTAGCGGCATTTGGATTGGCCTCCACATCAAAAAAACTTCCTGTAATGAGTTGCGTCCATGTACCTGCAGCGTTGGTAGTTCTGTAAAGACCATTGGAAGTAGCAGCCAGCATCATATTGGTATCATCAGGATCCAATAATAATTTGCGGATTCTTCTTCCCTGGCTTACGGTCCAGTTTAATCCGGTGGTTTGCCATGTCACACCACCGTCTGTTGATTTTAGCACTCCGGTTGAATTGGTATCTGATCCATCTCCGTCACCGGTTGCAATATACATGATATCAGGATTGGTAGGGTGGATTACAATGCTGGAGACACCCATTACATCATTGTTGTCAAAATTGGTGTTCCATGACATGCCGGCATCGGTGGATTTCCAAAGTCCTCCTCCCGGAGATCCTACCCAAATGATATTAGCATTTGTGGGATGAAAAGCCACACAATTGATCCTACCCAAACCTGCGTAACCACCCGGTGTTGAGTTAGGTCCAAGATTTGTCCAGTTTGCGATATTTAAACTTCTGTTTTGGTTTTTAATGGTTTTGAGGTATTCGTTAAAATTTGTTTCATTGATACCTGCGTCCGGAAAACTACCGTCTTCATAAATTCTGTCCTTCCAGTTTTCTTCCCATCTTTTATAAGGTTTAAAACCAACTCCTTTTTCTGTAATGTCAATGGATTGAAAATATTTTTCCGCTTCTTTTTGAATTAAAAAAAAGTTTGGATTACCCTGATTATCTTTCCCGTTCTCAAACCAGGTCTGAGCATAAGAAAAAGGTAATATTGACATAAAAAACACCCAAAAATAAATGATACGACTCATAAGCGCTGATTGATTACTTTAGCGGCATAAATGTAAACTTTTGTTATTACATATACCTTATCAGAATTGTCTTGTTTTGACAAATATCTGATTTTTTATGTAATAATATTTAAAAAACAAAATAAAATACGGGGATTAAACAGAAATAACAACAACTATCAATATATGTTTGAAATATTTTTTTTCATTTTTTTAGGCAAGAAAAAATAAAATGAGTCATTTAAAACCCATAAACAACTCTAACTTTGTAAAAACTATCAGTTGAAAACAGGACCGAAAAAACATCAATCCAATGTTTGCCTACAAAGTTTTTGAAGGAAGATTAAATTTAATACCGGTCTGAAATGCCAAAGCGTTGATTTTATCCTGATTGGGACCAATACCCAACCCTGAACTGAATAAAAAGGCATGGTAACTTTGTTGAAGGTATACCGAACAAAAATTGTTGATTCTTCTTTCAGCACCCAAACCTATTTTCATGTCTATATAGTAGTTTCTTGAAAGTGTAAAATCATCCAAAAAACCTGTACTGAATGGTTTGTCGTCAAGCCTTGGTTCCTGATTCGGGTTTCTTGGCATAGATTGTATTTCACCCTTTCTGACTTTTTCTTCAATGGTGTAATCGGATTGAGCGATCATGTTAAACGAAGTTCCTGCGGAAAAATAAAGTTTCCAGTTTTTATTTTCGATGGCGTAATAATTAATATTCAACGGTAGTCTGATAAAATCATATTCTATTTGTGTCAGACTCGTTTCAAAATAAATGATACCACTTGCACCAAAAGTTTCACTTACCCTGGCCGGAGAATAATTCAGATTGGAATAAGAAATCCCTGACTCAATTTCGACGCGATTCATTTTTTTACCTACAGTAATACCATACTCAAAGTTTGATACCGCCCTTGAAAATTTTGGCAAAGAATAAACTTTATCAAAAGGGGTCAGCACAAAATTATTTGCATATCCGACAAAAAGGCCTATCCTGGTATGAATATCTTTCGTTTTCCGGAAACTTAGTTCCATTGGCATCACCAAAGGGTATTCAGAATACGGTTCTGTAGTCCGGGAATCAAGAGCTTTTACATCAACGATTTCTTCATTTTTTAATTCGGATAATACAGGATCTGCTAATCCGAAACTCCTGATGTCACTTTCATTTGCAGAAAACGACGTATTTTCAGCAGGTCGTCCCGGCGCAATCTGAGGAGTGTTATGATGTATTTCCTCCTTTCGTATGAAATTATCAGATACATGTTGTCTGAAAGATGAAGCAAAAACCTCCTTAATACGTTGATTTTTACCATCAACCTCGTTATTTAACAAGGTTAACTGTTGTTGCATTCTGCCTACACTTTGTGTCATTAAGGCATAGACAGGGTCAGAAGAATGTTCCTTTTTTTGTGTGTGTTCATTGACATTATAAAAGGTAAACAAAAACAAAAGCACGGCCAAAACTTCTTTTGATTTATGAATCCAGATTTTGCGTTTATAAATTTCAATGGTTTCGAGTCTGTACTTTAATTTTTCCCAATGCCCGCGGGTTTGAAATCTTTGGATCTGGGCTATTTTTTCTCTTATTGTTACATCAAACAGCCGGTCAGCCGGAAGATCTTCTTTTGCTAAAGCATCTACCCATTTTTTTTGAAAAGAATCCCATGAGCCGTAGGCCGGTGGCGTTGAGATTTCTCCAAGTTTTTCTTTTACCCGGGAATCAAAACTATTATTTGGGTTCATGGATTTTATGCTTATTAACTAACAATTCTTTGAGCTTTGTTCTGGCTTTCACCAGATTTGATCTCGATGTACTTTCAGTGATACCTAATATGTCTCCGATTTCTTTATGAGAATAACCTTCGATAACATATAAGTTAAATACAGAACGATACGAAATGGTTAATTGCTGCAAACATCCTAAAATTTCTTCAGCATTCATTTTGTCCAGAGCGTCTTCTCCCACGTCATACAATGTAAATGCTTCTTCAATATTTTCAGTTTTCCTTCTTATTTCTTTGCGGTAATGATCAATACAGGTGTTTACCATGATTCTGCGCATCCAGGCCTGTAAGGATGTTCCTGTCTGATACATATAAATATACCTGAATATTTTGATAAATCCGTCATGCAAAATATCCTGCGCTTCGTCTTCATTATGCGCATAACGAAGACAAACATTCATCATGGGAGCATAATAATGTTCATATATATACTTTTGTGCCCAGGATTCTTTCCTGACACAGGCATCAATGAGATGCTTTTCAGAACCTTCTAACCCTATTATCAAATCCATGCGATAAATGTAAAACAATTATTTTATTTAGTCCGAAAATTGTTAAAAAAGTTTAAACCAACACGACTATTTTTGAAATTTTAACGCGAATTTAACGCCGTGGCGACCATTTTCGGCCGTTTTATATAACATGGACCAACAGAAACATCTTTTTTTATCAACTCTATTAGTCTTTTTTTCAACAACTTATGATTCATTCTCAAAACCTTCTTTTGATCAAAAGGTTTGTGCTTCACAAACAAACCAGTTGTTAATTCTCATCTAAAAAAAATCCGGTTTTCAAACGATAATGCTGAAAACCGGATTTGAAATTTTTCTTTATTTATCTACCTGATTCCTGACTGTGTACCCAATTGAGGAACGAAAGGAACACCATCCAGATCACCTGTTTTTACAGGTAAAAAATCAAGATTACCGACATCATGATATCCCGGCTCTACAATGATTTTATCGTCCCATGTCATTGGGTTTGGATTGTTATGACATTCTGACAAGGGTATAAATCTCCAGCTGGTATTATTTGGAAAGTATTCCCTCAAACCTAAAATAACTTTTCGCATATCCAAAAGGTCGAGACCGTTTATTCTTCCATCGCGATTCACATCAGCAGCGACAAACTGTGCCGGATTGGTAAAAGGTCTGAGTCCTAAAATGTGTTGTTGTACGAGCACAATATCTAAGCCGGACACCCCTTCTCCAACGCCGGTATTGAGATATCCTTTTATTGCATAATACGAAAACGGATCATTTTTTAAAAAAGAAAACGTATTTTGGTCCATGGTAGCCGTCACAACTTTTTCACCCAAATACCTTTTGACCAACAAATCATGACTTTTGTCGGCATCTACTGAAATATTGCCGGAAAAAATTCTGTTTTCAACCGTTTCGCATGAAAAATACATCGATATGTTGTCAAGGTCCCACACTGAAATATTTGCATTATTGCCAATCGCACAATATGGTGACCACGCTATAGTAATACTGTCACCCGCAATAAACAGGAAGTTTGGATCTTCAAAAAAATTGAGTTGTTCTTTTGTCCACCCGTTGGTTGTGGAATAGGTATCTTCTCTCAACAACAAACTGTTTTTATAAATTTTCATCAAAAATTTTGTCGGACCATTGTTTACCCCTGAAGGTCCGCTGATCCAGGCATAAGTAGACGGACTGTTGTGGTGGTAGACAAAATGATTCCACTTGACAAAACTGCCCTCCGCAGCATCGACGACAAAGGTAAGGAGAACTGGGTTTTGATCAATCAGGCCGGGATCACATAATTTTGATGCACTGACACACATAGACAATGTACTCTCATGCCCGGCAGAACAAGAGTGTTTAAATTCCTGTGGCATATCCCGGTAAATATTGGATGCCGTGATGCTACCGCATGACAATTGTTTTGTATAAGCCGGAATAAACTCACCATAAATCATACTCTGCTCCGGGGTGAGGGCATTACAAAACTGAAAATCATAAAACAAATTTTCATCACAAGGAAAAACTTTGATCACCAACACACTGTCACATCCCGATTCCGTCGGGTAACTTTGTTCGTATGTGCCGGGAGTCTGATACGGAACCCCATTGATAATGACGTCTTTTTCGAGACACAAATAAACATTTCTGGTGTTTCGGGTTGAAAAACCTTTTTTAACCCTGATTATCAGCGTACTGTCACAACCATTGGCCCCGCTAAGCTGCTGAGTGTATTCCCCGGCATCATCATACACAATATTATTGATCTCTAATTTTTCATCATCACATATTGAATATTGTAACGTATCAAAACCCGGTGTCAAAACCAATAATCTAAGTGTAATGGTACTGTCACAGCCTGCATTATTGGTTAGTTTTTTAATATAAGTTCCGGATGCCGTCAACGTTTCGCCTTCAAACAAAAATGTTTCAGGGGCACAAATAGTTGTTTCCCGAAACACTTCAGACGCAGCATTTTGTTTGATTTTCAGTACCAAAATACTGTCACAACCTTCACTGCTGATAAAATTTTGGGTAAATGTACCCGCCTCAGTATAAGTGACATTATTGATGGTGACACTGTCGTTTTCACAAATGATGATATCCTGATTGAACGTTATTTCTGAACAATTCACCACATTAAACTGAAAATCTCTCCTGGTCTCTGTATACAAAACACCATTTCTATATTCTTTAATACAAACACCTATGACATATTGACCCGTCAGATTAGGTGTACCAGTCATAAATCCATTGGCCGGATGTACCTGTATCAAAGGATTGGCAGCCATTGGTGTATCAAATTCATAATTGCCGGAATACACAACCGTTGCATAGGGTGGCGGGCATTTTTCCGGGGATGGTATGATTGAAAAACATTCATCACCCGGAGACTGTCCTCCTGAAGTAAGTGGAATACAAAATTCATAAACTAAAGAATCTCCTTCTATGTCACTGGCACTGTGATCAAACTGAAGTGGTCGGTTATTGCAGATAACAGTGGGAGGAAAAAAATTGAATTCCGGACTGTTATTACAATTTTTTATGGCTTCCGGGCTCAGTTCGATAGTATATACCGCTCCGGTAGACTGGGGATTCACCAAATTTGATATAGAATTATTCCGGCAGCATCTTTGATATGAAATCATATAGGTTTGATCATCCCAGGGAATGGTGACATTAAAAATGTAATTCCCTTTTTCCACCCTGACATTCGAAGGTGCCGTCACACAAGGATCATTGAGTGAAACAAGTGACAGATTGGTGATTCCCGCCGTAATGGTCCGTGCATGTATCCACTGATTTGTATTTTTATTTTGGGCATATAATCCAAAAGAAGCTGTCGCATCAAATAATGCACCTCCACCAAGAACATCCCTGTACAAGGTGTACGTAACCGTAAATGTAGTTTGTTTAGTTACACTGTTTGAAGAGATACAGGTATATGTCACTTCTCCTCCGATAATGTGCGCAGCCTGTGTATCCGAAATTACAAACAAACAAGACAGAAGCCATACGATCAAAAGTTTATACATAAATCAAATTTTTAAACAGCAAAAATAGTTTTCTTTCATATAGAAAAAAATAAATATGAAAAAAATTGATATTAAATAATTTATACATTCAGAAAAAGCCCATCAATCAATACAAAACATTCGGAAAAACGTGAGTTGTAGTTGATTTTAATGGTCACCCTTTAAACACTCCTTGACTTTTAAAAATTATTAAAAAATAGCCGGAAAAATTTTATCTTTGCATCCTGTTTCAGGTTTAAATGCAACCTCAACGGTACGCTAATATACATTAAATATTTTTCAAAAAACACGATTTTGAGTCAAAAATTTGAAAAATATTCAAGATACAAATAGTTGTAGGGCATTTTTCCTTTTTACTAATACAATCCGAAAAGAATGAATCAGGATATATTTCAAACCATGGCGTCTCTTTCTGAAGAAATTAAAGGGACAGTAATTACTTCCGCAGAACAACTTGAAGCTTTCAGAATCCGTTTTGTAGGCAGTAAAAACATTATCAAAGGGCTGTTCGGAGAAATAAAAAATGTTCCGAATGAAAGAAAAAAAGAATTTGGATTGGTTTTAAATGCCCTCAAAGAAGAAGCTGAATCCAAATTTGAACAGGATAAAGACCAACTCGAATCAACATCAGACAACACACAAAATCACGGTCTCGACCTGACAGCACCGGTATATTACGATTCAATTGGTTCGAGACATCCGGTATCCATCGTCATGAATCGCATCATCCGAATATTCGAAAGAATCGGTTTTACGGTCGCTGAAGAAAGAGAAATCGAGACAGATTGGTACAATTTTACCGCCATGAATACGCCGGAAGACCATCCTGCCAGAGACATGCAGGATACTTTTTATCTGAAGGACAGTACCGCTGACTTGTTACGTACGCATACCTCTTCAGTTCAGGCAAGGATTATGACCACGCAAAAACCGCCCATCAGAATCATAGCACCCGGCAGAGTGTACCGCAATGAAACCATCTCTTCAAGATCACATTGTCAGTTTCATCAGGTCGAAGGTTTGTATATTGATAAAAAAGTGAGTTTTGCCGATATGAAACAAACCCTTCTCTATTTTGCGAGAGAGATGTATGGTCCTCAGACAGAAATCAGACTTCGTCCCAGCTATTTTCCGTTTACAGAACCCAGCGCCGAAATGGACGTGTATTGGGGCTTAAAAAATGAAGACGACTATCGGATCACCAAAGGAACCGGATGGCTCGAAATATTAGGTTGCGGCATGGTTGACCCCAATGTTTTGTCCAATTGTGGTATCGATCCGGAAGAATATACCGGATTCGCCTTCGGAATGGGTATCGAAAGACAGGCTATGTTGCAATACAAAGTCACAGACATCCGTCAGTTTTTTGAAAATGACATCCGTTTTCTGAAACAGTTTTCAGGAGCTTTGTAAAGGTAATTTCTCCTCTTAGGGTTTATATTTAAAGACCATTTCGTAACTCATTGTTCTCAAAGAGCTGTTTATAACGTCGTTTCTGAGTTCATTTGTCAGACCAACATACACCCTGAACCTCGGACTAATGGTCAATTTTTCGTATACAGGTAGGTCATAAGAGAACATGGCACTGAGTCCGGCATTCAACGAATGAAATACCGGTTGATCTGATGAAGTCGACTGCAGAGACGTGCCATATTCAAAAAAAGTTTTATATTCGTTTTCGTCATCTAACCCTCCCGATATATTAATGGATGCTTCACCACCCAAATGAATAAAAAAGTTTTTACGAATATTAAAATTTATCGGGTAAAAGCCTATACCTATAGCTGATTGACTAACTTCGGAATAATAATTGATAAAATCCCAAAAACCATTGGATGGTTTGAAGAAGTTTATATTTCCACCTGTTTTTTCAAACCTGAGATTTACTAAAAAGGGCCACTTGCCCACATACATTTCAGAAATATCAATTCCGAAACTATAGCCGAAATGAAAATTTTCAGACCTCTTGGTAAATTTGTTTCCGGAAGAAGTATGGTGTAATCTGGAAGCATTACCTCCTGCATAAATATGATATTTCTGTCCTGAAATATCAGGGACAAAAAATAAAAAACATATAATAAAAAGTAATTTATTCATACGAATACCACGATTTTTTGAATTAAAAAACAACAACTATTAAAATCTACAAAGATTAAACGATGTAAAATAACCTGTTGTTGCTTTTTAATTTCGAAAAATTATTTTTTGTCCAAATCTTTCACCAATGCAATTCTGCATTCAGCCAACTGTTGTTCGTGGATCAATGACGGAGCATCGATCATCATATCCCTTCCCTGATTGTTTTTCGGAAAGGCAATAAAATCCCGGATCGAAGACTGTCCGTTCATCACAGCACACAATCTGTCAAATCCGAACGCAATACCTCCATGTGGCGGGGCTCCGTATTCAAAGGCACCCATCAGAAATCCGAACTGGTATTCAGCTTCTTCTTTGGTAAAACCCAATAAGTCAAAGTTTTTGCTTTGCAGTGCCCTGTCGTGAATTCTGATCGATCCCCCGCCGATTTCCGCGCCGTTGATCACCAGGTCATAAGCATCTGCTCTCAGGCTTTTCATGGTCTCATGGTCGCCATTGAGCATACGTGGAATGTCTTCTTTTTTGGGCGACGTAAACGGATGGTGCATGGCGTGAAACCTTTGTGAATCTTCGTCCCATTCCAAAAGCGGAAAGTCGATGACCCAAAGGGGCTTAAAATCTCCCGCTTTGATGAGATTCAGTCTTCTGCCCATTTCCAATCTAAGCTCACTTAGTTGTTTTCGGGTTTTGTCTGTCTCTCCGGAAAGAATAAAGATTACATCTCCTTTTTTGCTACCCATAGCGGTCATCCACGATTTGAGGGTATCATCGTCATAAAATTTTCCGATGGTGGATTTGATGGTATCATCTTCCATCCACTTGATATAAACCAACCCTTTGGCACCGATTTGTGGTCTTTGAACCCATTCGGTCAGTTCTTTCATATTGCTGTTGGAATATGATTCTGCTATGCCTTCAGCCACAAAACCCACGATGAGTTCTGCCTGGTCAAAAACTGAAAAATCTTTTCCTTTGGCTTTATCATTCAATTCGAAAAAAGGCATACCAAAACGAAGGTCGGGTTTGTCCGAACCGTATTTTTGTAATGCTTCGTCGTAAGACATTCTTGGAAAATCCGGCAAATCCGTGCCTAATGTATTTTTAAACAAATGTTTGGTTAAACCTTCAAAAGTATTCAGGATGTCTTCGATATGAACAAAAGACATTTCACAATCGATTTGGGTAAACTCCGGCTGTCTGTCTGCTCTGAGGTCTTCGTCGCGGAAACATTTGACAATCTGAAAATATTTGTCCAGGCCGGCCACCATTAGGATTTGTTTGAATGTCTGCGGACTCTGAGGCAGGGCATAAAATTGTCCCGGATTGAGTCTGCTTGGCACCACAAAATCTCTGGCACCTTCAGGTGTGCTTTTGATGAGAAAAGGTGTTTCTACTTCGATAAAACCCTGGCTGTCCAGATATTTTCTGGTTTCCAAAGCGAGTTTTGACCTGAAAATAATGTTTTGTTGGACAGGATTCCGGCGCAGGTCAAGATATCGGTAATTCATCCGGATGTCGTCGCCACCATCGGTTTCATCTTCTATGGTGAAAGGAGGTACTTTTGATTCGTTGAGAATATTGAGTTCAGTGACTTCGATTTCGATATCACCTGTAGGACGTGAGGCATTTTTGCTCGATCTTTCCCGAACAATACCTGAAGCCTGGATGACAAATTCGCGGCCCAACTTCCTTGCTTTTTCGCACAAAGTCTGATTTTCATCCATATTGAATACCAATTGGGTGATGCCGTAACGGTCTCTTACATCGGTAAAAGTCAAACCTCCCAAGTCACGACTTTTTTGAATCCAACCACTCAATGTCACTTGTTGTCCCACATCCGAGATGCGCAATTCTCCACAATTTTTTGTTCTGTACATACCTATTAAATTCTTACTTTCGGGCCGCA
>JALHOZ010000034.1 GCA_022842725.1 Saprospiraceae bacterium
CATTCCGAACAGAGAAGTTAAGCTCCTCAGCGCCGATGGTACTGCGATTGCGGGAGAGTAGGTCGCCGCCTGTTTTATGAGAGCCTTGTTGCACACGCAGCAAGGCTCTCTCCTTTTTTGGTATGTTCGAATTTTAACTTTGAGTGGTTATTCCGTGGTTTTTTTATATTTTTTAATTGCATATAATCATATCTTAACAAACTTTGAACCTTGAGGATTGTTATTCTAAACAAATAACCATCCATGGATAAAAATAAGTTAATAGATTCTTTTGACCCTAATTCGCCGGGTAGTCCTGATGCCAATATTTTTGGTCTCCCTTTTGATACGTCAAATGCAAATTTAGTTATATTACCCGTTCCCTGGGATGTAACAGTATCATATGCCAACGGAACAGCTAAGGGCCCTAAAGCTATTTTTGATGCTTCTTTTCAGGTAGATTTATATGATCCGTTGGTTAATGATGCATGGAAAATGGGTATTGCTATGGATGAAATTGACATGAAAATCTGGAAAAAAAGTAAAGAACTGCGAAAAGAAGCAGAATCTTATATTGACTTTATTGTTTCCGGTAAAGATTGTGACAAAAATAAAACTATGACAAAAATCCTGAAGTCTGTAAATCAGGGTTCTGAATGGCTAAACAAACAAGTGCGCAAAAAGGCTACACATTATTTACTGAAAGGTAAATCAGTAGCTTTGCTTGGTGGGGATCACAGTACTCCTTTGGGTTTGGTTGAAGCACTTTCTGATTTTTATCCGGACTTTGGCATCCTACAAATCGATGCACATGCTGATTTGCGAAAGGCGTATGAAGGATTTACCTATTCTCACGCGTCCATAATGTATAATATTTTGGAAAATCAATCTGTTTCTAAGTTGGTTCAGGTAGGTATCAGAGATTATTGCCAGGAGGAAGTGGACTTGATACAAAAAGATTCAAGAATCAAAACGTTTTTCGATAAAGACATTAAACATAGTCAGTATGAAGGTAAATCATGGAGTAAAATTTGTGATGATATCATAGCTGAGTTGCCTGAAAAAGTATATATCAGTTTTGATATTGACGGCCTTGACCCAAAATATTGTCCAAATACAGGAACACCTGTTCCCGGTGGCTTTGAATTTGAACAAACTTTATACCTTTTTGAAAAAGTAGTTAAGTCAGGTCGTAAAATTATTAGTTTTGACATCAATGAAGTGGCTCCCGACAAAAATAATGAGTGGGATGCAAATGTTGGTGCCAGACTTTTATATAGAATGGCAAATATTTTGCTGTATCAACATATGTGACAAATTCTTTTTAAAAAAAAGGATTTGTAGGATGTCTTTTTGAGCGCAACATGTTTGACCAAAATGGAATCCTGGTTTCAAAATATGATTTTTGTCATTAACATTAAAAACTTTTTCAAAAATCATTGTTGTTATACCTATATTCCATAACTTAGCGACGGAATTTTTAAGACTATAATTTCCGAAAAACAATATTTCATTTCGGACATTATAAACATTATCACAACCCATAACATATCAAATCACCCAGATGGACCCATTAAAGGAAAAGTTTTACCAAAAATCCAAAATTCTAAAGGAAGAATTGAAATCAATTCTTAAAGAAAAAGGAGATATTGTTGTAGACAAAATTACTGTCGAACAATTAATCGGAGGCATGAGAAGTGTCAAAGCTATGCTTTGGGACACTTCCTCTTTGGACCCTGAAGAGGGAATCAGGTTCAGAGGATACACAATTCCGGAATTAAGACAAGTTCTTCCCAGGGTTCCTCAAGGAAAAGAACCCCTTCCTGAAGGATTGTTTTGGTTGATGATGGTTGGTGAAGTTCCTACTACAGAAGAGGTGTATGCTTTTGGAAAAGAACTGAGAAGCAGAGAGTTTGTAGAACAATCAGTGTTTGATGTTTTGGACGCTCTTCCTGTTGAAACCCATCCTATGACTCAATTCAGCATCGCTATTAATGCTATGCAAAGCTCTTCTATTTTTGCAAAAAAATATGAAGAAGGTATGAATAAAAATGATTATTGGGATGCAATGTATGAGGATAGCCTCAACTTAATCGCTAAATTACCTATCGTTGCAGCTTATATATACAGAAGGACTTATCATCAGGGATATCATATACCGTCAGACCCCAATCTGGATTGGGCAGGTAACTTTGCTCATATGTTGGGTATTGATACCAGAGATTTCAAAGCATTAATGAGGTTGTATATGACCATTCATGCAGACCATGAAGGTGGAAATGCTTCGGCACATACCATGCACCTGGTGGGCTCAACTTTAAGCGATGCTTACTTGTCATTTGCAGCATCCATGAATGCATTAGCAGGACCATTACACGGACTTGCCAATCAGGAAGTAATCAAGTGGATTATGGAAATGGTTGAAGAATTAGGTACTCACAGGCCTTCTAAAGAGGATATCCGACAGTATGTTTTGAAAACCCTTGAGGAAGGTAAAGTCGTTCCGGGTTATGGCCACGCCGTCCTTAGAAAACCTGATCCAAGGTTTATGGAGCAAAAAAGATTTGCGGAAGAAAATATTCCATCTGACCCTACCGTCCAGATAGTTTGGAATCTGTTTGAAATAGTTCCGGAAGTACTTGGATCATTGGGAAAAGTTAAAAACCCCTGGCCAAATGTGGATGCTCATTCAGGTGCACTCCTGGTTCATTATGGTCTAAAACAATTTAATTACTATACAGTCCTTTTTGGAGTGAGTCGTGCATTGGGAGTTTGTGCCGGTCTTTGTTGGGACAGAGCACTCGGTCTTTCACTTGAGAGACCAAAATCAATAACAACAGATTGGTTAAAAGAATTTATTTCAAAATCATAAAACAAAACAAAATGAATTTTCCAAAGGATGTAAAATACACCAAAGAACATGAATGGGTGAAAATGGATGGTGATGTAGCCATTATAGGAATAACAGATTTTGCTCAGGGTGAGTTAGGTGAACTCGTATACGTCGAAGTGGATACTATAGGAGAAACACTTCATAAAGATGATATCTTCGGAACAGTGGAAGCTGTAAAAACAACGTCAGATCTTTTTATGCCGGTTTCAGGCGAAGTTTTGGAATTCAATAGTGAATTATCTGAAGATGGAGGTGATAATCCGGGATTAATCAATGAAGATCCGTATGGTAAAGGTTGGATAATAAAAGTGAAAATATCAGATAGCAGCGAATTGGAACAACTTATGGATGCAGATACCTACGCAGCTTTGGTTGGATAATTTGTAAAATAGAAATAAAAACAAAAGGAAAACTTCTATCTGAGGTTTTCCTTTTGTTTTTTAAACACCAATCATTATGGTGCAGGAACTAAAAAGAATAAAACTGTAATAAAAAAGGAAACCGAAAAACGGTTTCCATCATATAATAACAAAACAATCGACAAGGAATAAAACGATTATGGATTGCTGTCCAAAACATAGATATTACTGAATACAAATGCATCTGACTACTTATAAAGGACGAATAATATTGTAAAAAGGTTGTAATGGCAATATTGTCCCTGGTTCGCCTGTTTTATTGCTTCATATTACAAATTATTTTTATATCTTTGTGGTTTTAAAGACAGATATGATGGATCAACTGATAGATAGTTTTCCTCAACAGATTAAAGATGCTTTGGAAATTTCCCGTACCCTGGAGTTTACTCCGGGAAAAGAAGAAATACATGAAGTAGTAATAGCCGGAATGGGTGGATCCGGCATCGGAGGAGATTTTGTACAACAAATCGTATCAGATGAATGCCTGGTTCCTGTTTATGTTATAAAAGGATACGACTTACCGGCTTTTGCTGATAAAAATACATTATTAATAGTATCTTCCTATTCAGGAAAGACAGAAGAGAGCGTTGCGGTTTTACAAAAAGCACTTGCTGCGTTCTGTCAGATAGTCTGTCTTTCTTCAGGTGGAAAAGTTAAAGAAGAAGCTGAAAAAAATAAGCTGCCTATGGTAGATATACCGGCAGGATATACATCGCCGAGGGCATGTCTTGGATATTCTATTGTTTTACAACTAGCTGTTTTACAGCAGTTTGGTTTTATTAAAACAGGTATGCTGGATGGTTTTATGGTTGCTTCTGACCTGATCAAATTTGAAAAAGATGAAATAAAAAATAAAGCACTAAACATTGCTGAAAAACTTGTTGGTAAATTGGTGGTAATATACAGTACCGGACTGTTTGAACCTAATGCGGTAAGATTGAGACAACAACTCAACGAAAACGCTAAAATGTTGTGTTGGCATCATACTTTTCCTGAAATGAATCATAATGAGCTGGTTGGTTGGGCTGATAAGTCACCCCTGGCAGTCATTTTTTTACGCAACAAAGATGACTACAGGAAAAATGCCAAAAGAATGGATATCACTAAAGAAATCATTCAGGATAAAACAAATACATTGATAGAATTGTATTCAAAAGGCCAAAGCAGAATAGAAAAAATGGTTTATCTTATTCATATTTGTGATTGGATCAGTTATTATGTTGCCACATTAAAAAAAGTCGATCCGATAGAAATACGTGTGATTGATTATTTAAAGTCATCATTGGAAAAAGATAATATTGTATAAATTCAAATTTTATGGACACATCAGGTATTCAATATAACGAAGACAATATAAAATCCTTAGACTGGAAGGAACATATCCGTTTAAGACCGGGAATGTATATTGGAAAACTCGGAGACGGTTCTTCTCAGGAAGATGGGATTTATATACTCTTAAAGGAAGTGATTGACAACTCTATCGATGAGTATGTCATGGGAAATGGCAAAAATATTGACCTTAGTATTCAGGATGGAATCGTCAGAATCCGTGATTACGGTCGTGGTATTCCTTTAGGTAAAGTAGTCGATTGTGTTTCCAAAATCAATACAGGAGGAAAATATGATTCCAAAGCCTTTAAAAAATCTGTGGGTCTGAACGGTGTTGGTACAAAAGCAGTGAATGCACTTTCCAAACATTTTAAAGTCCAGTCATTCAGAGATGGCGAAACAAAAATAGCTGAATTCAAAGGAGGCGAAGTTTTGGTAGATGCTAAATTGACGAAAACCACGGAACCTAACGGAACCATGATTGAATTTATCCCTGATGACAGTATATTTAAAAATTATAAATACAGAAGTGAATATGTCGAAAATCAGTTGTGGAATTATGCTTATCTGAATGCAGGACTAAAGCTAAACTACAACGGAAAAACATTGGTTTCCAAAAACGGTCTTCTCGACCTTCTTGAAAGAAAAACCAATGTCGAAAACCTTTTATATCCGATTATCCACCTCAAAGGAGAGGATATTGAAATCGCTTTGTCACACAGTACGCAATACGGAGAAGAATATTATTCTTTTGTCAACGGTCAGAATACCACTCAGGGTGGAACACACCTTCAGGCATTCAGAGAAGCCATTGTAAAAACATTCAGAGACCTGTACAATAAAAATTTTGATACAAGAGATGTTCAAACGTCTATTGTAGGTGCGATAAGTGTCAAAGTCGAAGAACCGGTGTTTGAGTCTCAAACAAAAACTAAATTGGGATCACAAAACATGGAACCCGAAGGAACTTCGATCCGGGCTTTTGTAATGGATTTTCTTAAAACCAATCTGGATAATTTTCTGAGAAAAAATAAAGATATTGCCGACGCAATCTTACGAAAAATCCAACAATCAGAACGGGAAAGGAAAGAAATCGCAGACATCAAAAAAATTGCCAATCAAAGAGCCAAAAAAGCCAACATTCACAATAAAAAACTGAGAGATTGTCGTGCTCACCTTACTGATGGTAAAAAAACCGAAGATGAAATCAAATTGGGTTCTACCATCTTTATCACAGAGGGAGATTCAGCGAGCGGATCTATCACCAAAGCAAGAGATGTGATGACACAGGCTGTTTTCAGCCTACGTGGTAAGCCACTCAATTGTTACGGAATGACTAAAAAAGTGGTATACCAGAATGAAGAACTCAACCTTCTGCAACACGCGTTGGACATTGAAGACGGTATTGAAAATCTCAGATACAACAGAGTTGTCATAGCAACAGATGCTGACGTCGATGGTATGCACATCCGATTATTATTGCTGACTTTTTTTCTTCAGTTTTTTCCGGATCTTGTAAAACATGGACATTTGTATATTCTGGACACACCGCTGTTTAGGGTGAGAGACAAACAAAAAACTTTTTATTGTTATAGCGAACAGGAAAAACAGGAAGCTATAAAACAATTGAGAGGTAAACCGGAAATCACCAGGTTTAAGGGTTTGGGAGAGATCTCACCAAACGAATTTGAAGACTTTATTGGTGATAACATCAGATTGGATCCGGTTATTTTAGGAGAAAAAACCAGAATTGAAGATTTGTTGTCCTATTACATGGGTAAAAACACTCCGGAAAGACAGGTGTTTATTATTGACAATCTCAAAGTTGAAATCGATGAAATCCTGGACGAACAGGAAGTTATGGATCTAAACGGAGTGCAGGAAGAAGTATAATATCTTAAAACAATTTGTTTGAAGTTTTACCGGAACAACAAACTTCCGACCCTGACCATTGTACTGCCTTCGGTGATAGCAGTCTTAAAATCGCTGCTCATACCCATAGATATTTCCCGAAAGGAAACATCCTCTTTAAAATAAGTTTCTTTCAGCCGATCAAAATAAGTTTTTAGCGTACTGAATTCTTTTCTGACCTGATTTTCATTTTCGGTAAGGGAAGCCATGCCCATAACGCCTACAATTCTGACAAAATTTTCAGTATTATTTTGGTAATAAGAAACAATTTCGAGTGCTTCCTCATAATCCAATCCAAATTTTGTTTCTTCCGTAGCGATATAGAATTGTAACAAAACATCAATGACTCTTCCTGCTTTTTTGGCTTCTTTGTTTATCGTTTGGTATAGGTCCAAACTGTCGACAGAATGTATCAGATGGATAAACGGGACAATAGATTTAACCTTATTACTTTGTAAATGACCAATCAGGTGCCAGCGTATATCTTCAGGAAGCTGTTCTTTTTTGGACAACAATTCCTGAACCCGGTTTTCGCCCATATCTCTTTGTCCGGCCTGATACAGTTTCAAAATATCATCCAAACTCCGCGTTTTGGTCACTGCGACCAGACGCACATGATGAGATTCCGTATAAGACTTTACTTCTTCAAACATCAGATAACGCTGAATAAACTGTGAATTTCTCTTTCGATCATTTCGATGACAGTGCCAAGGTCTTCCGGATTGTTTTTAAAATCCATATTATCATTTTGGACAATCAGGAGGTTGCCTTCTTTGTAGTTACTAATCCATTCTTCGTATCGGTCGTTGAGCCTTTTGAGATAATCCAGACTCATATTGCCTTCATATTCACGGCCTCTTTTTTGAATATGATCCACGAGTTTGGGTATGCCTGATCTCAGATATACCAGGAGGTCCGGAGATTGAACCTGTGAAGACATGAGATGAAACAAGTCAATATAATTTTTAAAATCCCGTTCTGACATCAAACCCATATCGTGAAGATTTGGCGCAAAAATATGGGCATCTTCATAAATAGTTCTGTCCTGAATGACGGTTTTATCGCCTTTTCGGATATCCAAAATTTGTCTGTACCGTGAATTGAGAAAATATATCTGAAGATTAAAAGACCAACGATTCATATCATTGTAAAAATCACCAAGATAAGGATTGGTGGTTGTGTCTTCAAAATGTACATCCCAATTGTAATGTTTGGCAAGCATTTCGGTGAGGGTGGTTTTGCCGGCACCAATGTTTCCGGCAACAGCAATGTGTTTTATGTTGGGCATAAGGCCTGAATACTTAATGAAGGCTAAAATTACAATATTGTATGAATCTCCGGTACATCAGGAGGGAAAATCGTTCCACGACTTCCATTTTTCTATTAAAGCTCTCGTTGAACTGTCTAAAAAGCCACTTTCTGCCCGACCTTCCAATACAGGTAAAATATTTCCGGCAAGTTGTTTGCCCAATTCCACACCCCATTGGTCAAAGCTGTAGATATTCCAGATAATGCCCTGAACAAATATTTTATGTTCATACATCGCCGTCAGCATACCCAAATGAAAAGGGTCGATTTGTTCAACCAAAATACTGTTGCTTGGTCTGTTGCCTTCAAACACTTTATAAGGAATGATATGATCAGTATCTTCCGGGGTTTTGCCGGCTTTCAGAAATTCACCTTCTACCTCTTGTCTTGTTTTTCCTTTCATCAAAGCCTGACTCTGAGCAAAAAAATTAGACAACAACAAAATATGGTGATTTCCAATTGGATTCAGACTTTTTGCCGGAGCGATAAAATCGCAGGGAATGATGTCTGTTCCCTGATGAATCAACTGATAAAATGCATGTTGTCCGTTGGTTCCCGGTTCTCCCCAGATGACCGGTCCGGTTTTGTAGGTAACTTTATTTTTGTTTCTGTCCACATATTTTCCGTTACTCTCCATATTAGCCTGCTGAAAATAGGCAGCAAACCTATGCAAATACTGGTCATAGGGCAGAATGGCTTCAGAAGTCACTTCAAAAAAATTGACATACCAAATGCCGATTAATGCCAGTATCACCGGCATGTTTTCTTCGGGTTTACTTGTTTTAAAATGGTTGTCCATGGTTTCGAATCCTTTTAAAAGGTCTTCAAAATGTTGGGGTCCGACTGCAAGAACAACGGATAATCCGATAGCTGAAGTCAGTGAGTACCTACCTCCTACCCAATCCCAGAATTCAAACATATTTTTTGTGTCAATGCCGAAGGCAGCTACCGCTTTTGTATTGGTAGAAAGTGCAACAAAATGTTTGGCAATGTGGCTTTCTTCACCGGCAGATGCCAAAAAAACCTGTCTGGCAGTAGTCGCATTGGCCATGGTTTCCTGAGTCGTAAACGTTTTGCTGGCGATTAAAAATAAAGTGGTCTCCGGGTTAACTTTTTTTAATGTTTCAACAATGTGGGTTCCGTCCACATTGGAAACAAAATGAATTTTCAGGTGATTAGCAAATGGTTTTAGTGCCTCGGTGACCATAACCGGTCCTAAATCCGAACCACCTATACCGATATTGACGATGTCTGTAATAGATTTACCGGTATAACCTTTCCAATCACCACTGATGACTTTTTCTGCGAAAGCATACATTTTTTCTTTTATTGCAGCAATGTCTTCCCTGATGTTATGACCGTCTACAAGCAACGGACTTTGATCAGAATTTCTCAATGCTGTGTGTAAAACTGCTCTTCCTTCAGTTTCATTTATGGTTTTTCCTGAAAACATCATGTCGATGGCTGTTCCGAGTTGACATTCCTTTGCCAGATCAAACAACAAAGACATAGTCTCTTCCGTCATTCTGTTTTTTGAGTAATCCAGATATAATCCAGACATTTCGAATGAAAACTTTTTTACACGATCGTTATCATTGGCAAATAATTCGTTCATGTGAACGTCTTTTATCCTTTCAAAATGAAGTTGTAATGCTTTCCATGCATTGGTTTTGGTTGGATTGATAGCTGGCAACATAAAATGAATATTTGCCGCAAAAGTAACACAATCAGCTTTAAAAACACCATGAGATAAAGTTAAAAACCATTTTATTCATTTGTAATTCATATTAAACCTTATGAAAAGAAATGTAAATAAGGTGTCGGATAGGCTTTAATAATAAGGACGTTTTACTACCTTTGCGGGGCCAAATTTCTTTTTTCATTTTAATCACTTTCCATTGAGTTCTACAACTTCTATAGCTACCCGATCCGCCGACAATATCAGAATCCTTGCTGCTGCCATGGTTGAAAAAGCAGCCTCAGGACATCCCGGTGGTGCCATGGGTGGAGCAGATTTTATCCAGATATTGTATTCTGAATACCTGAGTTTTGACCCTACTGACTTGTCGTGGCCATTAAGAGACAGGTTTTTTCTGGATCCCGGACACATGTCTGCCATGCTGTACGCCCAGATGACATTACTTGGTATTATGAATATGGAAGACATTCAGTCTTTCAGACAATGGAAAAGTTGTACTCCCGGACACCCGGAAGTCGACGTTCAAAGAGGAATTGAAAACACTTCCGGTCCCTTGGGCCTTGGTCATGCATTTGGTGCCGGTGCAGCCATTGCTGAAGGGTTTTTAAGACACAGATTCGGTGATTTATTCAGTCATTATACCTATCTCTACATTTCTGACGGTGGAATTCAGGAAGAGATATCACAAGGTGTCGGGAGGATAGCCGGTTATTTGGGTCTCGGCAAGCTAATTATGTTTTATGATGCCAATGATGTTCAGTTGTCCACTATGGTAGATGAAGTAACTGCTGAAGATACCGCAAAAAAATACGAATCGTGGAATTGGCATGTGATAACGATAGATGGTAATGATGAGGTAGCCATCAGGTCTGCTTTGAACGCGTCACAAGCTGAAACAACAAGACCTTCACTGATCATCGGCAGAACCATCATGGGCAAAGGAGCTGTCAAAGAAGATGGTAGTTCATACGAAGGACAGGTTGAAACCCATGGAAAACCCCTTGGAAAATCCAAAGCATCTTTTGCACAAACCATAAAAAACCTGGGTGGTAATCCGGAAAACCCATTTGAAATATTTCCGGAAGTGGCCGATTATTATCAGCAATTGATAAATAAGAAAAAATCGGAAGCAGCTCAAAAAAAATCTGAGTTTGAAATCTGGAGAAATAATAATCCGGAAATGGCTAAAAAATGGGATACATTTCAAAGTCTGGATTTACCGGGTTTTGATATCAATGAAATCAGCATGGGTCAAAATGAAGCTACCCGAAATGCGTCGGCCAGAGTTTTGGGTTATTTGGCTGAAAGATATGAAAATGTAATTGTTTCATCAGCAGATCTGAGCAACAGTGATATGACTGAGGGTTTTCTCAAAAAGAGCAAAGCATTTGAAAGACATGATTTTTCAGGACAGTTTTTGCATGCCGGTGTTTCTGAATTGACGATGGCAGCATTATGTACAGGAATGGCACTTCATGGCGGAATTATACCGATCTGTGGCACCTTTTTTGCATTTTCTGACTATATGAAACCGGTTTTGAGGGTGGCTTCATTGATGCAGACGCCGGTCAAATTTTTATGGACGCACGATGCATTTAGAGTGGGCGAAGATGGTCCTACCCACCAACCTATAGAACAGGAAGCACAATTGAGATTATTAGAAAAATTGAAAAATCATGACGGTCAATCATCTTTTCTGGCACTAAGACCGGCAGATAGTGCTGAGACATTAGTTGCCTGGGAACTGGCACTCAAAAGTAAAAACAGGCCGGCCGGTTTGATTTTATCCAGACAAAACATAAAAGATCTTCCCCCAGTCAGTTCATCAAGACTGGAAGATGCTGGTGCAGCAAAATCAGGGGCTTACCACGTCCTAAAAACGACGGAAAATCCGGATGTGGTATTATTGGCTAATGGTTCGGAAGTAAGTACCTTGATCGATGCGGCACAGAACCTCGCTGATGAACATTCATTAAAAGTTAATGTCGTATCTGTGCCATCGGAAGGATTGTTTAGAAACCAGCCGAAAGCATATCAATTATCATTATTGCCCGAAGGAATTCCTGTTTTCGGATTGACGGCAGGTTTGCCAGTCACTCTTGAGGGAATGATTAAAAACGGATATGTACATGGCTTGGATCATTTCGGATATTCTGCTCCTTACCCGGTTTTGGATGAAAAATTTGGTTTTACACCAGACAATGTCGTAAGAATGGTATTAAACATGTTGAATGAATAAGTCTTTTCAATTAAGTAAGATTTGAAAAAACCAATTGTCATTCAATATGTTATAATCTTCACACCAATCATTTTTGATTTATGTTAAAAATTGGATTTGGAAACAGGATAAAAAACCGGACTTTTGATTATAAACCAAGGTATTATGATCCGGAGAAAGAAGCATTTCAGGAAAGAATGGAAATGCTAAGGGAAAAGTATGCCGATAAGGCAGAAATTGACGGTGAAAAAATGAAATTCAGGATCAGACAAGGTTTTAAAAATAAAGGAGCCTCTGATCCGTCTTATCGTTCGAAGATGGAAAAAACAGCTGCAGTAAGAAGGCTTGTTATTGTTGGGGTTTTGCTTTTAATCGTTTATTTATTTTCTCAATCAGACAGAATAGAACAATTTTTACGTTTATTATTTCAGAAACAATAATTTTGTCCTGAACATGAACGATATTATTCAATTATTACCGGACAATATTGCAAATCAGATTGCAGCGGGAGAAGTTATCCAACGACCAGCTTCGGTAGTAAAGGAGTTGCTTGAAAATTCGATTGATGCCGGAGCAACGGAAATTAAAATGATCCTGAAAGATGCCGGCAAATCATTGATTCAGGTAATTGACAATGGCAAAGGAATGTCTGTATCAGATGCCAGAATGTCATTTGAGCGTCATGCAACCTCAAAGATTCGGGAGGCAAATGATCTTTTTCACATTAAAACGATGGGTTTCAGGGGTGAGGCATTAGCCTCCATTGCCTCCATTGCTCAGGTTGAAATGATCACACGAAGGAATCACGATGAAGTTGGGACCCGTATTGTCGTCGAGGGTAGTAAGATAACCAAACAAGAACCTGTTCAGGCTCCTGAAGGTACGTCTATAGGCGTTAAAAACTTGTTTTACAACATTCCGGCCAGAAGAAAATTTTTAAAATCTGATCCTGTAGAGTTAAAACATATTATGGATGAGTTTCAGCGTGTAGCCCTCGCTTATCCTGATGTGTTTTTTACCATGCATCATAACAATAATGAAAGTTACCACTTGCCGAAAAGTAACCTCAAACAAAGAATAGTAAGCCTTTTAGGTAAACAAATTCAGGAGAAACTGATACCGATTCAGGAACAAACAGATATGGTATTGATCAGTGGTTATGTCATTAAGCCTGAAGGTTGTAAAAGAACCAAGGGAGACCAGTTTATTTTTGTCAATCGTCGGTTTATAAAAAATACCAACCTCAATCATGCAATAAAAGGTGCGTATGAAAATTTATTGCAAAACGATCAATATCCGGGTTATATCCTTTTTCTTGAAATCGATCCTTCAGGTATAGATATAAACGTTCATCCCACCAAAACAGAAATAAAATTCGAAGATGAAAGACTCATTTACAATTATCTGAAAGTGAGTATAAAACATGGTTTGGGACAGTATAGTCTGGCACCAATGTTTGATTTTGACAGTGATTCAAATTTTCAACAGAACAATAAACATCTTTCAAAACAATTTGAAAGTACGCAGGAAATTTCCTGGGGTAAACCGACAACAAATCAGGGATTTCAAAATACGGGTTTTAATTCACAAAAAGATAAAAGAGAAGCCATCCAATCCTGGGAAGACATTTATAAAAATATTCAGGCTACTGAAATATCAGCACAACCCATTACACACATGGAAGATGAGAATGTATTGGGATTGATGGAAGAATTGGATATGCAGCATCCCGATATTCCTTCAGTGAAAGCACCATTCCAGATACATCAAAACTATATCGTGACACAAATTAAGTCAGGGTTGATGATCATTGACCAACAGGCGGCACACGAAAGAATATTGTATGAGCATTATAAAAATCTGCTTTCAACGGGAGAATTTGTTTCTCAAAAGGAGCTTTTTCCGAGGGTGGTAGAACTTGATGTTGCCAAAGCCGGAGTACTGAAAGAAATCCTGGAATATGTTAATGCATTAGGTTTTGAGATTGCCCATTTTGGCAATCAATCCTTTATTATACACGGTACTCCTGCCGGATTGGACAGCAGAATTTCTATTGAAAATCTTTTGGACAAAATCATTGAACAGTATATGATCAATTACGAATTTGATTTTGGAATCGAAGATAATATTGCTCGTTCTATGGCTGTTTCAGCGGCAATCAAAAGGGGTAAACAATTAGAAACAAATGAGATGCATCAGCTTGTAGACCAACTTTTTGCCTGTGAAATACCTTTTAAAAGTCCCTCAGGAAAAAATTGTTTTATCACCATGGAACTCAACGAAATTCAAAAACGATTTAATTCATAAATAAAAATCTGATGCTTAGAATCACAGATGTAGTTAAAAACCTGATCATCATCAACGTCATAGTATTTTTTGCCGTCAGATATCTGATACCTATCCATGGTGTCGAAAGGTTTTTTGTTTTGGTTTTTCCCGGATTAGAATATTTAGTGAATGATGTTTTATTTAAATTTGAGCCGGTACAAATCGTGACCCACATGTTTATGCACGGTGACGAAAAACATTTGTTATTCAACATGTTGGGACTATTTTTTTTAGGTCCTTTGGTTGAGTCGGCTTTGGGGCCCAAAAGGTTTTTTATATTATATTTTGCCAGTGGTTTTTTTGCCACCTTTCTGCATTTTTTATTTGTTCAGGGAGGGATGGTGGTCGGAGCTTCAGGAGCTATTTATGGTATTTTGGCAGCATTTGCCACCATGTTTCCTAATATAGAGCTGATGTTGATGTTTATTCCAATTCCGATTAAAGCCAAATATGTGGCTATGGGTTTACTGGCTTTTGGTTTGTACAGCGGCTTGAGTGGAAGTGGGGACAATATTGCGCATCTTGCACATGTAGGGGGTGCGATCATGGGATTTATTTTAATCAGATCTTGGAAAATGCAAAATTTAAGATAACATGTTCAGGTCCATATATGATGATGTAAAAGAATCGTTTTTGAACGGCAATATGATTGTCAGAATCATTATCGTCAATGTTGTGGTATACATGGTTCTTGCATTGACACAAGCATTATTTCCGGCATTTTTTAACCAAATTTTTCCGTATATAGCTTTACCCGGAGATGTAAAAGAATTGTTGTTCAAACCCTGGACCTTACTGACCCATATGTTTGCGCATACGGGATTTTTCCATATGGCCTGGAATATGATTATTTTGTATTGGTTTGGTAATATTGTCGGGGATTTGATTGGTGACAAACGTATTGTTCCAATATATTTTTACGGTGGACTTACAGGTGCTTTATTTTTTATTGTTTCAGCGTATTTATTACCTTCGGTGGCATCTCTTGCCATAGGAGCTTCCGCTGCAGTGTTGTCCATTGTTTTTGCTGCCGTTGCCATATCGCCGGATTACAGAGTACATTTGATTTTATTGGGACCGGTTAAAATTAAATTTATAGGTCTTTTTATTTTATTTTTTGATTTATTGGGGGTTGCCTCTAATGTAAATACGGGAGGTCACATCGGGCATCTCGGGGGCACTTTATTTGGTTTTTTCTTTGTATATTTGTTGAGGGATGGCGTCGATTTATCAGATATCAAAGCCATTTTTATCAAAAAAGAACCTAAAAAAAGATCACCTCTCAGGGTAGAATATGTAGCAAAAACAGTAAAAACCAACAAAACAACAGAAGGTAAAAAAATGACCACAGAAGACGAAGTGGACAGAATTCTTGAAAAGATAAAACGGGAAGGATATGATAAACTTACAGAAGGTGAAAAGTTGACGCTTCACAAGGCAAGTACAAAAGATTAATACATTATGTTATTCATAAATCCAACAAATCATTGACCCGAAGTAAAAAACCCAATGTGAGTATCGCTGTCAAAGTGATGTTTTTTGCTAATATCGTATTAGCAGGGGTTACTTTTTTGTCATTTCTCACACCGTTTATTCATCCTAAATATTTTTGGGTCTTCTCCATCATCGGTTTGTTTTTTCCGATATATATGTTGTTGCATGGAGGGTTTTTGGTTTATTGGTTATTTACCTACCGAAAAAAAATCTGGCTTTCCTTTTTTTGCCTGGTTTTTGGTTTTCAACATATCCAGAATTATATAGGTTTTCATAGTAATGAAATGTTGATTGATGAAGAAAAGACATTTCAAATGGCAACTTTTAACATAAGTTACGGGTACTTTCAGATAGAAAAAAACAAAGTCAGTAAAAAAGAAAACAGTTTGTTATTGGCTGAAAAGCTTGAAGCGTTAAAAGAGGTTGACATTATATGTTTTCAGGAAGTGGGAGATTATGTTTACAATATTCTGAAAAAATCATTTCCAAAACATAAAAGCTACCGGATTGAAAAGGGCGTTGTGATTTTTTCAAAGTTTCCGATTGGGAATAAGGGTTTTATTGAATTCGGAACATTCACCAATTCCTGTATTTGGGCGGATGTCACCATCAAAGGTGAGAAAGTGAGGATATATAATTTCCATCTTCAATCTAATAAAGTCAGCAAAGATGCGGACGGAATAGTCGAAAACCTTCAGAATAACGAAAATGTAAAATGGTATAAAGATATCAAAGGCATACTGCGGAAATATAAAAATACCAATATCAGCAGATCGCGGCAAATTGATAAAGTGGTAAATCACATGGAACAATGTCCATACCCTTTTTTGGTTGGTACCGATATGAATGATGTTCCCGTCTCATACATATACCGACAAATTTCTAAAATCAGCTCTGATGCATTTCGGGAGAGAGGAAAAGGTTTAGGAACAACCTATGCCGGAAACATTCCGCTTTTGAGAATTGATTATTTATTTTACAGCAAAACATTCCGTTGTTTACAATATAAAACACCGACCACCAATATTTCGGATCATTATCCGGTCGTTGCGACATTATCTCATCATTTTGAAAATTAAAATTTATGGTTGACGAACAAATAGTAAACAAAGCAATATCATCTTTGGATTTGTATGGATTTCTCAATATTGATGTAGATCCTACCCTTGATTTGGTAGAAGAAATTCAAAAGTTGAAAAAAGAAAAAAATGCCATCATCCTGGCTCATTATTATCAGGAATCAGAAATTCAGGATGTTGCGGATTATATAGGAGACAGTCTCGGACTGGCACAAAAAGCGGTGAGTACTGATGCGGAAATGATCGTTTTTGCGGGAGTACATTTTATGGCAGAAACGGCAAAAATGCTGAATCCGGGCAAAAAAGTAGTTCTTCCTGACCTCAAAGCCGGTTGTTCTCTGGCAGATAGCTGTCCCCCTCATATTTTCAGAAAATTTAAAGAAAAATACCCGGACCATGTCGTGGTCAGTTATATCAATTGTACCGCAGAACTTAAGACCCTGACAGATATTTGTTGCACATCATCCAATGCTGAGTCCATCATCAACAGTGTTCCGGAAGGAAAAGGAATCATATTTGCACCGGACAAAAACCTGGGGGCGTTTCTTCAGAAAAAGACAGGAAGAGATATGATTTTGTGGAACGGCGCCTGTATGGTTCATGAGATTTTTTCTCATGAAAAAATAACCAAACTGATGATCAGGCATCCGAATGCCAAATTTATTGCCCATCCTGAATGTGAGGCCCATATTTTGGAAAAAGCGCATTTTATCGGCTCAACCACTCAATTGTTAAAATACACTCAGAATGACAGTGCCGACACCTTTATTGTTGCCACAGAATCCGGTATATTGCATCAAATGGAATTGGCTTCGCCAAACAAAACTTTTATTCCTGCACCCCCCAACAATCAGTGTGCCTGTAATGATTGTCCGCATATGAAAAGAAATACAATGGAAAAACTGTATTTATCCATGAAGTATGAATTGCCGGAGATTATATTGGATGATTATGTCATTACTGAAGGCAGAAAATGTATAGACAGAATGTTGGAAATCAGTGCAAAAGCAGGATTTAAGATGTGATTTTTTGTAAAATTTGCGTCATAAAGTAAAGAAATGATGAGTTTTTAACATCATTTTGCAACATTTTTTTACCAATAGGGCAATAATAAGTATATTTGTAAGTTTAAGAGAACAATCAACACTACATATTATGTATTTTTTTAATATGAAAAGGTTTATAAGCGTTTTAGCTGTTTTATTTCTGTACTTCGGACAATATATGTTTGCACAATCCATCCATAATTTTTCAGGTAATGAATGGATTAAACCCGGGCAGAAGTATTTAAAAACTAAGGTAGCTGAAAATGGAATCTACCGTATAACCGTAGACGAATTGCAACAAGCAGGACTTGATGCATCAAATGTAAAAGGAGACCATATCCAGGTTTGGAATTTTGGAAAACAAATTCCGGTCTACGTTTCAACCAACAACACCTTATCCTCAAATGATTACGTTGAATTTTACGGTGAAAAACTGACTTTGGCTTTCGATAGTTTGTTGTTTGTCGATTGGAAAAATGAAATGTTGAATACGGAATACAGTTTTGTGACGGATTCCAATACTTATGTGATCACATTTGATTCTTCAACAGTCAACCCAAGATATGAAACGGTAGAACCGGACTATGAAAATGAATCACCTCCCCCTTTGGATTATTACATCCATGAAGATAAGCAGGTTTTTACAGATATTTTTTATAAAATACAACATGGGGAAACCCAATATTCCAATTTTGAAGCCGCGGAAGGTTGGGCAAAAAGAGGAGAAAAAGAAACAAATACTATTTTTGAACTCAAAGATTACCAAAACAACGGAATACCAGCCAGAATAGGAGCTAGATTGAGTTCCACTATATTTTTTACCCGACTTCTCATTAGTGTTAATAACCGTTTATTGGATAGTTTTAACCTCAATCCGATCAGGACCCGCCAGATAGAATATAATATTCCTTCTCAGGATATCCAAAACACCATGACATTAAGGATTAAAAATGGTTATTCTGAAGATTTACACAGACTTGCCTTCGGATTTATCAGATATCCACGACAATTGAAAGCATCAAACAGTAAACTGTTTTTAATGCAGTTTGGAGATGTCAATGGAACGTACCTTTTGAATGTAGATAACTTTAATCAGGGCAACGTTAAACCGGTAGTTTACAATCCGCAATCGCAAAAAAGAATTTTGGCTAACAGTACTTCGCCACAAACAACCAACATCATACTGGATGTAAAAAAAGATCAGTTTTACTACCTTTTGAATAATGAATCGGGGTTTAAAAATGTCCATATTGCGGAGGTATTTGAAGGAAAAACTTTTGAAAATAAAGAAGCAGATTATCTGATTATTACGCACAAAAACCTCATGGATGGTGCCAGAGAGTACGCAGATTTCAGATCTGGTGAAGTTGGTGGTTCTTATGAGGTAGAAATTATGGAAATGCAGGATATATATAATCATTTTGGTTATGGTATTGACAGACATTTTTATGCCTTAAAAAATCTTTCCAAACATCTGAAAAGAGAATGGGACAGTCTTTCACACATATTTTTATTGGGAAAAGGATTGAGTTATACCCTTATCAGAACAAAAGAAAACATTTCATCATTTGATGGTATCCGTTTTTTTGTTCCTTCTTACGGTGTCCCGAGTTCAGATAATATGTTGTTTTCTGAAGGAATTAAATCCGATCCACACTTTGCGATAGGCAGATTGGCAGCATTGACCAACCAGGAAGTAAGAGATTACCTTGAAAAAATTGTTGACTATGAAAAGGTGTATAGCGCGCCACAAACTTTTGAAGATAAATATTGGACAAAAAGAGTATTACATTTAAGTGGTGGTGGAAATGCTATTGAACAAACACTGATCAGAAACAATATGCTTAACCTTGAGGATGTTTTGGAAAACTCCAGATTGGGCTCAGAAGTATTTACTTATTATAAAAACAATACAGATGTTTTGGCATCTGCTGCACTTGAAGGTATCACCAGTCTGATTAATACAGGAGTCAGTATCATAACTTTTTACGGACATTCGGCACCTGGAACCTGGGATTTTAATCTTGAAGATCCTTCTAAATATAAAAATACCGGTAAATATCCGTTTATCAATTCTTTAGGGTGTTATTCAGGAAATATTTTTGGGGATAAGGCGGAAACCATTTCGGAAAGGTTTGTCAAAATAAAAGGAAAAGGAGCCATTGGTTTTGTTGCATCCGGGGGAACAGCGTCCATCCATCAGTTAGGATTATTTGGTTTGGAAAAATACCGACAGATATCAGGTGAAAATTATGGTAAAAGTATCGGAAGAATATTACAAATCTTGAATTTTAATCAGACAAATACATCGTCTTTTCAGGATCCTTTGTACCAACAACTCATATTACATGGTGACCCTGCAGTGAAATTGTACCATTATGAAGGACCGGACTTTATATTTGATTATTCCTCTGTAAAAACAAAACCTGAATTAATCAATAGTTCTACCGACACTATTGCGCTTTCATTTGATATTTACAACCTGGGATATTCTATTGAAGACAGCCTGGATATCGAACTTTATCACCAGCTCCCTTCGGGAATTTACAGTGATACGATAAAAATCAGGGTCCCGGCACCAAAATCTCATGGCAAATTTGAAGTGTTTTTTAAAAATGTTGGAGTCAAAGGAATCGGGAAAAATCAGATTTTTGCAAAGATTGACCCGTTAAATCAAATATCAGAACTTCCGGAGCCCAATGCAGAAAACAATAATGAATTGGTAAATAATGGTATTCCGGGATTTACTTTTTATATCCTTGACAATACAGCGTTACCGGTGGAACCTTGCAACTATGCTATAGTAACAGAAGAAAATTTCACCCTGAAAGCTTCGACAAGCAATGCTTTGGTCAAAACCGGAAATTTTGTTTTTCAAATAGACACTACAGAACTGTTTAACAGCCCTGTGATGACGCAGGGGAAACTGATTGATGTTCGCGGTCTGATCGAGTGGAAACCTCAGATGTCATTTACTTCCGGTATAGTTTATTATTGGAGGGTCAGCCCGGATAGTATTTCTCCTGAAACGGGATACATATGGCAGGATGCTTCATTTATTTTCCAGCCTTCTTTAGGTATGGGGTTCAACCAAAGCCATTTTTATCAATACAAAAATAATAACCGACCAGGTCATATATATATTGACGAGGAACGCAATTTCAGGTTTCCTTTTGGAGAATATTTGATAGATATCGTTAACGGTGTGTATAGTAATTTTACTTTTGGGACTATCGGGTTTAAATTTAACTTTGAAAACCCTGCAGCTTCCATCCGACCCTGGAATTTTATGCCAAACGGTGGTATTTGTATTGCTGTTGTTGATCCCGTTACCAGTGCAGCCGTTGTCAATAACGGCGGTGATTATGGAAGTATATCAGGCGGAAGTTCTTCAAGGAGATGTTATGGTTTTTTGACTACCAGCCCGAGTGAAAGGAAAAAGGTAATTGATTTTCTTCAGAATAATATACCACAAAACCATTATGTCTACTTTTTTACGGTCATGAATACAAATTCAAATGATCTGAAAGTTGAAGAATGGGAAAATGATGTTTTTGATTACGGGACAAGTATTCCGGAATTATTGCGTGATCAGGGAGCCATTTTGATAGATTCATTAACCAAAAAAGGATCTTTGCCGTATACTTTTAAATTCAGGTATAATAATGGTGTTTTAAATGAAAATTTACTTGAGGATTTGACGCAAACCATTTCAACAAAATCATTTTTACCATTTATAAGTACTGAGGGAACCATAAAAATTGATCAAATTGGTCCTGCTTCCAAATGGGAAAAACTGGAATACGACCTTTCAAATGTTGAGTCTGTTGATACAATCCATGTAAACGTTTACGGGATACGAAATGATAAACAGCTTGATA
The DNA here is from genome assembly GCA_022842725.1 of Saprospiraceae bacterium. Lineage (GTDB taxonomy): Bacteria > Bacteroidota > Bacteroidia > Chitinophagales > Saprospiraceae > OLB9. The sequence goes on from JALHOZ010000034.1 coordinate 21,585, forward strand.
CACTTTATCAAAACCACAAATTGTCTTCACTTCCCTTAGACCTTATTGATGCTGCAGTATATCCATATCTGCAGGTAGAATTATATTGCAAAGATGCTGTAAATCGAAGCGTACCTAAACTTGATTATCTAAGGGTGTTTTTTAATCCGGTCACTGATCTGGCTTTAGACCCTAAATCAAATTATACTTTTTTGGCAACAAAACTAACCAGAGGTGAGACGCTGGCTGTTTCCGTCGACCTGAGGAATCTCACAAATGAAAAGGTAGATAGCGTTCAGGTCAAATATTCTATTGTCAATCTTGAGGATAACTCAGAATACAGTGAAATCAAAAAGGTCGGACCAATTGAAGGGAATAAATCGGTACCCTTAAACTTTGCTAAAAGGATGTTGAATAAACCCGGAAAACATCTTTTTGTAGTGGAAGCAAATGATAATCAAAATCCGATGGAAAAACATTTTTTTAATAACATCGGAAAGCAGGAATTTGAAATTTTGCCGGACAAATTTAATCCTTTTTTGGATGTATATTTTGATGGTCAAAAAATTCTGGACGGAGATATAGTTTCTACCAATCCGGAAATCAAGCTGACATTGAAAGATAATAATTCTTTTATTGCTTTGGATGATCCTGAACTTTTTTCTATCAAAATTGATACGGGAAGAAATCAGATCAAAGAAATTCCAATGAATAGTACAGACCTGACTTTTACAGCTCCGGCATCTGCGGATGAAGCCGCAGTATTGATGTATCATCCTTCTTTTAGGTCAGGTGAGTACAAATTAATGGTACAGGCAAAAGATGCTTCAGGCAATTTTGCCGGAAACAATGAAAAGGTTATTTCATTTCGTGTGATTGAAGAAGAATCGGTAACCAATGTGTTGAATTATCCGAATCCATTCAGTACGTCAACACAATTTGTTTTTACCCTGACAGGTTCAGAAGTACCTCAGGACTTTACCATAAGAATATTTACCATAACAGGTAAACTCATCAGAGAAATCACCAAAGAAGAATTGGGACCCCTCAGGATTGGTCTTAACAGAACGCAGTTTAAGTGGGATGGTACAGATGAATTTGGCCAAAAATTGGCTAACGGAGTATATCTTTACAAAGCTTTTATTCAAAACAGCAATGGAGAAGAATATAAAAATTTATCCAATCAAAGAATAGATACAGCATTTCATGAAGGATTTGGCAAAATGGTCATCCTCAGATAGAAGAACTGAGAAAATAAATATTCCGTTTCATACTCCTTTAATTACAGGTTATGAACAAAAATTTGTTTTAGAGGCTATTCAAAATAAATACCTTGGAGCAGAAGGTTTTTTTTCAAAAAAATGTTCAACATTTTTGGAAAATTTGACAGAAAGCAAAAAGGTAATTATGACAACTTCCTGCACAGACGCTCTTGAAATGGCGGCTATCTTATCTGATATAAAGGAAGGTGATGAAGTTATTATGGCATCATATAATTTTGTTTCAGCCGCAAATGCTTTTGTCCTTAGAGGGGCCAAAATCCGGTTCATCGATATTGACCCGATTACAATGAATATGGACGCAAATCTGATTGAGTCTGCTATCTCGCAAAAAACAAAAGTCATAGTCGCTATGCACTATGCTGGTGTGCCGTGTGATATGGACAAAATAATGAAAATTGCCAATCAATATCAAATCCTGGTGGTAGAAGATGCTGCCCATTGTATTGGGGCCTATTACAAAGACAGACATTTGGGTTCTATCGGACACCTGGGTACACTAAGTTTTCATGAAACAAAAAACATTCAATGTGGGGAAGGTGGAGCTTTATTGGTTAATGACGATCGGTTTATTGATCGTGCTCAGATCATTCGGGACAAAGGAACTGACAGAACTAATTTTAACTTGGGAATAGTCAAAAAATATACCTGGGTAGACTTAGGCTCCAGTTATGGTTTAAGTGAATTGAATGCTGCTTTTTTGTACGGCCAACTAAATCAAATTAAGGAGGTAAATAATGTTCGTATCAGGCTTTGGAAACAATACCACACATTCTTTTCCGATTTAAAAATAACCGGAATCCCTGACTTCCATGGTAACGGTCACATTTTCTTCTGGAAATTTGAAACCGAAAAGGAAAGGGATAAAATGATTCATCATTTAAAAACTTGCAATATTATCGGCGTCTCGCATTATGAACCTCTTCACCTATCCATTGCCGGTAAAAAGTTCGGAAGGTTTTCAGGTGATGATAAGTTTACAACTTTTGGTGCTAAAACCTTATTAAGACTACCGCTACACAATGGTTTGGATGTTGATGCTATTGAGGACATTATTCAGGCTATATATAAAGTTTTATGAAATTTTGGAAGGAACGCGTGAGGAAAATTATTTGATAAGGAAATACGAAATGAAATCAAACCAATTTTTTTTCAAGTCCGTTCTAATGAAAGGGTTACGTTGGTCCTTTATTTCAACAGTCATTATTTCTGTATTAAGTGTCATGTATTACGCTGTATTGACCAGATATCTAACTCCTGATGATTTTGGTTTATTTTCAGTTGGATTAATATTTATTGGTTTTATTGAATTTTTTTCAGGAGCAGGAGTCAGCTCAATTGTTATTCAGGAAAAAAGAGTAAGTGCCGAACAGTATTCAACATTATTCTGGATTAATATTTCAATTGGTATTTTTTTTTCTGGTTTATTGGTTTTGTTCGCACCGATGATCGCCCGTTTTTTTAAAGATGAAAAACTAACATCGTTGTTATATATATTATCAGCTGCACCAGCACTCAACGCGTTTTCGTTATTGCATAATAATATTCTACGGAGGGAAATTCAAATTGCCATTAGTGAAAAAATTGAAGTGGTAGCAAATTTGGTTCAGATTGGAACCGGTATTTTTCTGGCAATATCGGGTTATACTTTGATAAGTTTACCTCTTGCTTTTGTTATCAGCAGATTGGTGTCATGTATAGGTTATCTTACTGCAGGTCACATTTATTTCCTGCCATCGTTTATTTTTAATTATGAAAGTGTCAGGTCACAACTATCTTTGGGTTCTTACCAACTTTTTGAAAGATTTTTTAATTACATAAGGAGCAATATTGATAAATTTCTGATTGGACGGTTTTTAGGGACAGAATCATTGGGATATTATAGCCTTGCCCAAAAGGTAATCGACTACCCATTGTCCAAGATTAATCCTGGACTGAATAAAGTTTTATTTCCATATTTTTCAAGGTTACAGGAACGTCCAAAAATTATATCAAAATTATATTCCAAAATAATAATTTTTTTAACTCTTGCAGTTACTCCAATATTGATATATGTGATCTTCTTTGCAGAAGAAATTGTATCAATATTATTTGATTCTTCATATGAAAATGTGGCTGTTTTGATAAAAATATTATCTGTTCTGGGATTACTAAGGTCATTTTCCAATATTGGAGGTAACGTATTAAATGCTTTAGGAAAATTTAAAGTAGGTTTTTACTGGAATTTGGTTTGGTCGTTAAGCTTAACATTGATTCTTTTAATTTCGTTTCAATTTCCAATCAATTTGACTGAATTTACAATGATTGTTTTCCTGGTTAATTTTACTGCTTTTTTTGTTTGGCATTTTATCATCCACAAATATATTTCAATACCATATATTAAGTTAATTTTAAACCTGACGGTCGTTTTTTCACTTTTTTTCGCTTTCGTATATATACTTAAGTTTTTCACGCAATATTGGCTTACACACTGGCCACAAACCATGGTCCTTGCTTTTTCATTTCTCATTCTTCTTTTAGTAAACACTTTTTTTGCTGTAACCCTACTTAAAGAAAATAAATCCACCATCTTTACATTATGGAGGAATTAAAAGTTATGCACGTTTTACGTTCCTACTTACCAGTTACAGAAAATTGGTTGTTCCATTTACTTTATTACGCAAAGGGCATTCGCCATACTATATATTGTGAAAAATATTTACCCGGATTGTTTGAGACGCAGAAATTCTCTTTTTTTATATTGCCTTCTAAGTATGAACCTAACTTTGGAAGTACTATTTTTTCGAAACTTATAAGGTTCTTGTATAGTAAACTTTTAAAGGTGTCAGGTATAACCAAAGTAAACTATTTTAAACAACTAACAGAATCTGAAAAACCTGATATTCTGCATATTCATTTTGGAACTATGGCTTTGGTTTATGAAAATTACCTTATTAATTCAACTATACCATTCATAGTTTCATTTTACGGTTACGATTATAGTCCTGGTTTTAACTATGAAAAAATATTTTCAAAAGCTGCTGCAATTATTTGTGAAGGTAAAGCGGGAAAAGAACAACTCATTTCTCTTGGTTGTCCTGAGGACAGAATTGTTATTGTTCCCCTCGGTATTATTCCTTCACAAAATACTTTTATAAAGAAAAAGCCTGTTGGTCGGCTAAACCTTGTACAGATTGCATCTTTCACAGAAAAGAAAGGTCAGATATATGCAATTAAGGCCGTGGAAGATGTTTTGGCCAACTGCCCGAATATTTCTTTGACCTTAATTGGCCCTGAAAGCGAAGAAAAGAATCGCATTATAAATTATTTTAAACAAAAAGGATTAGAAAATTATATTAAAGTAAAAGGTGCAATTTCATTAGATAATTTAAATGAAGAGCTTTGTAATTATGATGTATTTATCCACCCAAGTACAGTAGCAAAAAATGGCGATAATGAAGGCGGAGCACCTGTAGTTTTACTGAATGCACAAAATTGTGGTCTGCCGGTTATTTCAACTTTTCATAAAGATATACCTCAATATGTTATGCATGAAAAAACCGGTTTATTATCTCCAGAAAATGACATCAAATTATTAGCTAAAAATATTTTAAAATTTTATAATATGACGTCAGATATTTACGAAGAATATGCAATTAACGCTAAAAACCATGTTGAAAAAAATTTCAACATAGTTACATTATCAAATTCGTTGCCTTTATTATACAACAATATAAAAAAGAATAAAAAAACAATCAATTTTTAAAATATCTTATAATTTGAATCAAATAAAGCAATTGTTCTACATCACACTTGGAATTAATGATTTAAAAAAGTAAAAATCATAATTATACTATCACAATCGGAATAATATTTATGCTGGTAAAGACAATAAAAAAAATAATAAATTATTTCACGATAAACAAAAACTGCCTTGTTTGTCTAAAATGTGACGATTTAGGGAAAGTACCGGAATTGCCTGAGATTAATTATTCATTACGAACTATGAATATAAATAGTCAAACTGACATTGATCATTGGCTGGAAATTATGCGCGTTTCTTTTAACAGATCTAATTTAAGTATAAAGGATTTTTATGATAGTGTCCTTCAACATCCTTACTATTCCGTTATTGAAACGTTTTTTTTAGTTGATGATGTAAAACCAATTGCTATAGTTTCTGCTGCTTATTTTAAAAACAACAACAAAATAGGTGTTACTCATTATCTTGGAATCTCTCAGCAATATAAAGGACAAAAATTAGGCAAATATATGATATTATATGCGTTACATTATTTAAGAAAAAAAGGATTTAGCCAATGTGAAGTAGAGACTTATTTAAATTACAAAGAATCTTTAGGAATTCATTTTAATTTTGGATTTATACCTAAAACAAAATTTGAAAATTGGAATACAGTTGATAATTCCAATCTGGTTTCAAAAATTTTAACAAACAGAGCACTTTCAAAATTTTATAAAAATTTTAAAAGAAATAAAAATATCAACTGATATTTTCTAAAAGCTTTCTTAAACTTTTATCTCCACAACTTTACTACCTTTCCTCGACTTTTCCGCACAAAAACCCATGATATGACTTTCTATCGAAGCATCAATGGTGGATGAAAGCAGTGAACTGTCTTGTTTTGAAACTGCTTCAACCCAGTTGTCGACCAACCTCCAATCGCCTCCACCGTGGCCATCACTTTTTTGATTCCATTCTGTTTTTTCTCCGGTAAGAAAATCAGTATATGTAAAGGAATTCATATCCCCTACAATGTCACCAAGACTTCCCATTATTCTGGTCCTCCTTCCGGAATAAGATGTAAATGCTTCCATAGAAAAAGATGCTGTTATATTATCTTCAAATAAAATGTTGGCCGTGTAGTGATCTGGTTGGTCATTTTCCATTTTATACACACAACGACCATAATTCGTTGTTCTTAATTTTTGAAGTATATATTCACTATGCAATTCTTTTTCTTTCGGCAAATCAAAAACATAGGTCCACCCTTTTTTCCTATGGTAAATCTCTATCGCAGAATACGGACAATTCGATTCGTGTTTACATCCATCTGTGCACCGGCTGGTACTACCCTCAGGAGCATTTTCTTTAGTAAACCAATCCAGTCCGCCAAAAGCATGTATTTTCCGGCTCGGTTTGTTAAGAATCCACCTCATAATGTCGAGATCGTGGCAAGACTTGGCAAGAATAATTGGAGTAGTTTTTTTACTGTTGTGCCAGTTGCCTCTCACGTAAGAATGACTCATATGTATGTGTTCGATGGGTTCGAAATGCTGCATACTAACAATTTTACCTAATACACCACTTTCAGCAATTTCGCGGAGTTTTATAAAATATGGAGCATACCTCAAAACGTGGCAAACTGCTACAATCCTGCCGGTTTCTTTCGATTTTTTAAGTATATCCCTGCACTCCTTTTCTGTGGGGGCAATCGGTTTTTCCAATAAAACATCATATCCCATATCAAGTGCTTTCATGCAAGGAGCATAATGTAAGTCATCGGGTGTTGTAATGATTACCGCATCTGCAAATTTTGGTCTGCTAAAAACTTCTTCCCATGTCCCAAATCGATTTTTTTGCTCTATGTTGTGCTTTTGACTGTAGCGGATATTTCTTTCAGTATTTGGCTCAGCAACACCAACAATTTGTAATCTGTCAGGATATTTGACACCATAATCGCCATAAACATTCCCTCTCGCTCCGGCACCCAATGTGATGGCCTTAACCGCTTTTTGTAATTTATTAATCGGATCCGGCAAAAGAATATCCTTCTCTTCGTATTCTCCTTTCCATTTATGCGAACTCAAAATTCCACCACCCAATGAAAAAACCATGGCTTTTAAAACTTCCCTTCTTGAATTCATTATCGAATATTTTTACATGTAAATATACCCTAAAATATAAAATATAATATACTATATCAATATTTTGGTTCTGAGAAAATAAAAATTCTACTATCTTAGCCGTCAAATTTTAAAAAATGATCCATAATCTTTCGGAGCAACACTCGCTCGCTCATGAATTTTTAGCAGAACTCAGAGACGTTCACAGACAAACTGACAGGTTAAAGTTCAGAAAAAATCTTGAAAGACTCGGCAATATATTCGCTTATGAAATCAGTAAAATCCTGGAATTTAAGGATACCAAGGTCGAAACTCCACTAGGCGTCGCGGATACTCATACTATAAAAAACAGAATTGTTCTGGCTACCATTCTCAGGGCTGGTCTGCCATTACATCAGGGTTTACTTGATTATTTTGACAATGCAGACAATGCTTTTATAGCGGCATACCGACGAAACCATAAGGACGGTAGTTTCGAAATCAATATGGAATACATTACCTGTCCTAATCTGGAAAATGCCGATTTAATCCTTGTCGACCCTATGCTTGCCACCGGAGCTTCTATACAAAAAGCCGTGGAAGCATTGAAGGAATATGGTAAATTCCGGTCTTTACACATTGTAACATTGATTGCGAGCACTTATGGCAAGGAACAAATCAGACGATTTTTTCCCAAAGCTCATTTATGGATGGCTGCAGAGGACGAAGAATTAACCGCAAAATCGTACATCGTACCGGGACTGGGCGATGCAGGAGATCTGGCTTTTGGAAGTAAATTGCAGGAGTGACATGAGAATTAAGTTTAATGCACCGGTGACCTTAACTTTTTCTCTTCTTTGTACGGTGGTTTATTTCGGTAATATTTTTTTTCTGAATAATCTTATACCATTTTTTACAGTCTCGGATTCAGTAAATTGGTCTAATCCGTTTTCTATTGCAACGTTGGTAACACACTCTTTAGGTCACGCCTCAGTAGAACACCTATTGGGGAATCTTACGTTTATTCTTCTTCTTGGACCCATCATTGAAGAAAAATACGGATCGTCAAATACCGTATTTATGGTCATTTTTACGGCTTTGGTCACCGGTCTTGTCAATGTATTTTTTTTTAATACAGGACTTTTAGGGGCAAGTGGTATCGTTTTTATGTTTATTTTGTTGGTTTCTTTTACCAATGTTTCTTCAGGTCAGATTCCTGTCACTTTTATTTTGGTAGCCACCCTTTTTGTAGGTAAAGAGGTTTTAAATGCATTGCAGGAAAACCAGATTTCCGAAACTGCACACATCATCGGCGGTATTTGCGGAAGTATATTCGGGTTTACCTTGGGAAGCGGCAGGTCTACCTGATCAATTTTTTAACCATCCTCCCGCTTTGCGTTGATATTTCTACCAAATAAGTGCCGGATACCAGATTTTGAACCGGTAGATACAACTCTTTGACGCCGTTTGGAAATGAGTACAACAGCATTTCTTTGCCGGTGATGTCTCTTAACACAAAATCGAACATAAACTCATCATATGAAGTGATTTTCACCTGATCATTTGCAGGATTTGGCGTAAGCATAATCTCTGATATTGTTGGATTTTCTGAAGAAATAACATTAAAAAAACTGAGGTTGTCCAACAAAATAACATCATTTTTTACGTTGATATTTGATGTCCCGTCATGTCGTGAAGTAAAGGCAATGATTCGGAACTTACCCTTGAAATCCTTGGGAAGCGGAAGTGTGTATTCCTGGGCGAAACCTTGCGCACTGTTAACAAATGTCTCCGGCGTAAAATTTCCTGAAGGAGACAAAAATTCTAATTTCAGAATAGTGGAATTTCCACCCAGTTCAGGAAAATCGTTAAAAGCCTCAGACCTGAATTGCCTCATGTCAAAACGCATTGTCGGCTGAACCATACCTGTAACGTCAAGACAGGCTTCAGCAATGGTATATTGTGACAATCCTCCGTTTATGACTTTAAAATTGTCCACTTGATCAAGGCATGGTAGATTGGTCGAAGAAAAATTGTTTTTTGAGCGGAAATAATGTTCACCTTCATATAAAAAGCTGGAAAATGAAGTATTGTGCCGGAATATTTCATCAAAATCGGTGTTTTCAAAAGTAAAAGTTTTTGAGGATTCAATAACACCTTTTTCAAGCAGAGTGTATTGTGATGTATTATTGGAAGGATCAACATCAATTGCACATGAAAAATCATATGAAAAATTCAGAGAAACCCAATCATACGGAAGGGTCGCAGAGACAACGGTCTCTTGTCTTGGTGCCATCGCCCCCTGATTTGTGTGGTTGAATGTAAATGTTTTATTTTTGTCAAGATCATTCACGTTCAGGACAAAAGTGGTTCCCGCCGGAGCTGTAAAACAACTGTTATTTCTGAAACGAACTGAAAAAATAACTTCATTACTGAAACAGTCAACTTCTTTGTGTGAAACACCGGAAATAGCATATTCAACACCGGAGGTCGCATAGTTCTGAAAATACAGATAAAACCTGTTGTTTGAGGCTACCTGATCAGGATGAACAAGATTAATTTCAATGGAAAAATATTCAGTTTTATCCACAATTTTAAACTCCGGCAAAGGAATGATAACCGTTGAATCCGGCGCAAGCTCTTTGGGAAGACTGAGCATTTTGGTTATGGTCTCGCCGCCGTGGGTCATCGTAAACGTAAACACATGTCCTTCAGGATATAATATAGTGCCTCTGTTTATAAAATACATATTGATTTCAGGTTGTTGCCCCAAATAACAGGTAAAACTGTTATTCGGATCGTTTTTTATTTTGGCCGAAATAGCTACATCATCATAATTTTCAATGACAACATCTTCGTACGGAAGACCGACAGCCTTCCATGCTTGTTCCAGTGAACGATATTGCTGACTGTTTTTACCAAAAAGGCTTTCGCAGGCAAGAAGAGAATAGGAATACATATCCGGATAGGTCGAGCCGGGCATAAGATAGGACGTCTGACACAAAAAGACTATATCCAGTACATCCTGCATGTCAACAGGGACAACGGAATATGCAGTATCTACCTCGTTTTTGCCGCTTCCTCCTTCCACCAGGAGGTAAAACCAATGATTCAGCACACCACTATTGCTGTGAACACTGCCGCCATCTCTCCAATGTTTGCCTTTGTACATCTTCGGATTGTTGTAAATGTTCGGATCCTGCATAGAACGTAAAGGTCTTGCAAAACGTGTAGCTACAATTTCGTGGCCAATCGGCCAGTCAAAATTGTCCGGATCAACAATTTTTTCAAAAGCTTTTCCGATGATATCGCTAAATGATTCATTCAAAGCACCTGATTCATTTGAATAAACAAGTTTGGCATTTTCAGAAGTGATTCCGTGAGCAAATTCATGACCTACAATACTGAAGGTTGTCAACGGATGATAATGACAATTTCCGTTACCAAAAGCGGCATTCTGATTGTTCCACGAAGCATTGACAAGATCTGCCCCGTTATTGATGTTTACCCGGGCAATCATCGATCGGCCATTTCCGTTGATACCTGAATAGTCAAACCGGTCGACCAGAAAATCGTAAAACTTCATGGTTGCATAATGAGCATCATAGGCTACGTGCGCCAGTTTTGCCACAGATGGCTTTTCCCAGACATTGTCGTCATCACTGAGCATGATATCTCCCGAGGAAGTATTGACAAAAGTCGAGTTTCCGTTACCACGGGTGACATCTCTTAATACAAATTTATTGGGTTCGACCTGTTCTGTTTCTATTTCTACCGTTCCGTAATGATAACTCGGGGCGGTACCTTTCGGAAAATACGTGCACTCCAGATTTTGTGAAAAAAGTACATTTCCATTTGTTGCGTCCAGAATGTATTGATAATATTTTTGATTAGACAAAGAGGATACATGTACATCATACGCCAATTTGTACAAACCCGAACTTTGCGGAAAAGACCTGTCAAGAATTATTTTCTCAAAATGATTGATTTCAAAATCCCGGGATGTTGTTACATCAGAAATTTGATCTTCAGAAAATATTTCTTTTGTCCTGTTTATAATCGTCAGACTGTCAAGGCTTTCGCTGAAAGGTATGTCAATATTTTTTGCCCATTGACCTGTTATATGGTCAACAAGACCTTCTTTGGTATGTAAAAAGACATAGTGACCGTATACAGGAATATTATTAAATTTTTGTTGATATCTGAGATGATTTTTGGTGAATTTTGAAAAACCGGTTTTTTCCAATACAAAATCGGATGCCTGTTGAATTCCCAATTCGTGTTTATATTCACTGAAGTAAACCGAAGGGTTGACCTTGACGGAAGGATATACAACAGCATTTTGGGTCGGTTTCGATTGTGAAAACCCATGATAAACAAACAAAAACGTCAGCACTAAAGAAAATGAAAACTTCATTTTTAGATAATTTTAAGATATTTCAGGCAATCAACGTTCAAAAGTATAAAAAATAAAGTTTTTCTTAACGTAATAGTTAAAAATATTGTAAGATAATGACAATCTGTTACATAATAGGCGGTTTTATGGTTTTTGAATTATTAATAACACCTAAAATCAACAGATATGAAAACCATCCTTTACGCCCTCAGCTTTATGTTTTTATTGGCTTCCTGTGCTTCTGTTGACAAACTTGTCCGGAAAGGAAATTACGAAGAAGCCTTCAGCAAAGGAATATCTTATTTCAGTAGCAGCAAAAAAAGAAAAACAGCAGATGTCAAAGCATTTGAAAAGGCATATCAGCTTCTGACAGAAAGGGACCTGGCTGAAATCGAGAGATTAAAGTGGTCATCCGGCTCAGCTTCCTGGTCACATATCGTCAGAATGTATGAAAATCTGGAAAGAAGGCAGTTTACCTTAAACAGAATTTTACCTTTGGTCAGTGAAGATGGTTACACAGCAGTTTTCGAATTCAAAGATTATGCCTCTTTAGTCAGAAATGCCAAAGAACAGGCAGCACTCGTCATCTACCATGGTGCAAGTGATATGTTGGCTAAGGCAGAGTCCAAAAAAGACAAAAACATGGCCAGAAGGGCTTATGTTGAATTTGAAAAAGTGGAATCATATCTCTTTAATTTCAGAGATGTCAGAACCCTGAAAGAGAAAGCTTTAACCCTGGGACACAAAATAATCTATGTTGATATCCGCAATGATATCTCCGGAAGAGCAGGTAAGGATATCGACAAAACCATGTGGAACTACGCGCTTGGCAGACATGATGACCTGTGGCATAGCTTCCGTTTCAGAGAAGATGATGACATGGAAGAAGGAGATATGTTGGTTTTGTTGGATATTCACCATCTCGATATCAGTCCTGAAAAAGAAAATAATATTCATTTTACAGAACAAAAAGACATTTTGGTCAGAACTGACAAGTGGATAGAAAAAAAGGATAGTGTCGAAGTAGAAAAAATTAAAGAATATTATCAAACTGTTTCGGCAAGTCTGATTGAAACCTTCAGAGAAAAAAATGCAATTCTTGAAGGTGGTGTACGATTGGTCGATTTACAAAGGAACAGTGTTATTTCTGAAAAACCAATTAATGTTCATTTTGCCTTTGCAGATCGCGGAATGATGTTTGTTGGCGACGAAAGAGCGTTGTATGAAGATACCAAAAAGAAACTGGATCTGCATTTGGAAAACTTTCCTATAGATGAAGAGATAGTTACTTATTTGGTCGGTGAATACAAAAAAGTTATCGGTTCGGAACTCAACAGAACAAAATCATAATAAAACTGATTCCAAACACCAAATTTTTATACGGTGTTTGGAATTTTTTTATTAAAATTAATAGTTGATTGTAATAATATTATACATGTAAAAAAAAAAATATGAAATTTATCTGCCGAATTATGGTTTTTGTATAATAATTCGTATTATATTTGCACTTCATAAAATTTTAAAAATCAAATTTTTGTCTATCGGTTAGAATATTTACACTTTTTATACAACTTATTTTTTCGTTGACCTATAAAATCGTGTGAGTATGAATATGCGTAAGATAGCTGATCAGGATTTGATTACCTTATATCAAGGGGGCAATCACTTAGCATTTGAGGAATTATTAAATCGTCACAAAGAAAAGATATTTACATCTATATATCTCTTTGTGAAGGATACTGAAACAGCAGAAGACCTTTTTCAGGAAGTATTTATTAAAATCGTAGATACACTACGTAAAAACAAATACAACAACGAAGGTAAATTTTTGCAATGGGCTATGCGTATTGCCTATAATATGTGTGTGGATCACTTTAGAAAATCTAAAAAGATGTCTAAAGTTTCATCCTCTGAAAGTTTTGATATTTTTAATATTATCGAGTGTAAAAATGATAATATGGAAAGTAAGATCATGAAGGACACCATGCATGAACAATTGCGGAATCTTGTTGACCAATTACCTGATGAACAAAGAGAGGTCATCATCCTGAGACATTATGGCGATATGAGTTTTAAGGAGATTTCTATGATGACTCAGGTGAGTATTAATACTTCTTTGGGAAGAATGAGATATGCACTCATCAATCTCCGTAAAATGATGATGGAAAAAGAAATGGCATTTCTGAATGCCTGACAGATATTGAGTTTTTGTTTTAGGTTTGGTTGATAAAAGCGAAAATACCATTTTAAGGTATTTTCGCTTTTGTTTTATATAGCCGGCACTCAAAAAAACTTAAATTCAAAGACCATACTTATAATAATTGAATGTAAAATTTTTACATCATGTAAATTTTTCTTAAATTGTGCTTTTTACATTTTTGATGTTTTTGTTTTTACCTGATATTCAAAAAATATCAAGTAAACACAAACATTCGAATACATTTGTTGTTTGGTCAAAAATTTTTTTCATTTGAAAAGTGTAGGTATCATAGGTTCCGGATTTGCTTCCATGTCAGCAGCAGCTTGTTTGGCAAAGGCAGGTTACAAAGTGGACGTATTTGAAAAAAACAGTTCTCCGGGTGGCAGGGCGCGCAAATTTTCAAAAGATGGTTTTGTATTTGATATGGGACCTTCGTGGTATTGGATGCCTGAAGTATTTGAAAACTTCTACAATCTTTTCGGAAAGTCTGCCAAAGATTTTTATGAATTGATCAGACTTGATCCTTCTTACAGAGTATATTTTGGTCAAAACGATTTGGTGGATGTTCCTGCAGATTATCAGGCGCTGAAATCACTTTTTGACAATATTGAGCCGGGTAGTAGTGCCGGTTTGGACAAGTTTCTGGATGAAGCTGAATACAAGTACAAAGTGGGAATGAACGAATTTGTATGGAAACCCAGTCTTTCCATTACCGAATTTTTTGATCTCCGCATTCTCAAAAGTCTTTTCAAACTTCAGATGTTTTCTTCCATAGCAAAGGAAGTGGACACCTTGTTTACCCATCCCAAACTCAGAGAAATTTTAAAGTTTCCGGTTTTGTTTCTTGGAGCAACACCCGAAAATACGCCAGCTTTATATAGTCTGATGAATTACGCAGACTTAAAACTCGGAACATGGTATCCTAAAAAAGGCATGTACGAAATCGTCGAAGCTTTTCACAAAATCGCCCTTTCACAGGGAGCAAACTTTCATTTCAGTGAAGAGGTCGTTTCTATCGAAACCGAAGGAAAAAGAACTATAGGGTTTACAACGTCAAAACAAAAATACACTTTTGATTATGTAATTGCCGGAGGTGATTATCACCATACTGATCAGGTTCTTTTACCTGAAAATCTGAGATCTTACAGTCCGGAATATTGGAATAAAAGAGTTATGGCTCCCAGTTCATTACTTTTTTATGTAGGACTTAGTCAGAAAGTAGAGGGGCTTTTACACCATAATCTGTTTTTTGATCAGGATTTTGCCAAACATGCAGATGAGATTTATACAAATCCTGCCTGGCCAGAAAAACCTTTGTTTTATGTATCCTGTCCTTCAAAAACAGATCATACCATAGCTCCGGAAGGAAAAGAAAATATGTTTATGCTTATGCCGATAGCACCGGGTTTGGACGACAACCCTCAAAAAAGGGAAGAATATTTTGATATTATGTGCGACAGAATGGTCAGGATCATAGGTACAGATATCAGACCACTGGTCGAATACAAAAGGAGTTATTGCCTGACTGATTTTCAGGAAGATTATCACGCATTCAAAGGAAATGCCTACGGTCTGGCAAATACTTTGTTACAAACAGCATTTCTAAAACCCAAAATGCAACACAAAACCTTAAAAAATCTCTTTTTTACAGGCCAACTGACCACTCCGGGTCCGGGTGTTCCTCCATCAATTATTTCCGGTCAGGTAGTGGCCAATTTCATCATTCAAAATGCAATTTAACCATGGATGCACTTTATAATAAAGTATGTATGCAATGCAGCAAACTGGTAACCAACGAATACAGTACCTCATTTTCATTGGGAATACGAATGTTTTCCAAAGATTTGAGACTACCGATTTGTGCGATATATGGATTTGTACGATTTGCTGACGAAATTGTGGATACATTTCACGAGAGTGATAAAAAACAACTCCTCAAAGAATTCAAAACCGATACGTACAAGGCTATCCGCCAAAAGTTGAGTCTGAATCCTATTTTACACGCTTTCCAAAAAGTAGTGAATGATTATCAGATCCCGGTTGAATTGATCGAAGCTTTTTTAGAAAGTATGGAAATGGATCTCGAACCGGTTATTTATGATGATATTTTATTAAAAAAATACATTTATGGTTCAGCTGAAGTGATCGGCCTGATGTGTCTCAAAGTATTTGTCAAAAATGATGACGTCCAATATGAAATTCTGAAACCGTACGCCTGCGCTTTGGGTTCAGCTTTTCAGAAAATCAACTTTCTCAGAGATATGAAGTCGGATTTTGTGGAAAGAGGAAGGGTATATTTTCCGGATGTAGACTTCGAAAATTTTACTAATGAAGATAAAATTCGTATTGAGGAAGATATTCATAATGAATTTATGATGGCCTATAAAGGAATTAAAAAACTTCCTTCCAATTCCCGATTGGGTGTCTATTGTGCATACAAATATTATCTGAATCTTTTTTATAAAATCAAATCTCTCCCTGCATCATCAGTTATAGAAAAACGAATCAGGGTATCAGACAAGAGAAAATTGTTTGTACTTACTACGTCTCTTGTCCAAAATAAATTTGGGTTATTATAATAATCTTCTAATATTTTGCCGGTTTTCCTCCGGATTGTGAACCAAGAATAAATTGTCTTAAATCATCGGTTGATTTAGCAAGATCTTCTTTTCTGAGATACATCATGTGACCGCTTCGGTATCCTTTGAAGGACATTCTGTCTTTGAGCCTGCCGCTTGGGTCTAGTTGCCACATCGTATATTTTGCATTAAAATATGTTGTCGCTCCGTCGTAATATCCTGATTGAAATAAAACTTTCAGATATGGATTCTGAGCCATTGCTTGCCTTAAGTTGTCGCGTGTATTATCATTTTCATTATTCCAGGGGCTGACATCGCCAAACATGTTATATTTTACATCCGTTTTGAAATTCAGTTCTGTTCTGAAATAATGGTTTATAGCGGGAGTAAAGGAGTGTAGCCAGGAGGTAAGTTCTGCGTTATAATCAGGCGACGAACCGCTCAATTTTCTATCAATACCCAGATATCTTGAGTCCAGTCGACCTACATTATAACCTATACTGTCTTTGAGTAAATGTTTCCAAAAATAGGAGGGAGACACCACCAAATTGTTTTCCATAAAATCGTCATAACTCAGGCCTGTATAACGAGCCAGCTTATTCGCCATTTCTCTCTTTTTTGCGATTTCCGTAAATCCTGCTGTTACAAATGTAGGAATGGCCTCTTCAATGGCAAATTTTTCAACTTCAGGAAGAATTTCTTCAAGATCTTTTGATTGAAGGTCTGGCGGCAACTTTTTGTGGTACCAGGCTGAAGCAGCGTAGTAAGGAATGTTCAATGCATCAGATACCGGGTTGTCCTGTCTTAATACTTTGTAATCAGCCGGGGACACCAAAATGACCCCATTCAGGTACATCCATTGTTTGTTCTGAAGCTCTAATGCCAAACCGGCTACTCTTGTGCCACCATAACTTTCACCGATGAGATATTTTGGTGAAGGCCATCTTCCGGCCCGGGTTACAAAGGTATTGATCCATTCTGCCAGATATTTAATGTCCGCATTGATGCCAAAAAATTTTGTTTTGTCTACTTCCTTCCCGGTAAGCGGAATCGTACGCGAATAACCGGTGTTTACAGGGTTGACGTAGATGATATCACAAACATCAAGTACAGAATATGGATTTTCTTTAAATCCATAAGGTTGTACAGGAAATCCTTCATCATCAATGTTCAGGATTCTGGGGCCGGTGTAGGCGAGATGCATCCAGACAGATGCTGATCCCGGTCCTCCGTTGAAGGAGATCAAAAGGGGCCGTTCGTCATAGGATTTTAAGCCATTTCGTTTATAATATGTATAATGAAGGTAAGCTATTTCTTTTCCGTCTTCACCCCAAACCGGTTGGGTGCCTGTCGTTGCTGAATAGGCGACAAGATTTCCTTTTATCGTAACCTGATGTTGTGTTGTTACCTCACTGTTGGAAGCTAAAGACAGTTCTTGAGCTGTTATTTGGGTTAAACCCCAAAAGGATAAAAACAAGATAAGATAAACGGACTTTTTTGTCATAACCGGATTTCATTTTAACAGAAAAAGAACAAATATAATAACTTGTTCCTTACAGCAAGGATTTTTTTGGTTTAACGGAGAATATTCTTTTGGAATACTTTTTGCAATACAAAACGACCATACGGTGTGTAATTATGTATCAGTTGTACGTCATAGAACTCAGAAAAAAGGTTTTTACAGAAAACAGAAAATTCCGCGAATCCAATCCGCAGTTTAATGGTGTTCTTGAGTGTTTATATGTAGGTATGACCAGTAAAACGCCAAAAGAAAGGTTTGACCAGCACGTGAATGGCAGCCTGAGCAACAAAGGAATGGATATTTCTTCAAGGATCGTCAAACAATACGGTTCTTATCTAAGGCCAAGCCTGTATCATCATTTACCCGTTTATAAAACCTTGCAGGATGCATTAAAAGCCGAAAAAGAGTTGGCCGCTACTTTGAAAAGACAACGTTATGCTGTTTGGGTAAATTGATGGATTTTGCCTGAGTTGTCGTTAAATTGATGGAAAACAAACAGGTTAAATTGTCACATTACAATCAAAATATCCGGAAATAGTGGTCTTTTTGATGTATTGCCTCAAGGAATAAAATTTCAGATAACATTTCCTCACTCCAGAATCTGCAATTTTGCAAAATTGAGCATGATTCTTTTTTCATTGACAGGGTCGACCTGTGGGAATAAAATGGAAGCGACCATCCTTTCGTCCACACTTTTGACATCTCCTTCTCCAAATTTCAGATGTAATACTTTTTGTCCGGCCCGGATATCCTTCGGATCACTGGGTTTGAATCCTTCGACATCCACTTTGGGTGGACCTCCCAATTGTTTGGGTTTGAAAGCACCCAAAATTTTTGGCTCTCCAAATGTTGGTTTTACCGTAGTTGTAATGATATTGTCAATGTTTTTTTCGGATATCTCTTCGAGAAAACGACTCGGATCATTAAACCTCATGTCTCCGTGCTGATACCTGGCGTTGGCAAAACTCAGGGTCAACAATTCTTCTGCCCGGGTTATAGCCACATAAAATAATCGCCTCTCTTCATCAATGAGGTTCGGGTCAGACATAGATTGATAAGAAGGAAACAGATTTTCTTCCAATCCGGTGACAAAGACTGATTTAAACTCCAGTCCTTTGGCTGCATGGATGGACATAAGACTGACGGTATCCGGATTTTCTTCACCCTGATCGGCATCTGTCATCAGGGATATGGTCTGTAAATAGGTGGTCAAAGACTTGTCAATGGTAACTTCTTCGTTGACTTCCAGTTCGTCATCTTCCACAAATTCTTTGATACCATCGAGCAAGGAGTCGATATTTTCAATTCTGGATAGACCTTCCACACTTTTATCGGCTTTGAGATGGTCTATGATACCTGAGTGTTTGGCTATGTATTGCGCTGTAGCGTACGCATCAGACGAAGCAGCTTTGGCTTTGAATGCTTTGACCAGCTGAACAAAATCAACCATTCCTTTTTTGGCTCTCTGACTGAAATCGATTTTGGTCAGCACTTCCCACATGCTCATGTCGTTGTCTTCAGCAAGTTGTGATATACTATCCACCGTGCTGTCGCCAATACCTCTTTTGGGGTAGTTGATCACCCTTTTGAGGGCTTCATCGTCTTTGTCATTGGCCACCAACCGTATATAAGCGAGTACATCTTTGATTTCCTTACGGGAATAAAAGGAAAGTCCTCCGAAAACCCGGTAGGGAATGTTATACCTTCTGAGTTGTTCTTCAAAAATCCTCGATTGGCTGTTGGTCCTGTACAAAATGGCAAAATCCTTGTTTTTAAGGTTATGCCTGTTTTTTTGTTCAATGATGTTATCTGCGATCCGTTTACCTTCCTCTGTTTCGGAAGCGGCTTTGACCATTTTTATTTTATTGCCTGCAGGCCGGTCTGTCCAGATTTTTTTCTGAATCTGTTTTTTGTTAAACGTAATGACTTCATTGGCCGCTTCTACGATAAAATGGGTAGACCGATAGTTTTGTTCCAACTTAAAAGTCTGTAGTTCCGGAAAGTCAGACTCAAACTGCAAGATGTTTTCTATTGTCGCTCCCCTGAAGGAATAGATACTTTGGGCGTCGTCTCCGACTATACAGATATTGTGGTTGCTGCCCGGATACACCGTCAGCAATTTCAGAATTTCGTACTGAAGGTAATTGGTATCCTGAAACTCATCCACCATCAGGTATTGAAACTGATTCTGGTATTTTTCCCTCGTGTTATCCGGATTTTGATACAGCAAACGAAACATTTGCAACAATAAATCATCAAAATCCATCGCGCCGGCCCGTTGACATCTTGCCACATATTTTTCGTATATCTGATAGATCAAAGGCCGTCTGTTCATCCGGTCAAGCCCCATCAGTTCTTCGTTGTTTGCATACAACTTAGGCGTGATGAGATTGCTTTTTGCCGCCGAAATCCTGGATTTTACCGCACCCGGAGAATACACTTTTTTGTCGAGGTTGAGCTGATTAATGATTTCCGTTATCAGACTTTTGGTATCATCCGTATCATAAATCGTAAAATCATTGGGGAATCCGATTCTATGTGCTTCCACCCTAAGGATTTTGGCAAATATCGAGTGGAAAGTTCCGGCCCATACCCTTTTGGCATGGTGACCGACTTCAACTTCTATCCGGTCTTTCATCTCTCTGGCAGCTTTGTTGGTAAACGTCAGGGCCAGAATATTTGCCGGAGGTACACCGGTTTTGATGAGATGCGCAATCCGAAATGTCAGCACCCTGGTTTTGCCTGATCCCGGTCCGGCAATCACCATCACAGGACCATTCAACGTGGTCACAGCCTGCCGTTGAACGTCATTAAGCCCTTCCAGATATGAAAAATCGGGTGTCTGAATCATCTATTGGTTACGAGTATATATTTATCTTGATAAAAACATAGATCGTTTGCTGTCGAGGTCTCTGAAGTAAGGATCGTTGAGATCTTTGATGTAATAAATCATTTCACCGGTGGATTTCATTTCCGGTCCGAGATTTTTATCAACATTCGGAAATTTATCAAACGAAAATACCGGAACTTTGATGGCATAACCTTCCAGTTTTTTGTCAACTACAAAATCTTTGATTTTATGGGTGCCCATCATTACTTTGGTCGCTATGTTCAGGAAAGGTACCTGATACGCTTTGGCAATAAAAGGTGTCGTCCGCGATGCTCTCGGATTGGCTTCGATGACGTAAACCTGATCGTTTTTAATGGCAAATTGGATATTGATCAGTCCCTTGATATTCAGGGCAAATGCAAGTTTTTTCGCATGAGCAATCATGGTGTCAATCACATCTTGCGAAAGCGAATAAGGAGGAAGTACCGCAGAACTGTCACCCGAGTGGATACCTGCCGGCTCAATGTGTTCCATGATTCCCATAATCATCACCTCTTCTCCATCACAGATTGCATCAATTTCGGCTTCACGGGCTCTTTCGAGAAACTGGTCGATGAGGACTTTATTGTCCGGCATGTGTTTGAAAATGCTTAATACGTGTTTTTCAAGTTCTGCGTCGTTGATGACGATCCGCATTCGCTGTCCGCCCAATACGTAAGAGGGACGAACCAGTACCGGATAAGAGACGACCCGGGCCACTTCCAATGCTTCGTCCACATCATGTGCCACACCGTACCTTGGATAAGGTATGTGCAAAGCTTTGAGCAAATCAGAAAATCGACCTCTGTCTTCGGCAATATCCATATTGTCAAAATCCGTTCCGATGATTTTAACTCCTTTTTGTTTGAGTTTTTCAGCCAATTTTAAGGCTGTTTGTCCGCCCAACTGAACGATCACACCTTCCGGTTGTTCGTGGTCGATGATTTCTTCCAGGTGTTCCCAGAATACCGGTTCGAAGTACAGTTTGTCAGATATATCAAAATCTGTGGAAACCGTCTCAGGATTACAATTGACCATAATGGCTTCATAACCCGCTTCTTTTATAGCCAGAATTCCGTGTACACAACAATAGTCAAACTCAATTCCCTGACCAATCCGGTTGGGACCGGAACCCAAAACGATGATTTTTTTCTTATCAGAAGGAATACTTTCATTTTCAGAATCAAAACAGCTATAAAAATAATTCGTTTTGGATTCAAATTCTGCAGCGCAGGTGTCCACCATTTTGTAGACTCTTTTGATGCCTAATTTTTTACGTTGTCTGGTGACTTCTTCTTCTTTAATACGCAACACCCAGGCAATCTGTGCATCGCTGTATCCCATGTTTT
Source organism: Saprospiraceae bacterium (assembly GCA_022842725.1). Lineage (GTDB taxonomy): Bacteria > Bacteroidota > Bacteroidia > Chitinophagales > Saprospiraceae > OLB9. Next base: position 43,582 of record JALHOZ010000034.1, read on the forward strand.
TTAACTCTCTGAAATAATCGGCCGGAATATCTTCGGCAACATTGAAGCGCATGAGTTTTTCTTCCGTCTGAACCAGTTTTTTGATTTGTTTGATAAACCAGGGATCTATTTTGGTGAGTTTGTGAACCGTTTTTTCGGGAACACCCAGACGAAGGGCATCTTTGACCCTGAAGATACGGTCATCGCTCACTTTTTCGAGTCTGCCGAGGATATCTTCTGTCTGTATCCATTCTTTCATGTCAGCACCAAGACCACTGCGGTTGTTTTCCTGGCTTTGGCAGGCCTTTTGTAAAGCCTCCAGGAAAGTACGGCCTATAGACATTACTTCTCCAACAGATTTCATCTGAAGGCCCAGGGTGGTGTCGGCACCATAAAATTTTTCAAAATTCCATCTTGGCATTTTGACAATGACATAATCCAGGGTCGGCTCAAAATAGGCAGAAGTGGTTTTGGTAATCTGATTTTTTAATTCGTCAAGATGGTATCCGATAGCCAGTTTGGCAGCTATTTTGGCGATAGGATATCCGGTGGCTTTGCTGGCAAGTGCCGAAGAGCGTGAAACTCTTGGATTGATTTCTACGGCGATGAGTTTTTCGGTTTCCGGTTCGAGGGCAAACTGTACATTACACCCACCGGCAAAATTGCCCAGAGAGCGCATCATCAGGATGGCGTCATCTCTCATTTGCTGGAAAGCAGTGTCTGAAAGGGTCATGGCCGGTGCTACCGTGATACTATCTCCGGTATGGATTCCCATCGGGTCGAGGTTTTCGACTGTACAGATGATGACGACATTATCGTTTTTATCGCGGAGGAGTTCTAATTCAAATTCTTTCCAACCGAAAACAGCCTTTTCTACCAACACTTCGTGTGTCGGGGATGCTTCCAGACCGCGGCGCAGTGCTTCGTCAAATTCTTCTTCCTTCATGACAAAACCACCGCCGGTACCTCCCAGGGTGTATGAAGGTCTGATGACGAGGGGGAAACCGATTTCCTGAGCGGCTTCTTTTCCTTCCAGGAAAGAATTGGCGATCCGTGAGTCAGCCACATGCATGCCGAGTTTGACGACATGTTGTTTAAATGCTTCGCGGTTTTCGGTAAGTTCGATGGCGTTGACATCTACTCCGATCATTTTGACGCCGTATTTTTTCCAGATGCCCATTTTATCCACTTCTATAGCGAGATTCAGGGCTGTTTGTCCGCCCATGGTAGGCAGGACAGCATCGATTTTACGTTCTTCCAGGATTTTGACAATACTTTCAGGGGTAAGCGGCCACAGGTAAATATTATCTGCGACGACCTTATCCGTCATGATGGTGGCAGGATTGGAATTGATGAGGGAAACTTCGATGCCCTCTTCGCGCAGCGAGCGGGCTGCCTGGGTTCCGGAGTAGTCAAATTCGCAGGCTTGACCAATAACAATAGGGCCACTTCCGATGATGAGTACGGAGTGAATGGATGTATCTTTAGGCATGAGTAGTGGAAAATGGTTATTGGGTCACAAAGGTATGATATAAAATGGTAATATTTTAAACTTCACAAGGAAAATGATGCAGGGCAGCTAAAATTATACCCTGCATCATCTTTTACGTTAAGTGTACATCACAACTTCACCACTTTATGTGTCATGGCAGGTAGTTGGCCTTTGTGATCATTTATTTTTACGTGATACATACCAGACGGAAAATTTGTCATTTCTACCTGTAAATTTTGGCTTGTCTTAAACAATTGTCTGTGGACTAATAATCCGGTAATATCCCGGATTTCAACCTCATATGAAGATATTTCATCGGTTTGAAAATTCAGAAAATCCGAAGTTGGGTTTGGATATACGTATGACCATCTTTTAGTCGCCTCCGAAGTTGTAGATGAAGTTTCAATACCTAAATATTCCTCATTAACATTACAAGTGAAATTATAAGAATAGGACTCACCTTCTTTTCTGATAATAAACTGGTTTTCAATTAAAACAGTATTATTATCTAAAAACTTAGTATCCCAAATATAAGATCTGAAATTACCATTCAAATGATTGAATGAAATAAACTTACCTACTTTTTTAGCAAAATTTGTATAAGGTTTTACTTCCAATATATCTATGGTCTCTATTGAATCACTTATCGTTTTGTAATATTGGGCCAATAAATAGGCGTTACCATTTTTTACACCAATTGGAATAACCTTTGTATAAAAAGTATCTAACCAAGTTACTTGAGGGAATTTTCCTAACAGATTTCCGTTGGCATCATACCAGCAAAGCCATGAAAAATTTACTGATGGAAAAAATGAATTTGGTTGCATGACTTGTGTCAGGAAAACATGTTTATCCCGAAAATGGAGCGTTGGATGATTTTGAAAAACATTATTTTGGGGTCTTGCAAAAGCTTCAGTTACATCTATGACTTTTGTCTGACGAAAATTGTTTATATCGCTAATATCAAACCACCTCAAAAATGCCTGATCCGGTGAATTACCTGAATCTTCTATTGGTTTTGATGTTCCGGTTAAAATAATCATGGTATCACCATTGTATAATTGTTCAATCCATGGTTTGTAACCCAAATCATAAGGAGTTACCAGGTCTGTATCGATCTTAAACGTAAAAAGTGGACTTCTTCCAATGTTTAAACTATCATTTATGGCATGAATTTCAAGTAAATCCTTGGTCAATCCGTTTTCATTTATTGTTTTATAAAGTAAATTTATATATTTATCGTTTCCCAGAGAATGAATTCTGGACCCAGAATAAAATCTTGTATTAACAAATTTTGTCGTGTCATTGCCGTAATGGTAGTTTAATTTTGCCCCTGTCAGGTGATCAATAGTATGTACTGCCGGGGTAAAAACAAAATCTCGGAAAAATTTATAATCTTTAATCATGGTATCCCGGTCACGGTATGTTAATATATTTATATTACCTTCTTTATTTATATCAATATAAGGGGAAGACAATTCAAAATTCATTACTCCAACATGGTGATTGTGTTGATGCAGCCAAACTGTTTCACCAGTATATTTATTAATTTTATAAAGTAAAAAACCGTCATTGTCAGCGGGGTAACCTGGAATCGCTGAATGGGTATTTTCTAATAAATAAATAAAATCTCCTATTTCTTTACTTTTATTCCTCCATCTTGGACCGAATTTAGTAATGTTAGTCTTTGCAATTTCAGGAAAATTTGGATCTTCTGAAAAATGAGTCCAATTTAATGATACTGTTTTAAATGGAGGTATATCAGATATTTCTTGTCCATAAATAAAATTAATATGTATAAAAATATAAATAAACGGAATTATTGTTTTCATTTCTAATCTTTTAGATATGAGGGCAGTAATTGAACTGCCCTCTTTTAATTTTATTAATCGCATGAATCAATACAAGGTGAAGTGTAAATTCCCCCTTCTTCACAGGTTTCCACTTGCTGGGTATAATCGCAACCACTACCCCCGTATTGTTGTGATCCGAAGCTTACAATTACCCATTCACCATTTACTTTTGCTAATATGACAGTATGCTCACAACAGGCATTACTGCATCTTAATTTATTGTAAATATTATAATATTGTTGAAGTCTTGGATCGTACATTTCATATAAACAGTATTGACTACATGCTGCTTCAAAATAAGACATACTCACTTGGGGGCTAGGTGGGTTTTCGTTATTTAATATTGCTAATGCAATTGCTCCACGTATTTGGTCTTGCAGGTTTAATATACATGCTTCAAAGTTACTGCCAGATGAAATACAATTATTAATCCAAATATCAAATGAATCACAGTCGTGAAATTTTAAGGTATAATTCCCAAATAAATATGAAGGGGTTCCATTACAGACATATCGTTCTACCTCAAAAGTAAAAGAACAATTACCAAATTGAGGTAATTTTACAGTCCATAACATTGTGTCCAAAAAACAGTTAACTAAGTCAGAAGGTTCACAAGGTTCAGCGGTCCGGTTTTCAATAATTCCGGAATTTTCAGAAGGTTTTGGTTTGACGTCTTCCCTTTGACAAGACAACATAAATAATGTCATCATTATTAAGAAAATACTACTTTTAAGAATTGTGGAATTGTGGAATTTAAATAAATTTTTCATGATATAAAATTAAAAAGATGAATAAATACAATTTTTTTCTACTGCAAAACCCTTAGTATACAATAGATAACATATGCAAATTTATATAAAATATTTTATTTTACCGTAAAAAAATACAAATATTTATATATATTTATTATATATATTTATTATACTTTAAATATCAGTTGATTGAATTAATATTTTATGTATTTAATCCTTTTTTATGGTATGAAGCACCTTTATGTAAACATAACATCCATATAATTTTACACATGAATCCGATCACAAATCCAATACAATCCCCAGGCTTTCTTTGACCTGCAACGCCGTTTTTTCATCGAGGCTGCCGACGTAGCGGATGAATATTTATATGATCACAACTTCACCACTTTATGTGTCATGGCAGGTAGTTGGCCTTTGTAATCATTTATTTTTACGTGATACATACCAGACGGAAAATTTGTCATTTCTACCTGTAAATTTTGGCTTGCCTCAAACAATTGTCTGTGGACTAATAATCCGGCAACATCCCGGATTTCAACCTCATATGAAGATATATCCTCGGTTTGAAAATTAAGAAATTCAGACGTCGGGTTAGGATAAACATAAGACCACGTTTTATTGATTTCTGACACGGATGAGGTAGGATTAATGCCTAAATCCTCTTCATTGACATTGCAGGTGAAGTTATATGAATATGTTTTATCACCTTTTCTGACATTAAACTGATTCTCAATCAAAACTGTATTGTTATCTAAAAATTGTGCATACCAGGGATATGACCTGAAGTCTCCGTTCAAATGATTATACGAAATAAACTGACCTACCTTTTTGGTTTGATTAGAATACGGTTTTACCTCTAAAATATCTATGGTTTCCATAGAATCAGCTCCACTTTTGTAATATTGGGCCAATAAATACGCATTACCATTTTTCACCCCAATGGGAATAATATTCAAATAAAAAGTGTCGAGCCAGGTCACGTATTGAAATTTACCTAACAATTCTCCGCTTGCATCAAACCAGCACATCCAGGAAAAATTTTTGGAAGGAAAAAATGAATTAGGCTGCATAACCTGAGTCAAAAAAATATTATTGTCCCGAAAATGAAGTCTGGGAGAGTATTCAAAAACATTGTTTTGGGGTCTGGCAAAAGCATCGGTTACTTCTATGACGTTTGTCTGGTGAAAATTGTTTTTATCGCTAATGTCAAACCATCGTAGAAATGCCCGATCCGGTGAATTACCAATATCTTCAATAGGTTTGGGCGTACCTGTCAATATAACCATGGTATCGCCATTGTATAATTGTTCAATCCATGGTTTATACCCAAGATCATACGGCGTGACCAGGTCAGTATCTATTTTAAAAGTATAAAACGGATTACGTTCTATGTCCAAACTATCATTGATATTATGAATCTCCAAATAGTCTTTTGTAAGCCCGTTTTCATTCTTGCTTATGTAATTTAGGCTTATATATTTTCCCGTTTCCTGCATATGCATTCTTGACCCGGAAAACAATCTCGTGTTGATAAATTTTGTTGTGTCTTTACCGTATTTGTAGTCTAATTTTTGCCCAGTAATATAATCAATGGTATGTATGGCCGGGGTAAAAACAAAATCCCGCCAAAATTTATTATCAATAGGCATTGTGTCCCGGTCACGATAGGACAATATTTTGATATTTCCTTCTTCATTGAAATCAATATAAGGAGCGGAAATTTCAAAATATTTCTGACCAACATTTTGATTATGTTGATGACACCACATTCTTTTCCCGGTAAATTTATCGATTTTATAAAGTAAAAAACCGTCCAATTCTGCATATCCTGGGATAGCAGCAGTTGTATTCTCCAAAATATAAATATAATCTCCATGTTCAATGCTTTTATTCCACCATCTCGGACCATATTTTGTAATCTGTGGTTTTGATATTTCAGGAAAATTTGGATCTTCTGAAAAGTGAGTCCAGTTTAATGGTACAGTCATATAAGGTGGAATGTCCGAAATTTCCTGACCAAAAATGATATTGTTATTTATTATAATAATACTAATGAAAGTAATGATTGTCTTCATGACTTAATTTTTCTAATTTACATAAAACAGGAGGACAGTTGAATACTGCCCTCCAATTAATTTTATTATTCACACGAATCTATACAAGGTGAAGTGTAAATTCCCCCTTCTTCACAGGTTTCCACTTGTAAGGTATATTCGCAACCACTACCTCCGTATTGATCTGAGCTACTGCTGACATAAACCCATTCACCATTTACTTTTGCTAAGACAATTTCATGTTCACAACATGCATCGCTGCATCGCAATCTATGGTAAAGATTGAAATATTTTTCCAATCTCGGGTCGTACATTTCAAATAAACAATATTGACTGCATGCAGCTTCAAAATAGGATATGGTAACTTGCGGACTGGACGGATTTTCAGTATTCACAATTTTTAAAGACAAGGCCTTTCGAATTTCATCCTGAAGACTCAGGATGCAAGACTCAAAAGTGCTTCCGGAAGCCGTACAATTGTTGATCCAAATATCAAATGAATCACAATCATGAGAAATCAAAGTGTGGTTACCAAATACATATGTCCAGTTTATACCACATCTGTAACGTTCCACTTCAAAAAGAAAATCACAGTTTCCAAATTGAGGAATTTTAATGGTCCAGAGTTGTGTATCTTTTTCACACCCTGGACCAATCTCAGGTTCACAAGGTTCAGCGGTCCGGTTTTCAATAATTCCGGAATTTTCAGAAGGTTTTGTTTTGACGTCTTCCCTTTGACAAGACAACATAAATAATGTCATCATTATTAAGAAAATACTTCGTCTAAGAATTGTGGAATTTAAATAAATTTTTCATGATATAAAATTAAAAAGATGAATAAATACAATTTTTTTCTACTGCAAACCCCTTAGTATACAATAGATAACATATGCAAATTTATATAAAATATTTTACATAATAGTAAAAAAATAAATATTTATATATATTTATTTTACATATTTATAATAACTAATATATCAGTTGATTGAAATTTAACCTTTTGTTTTTAATCTTTTTTGATTGTATTTCGTAAGTTTATGTAAACATAGCATCCATATAATTTTGCACATGAATCCGATCACAAATCCAA
>JALHOZ010000035.1:0-1160 GCA_022842725.1 Saprospiraceae bacterium
TTGTATCCTCCGACATGGCAAAGGACACATTGATCTGCGATCGTTGCGTGCGCTCCGGTGAGCGGATAGACCATGTTGTGATCAAAAAATGCCGGTGTCCATGCATTTTGAGAATGACATACGATACAATTGGTCGGAAAATCTCCAACTTCGTGGTCGGGATCAACGGTGGCGTTATAATCATCCTGATGACAACCGATACAGGTATTCGGTGTATTGGAATAGTTGCCGTTGTGGCAGGCATTACAATCATTAGCTATGGCTACGTGTGCGCCGACGATCGGATAGACCGTGTTGTGGTCAAAAGTCGACGGTTCCCACGCATTCTGACTATGACAGGATATACAATCTGTCGGAAACTGCTGCAATTCGTGGTCGGGGTCAACGGTAGCGTTATAATCATCCAGGTGACAGCCGGTACACGTGTTAGGCGTATTGGAATAATTGCCGTTGTGGCAGGCATTACAGTCATTGGCGATGGCTACGTGTGCGCCGACAATCGGATAAAAACTGTTGTGGTCAAAAGTTGATGGCTCCCAACCGTTTTGACTGTGGCACGTAATACAATCGGTTGGAAACTGCTGCAATTCGTGGTCGGGGTCGGTCGTATTGGTAAAGTCCGTGAGGTGACATCCGACACAGGTATTCGGTGTATTGTTGTAGTCTCCGTTATGACAGGCGGCACAATCATTGGCGATCGGAATATGTGCACCTAAAATAACATAATAATTGTCATGATTTGGCATAGCTGCCGGACTCCATCCCGGTGCCGTCGTGTGGCATGATGTACAATTGTTATCAAAACCCAAAGCCACGTGGTTGGGATTTATTGCAGCTGTAAAATCACTTTGATGGCAACCGACACAGGTATTTGGTGTATTGTTGTAATCTCCGTTGTGGCAGGTGACACAATCATTGGCTATGGACCCATGAGCACCGGTGAGGGCATAATACTGATCATGGATGCCAAATGTGGCAGGACTCCATCCCGGTGCCGTGGTATGGCAGGCGATACAATCGGTAGGTATATTTAACTGGCTGTGATTCGGATTTAAAGAAGCCTGATAATCCGTCGTATGGCAGCTGACACATTCGGTAGGTGTACCCTGGAATCCGGAACTGTGGCACTCCAGACAATCTGCTGTCAGGTGGGCCCCGGT
>JALHOZ010000035.1:1170-46111 GCA_022842725.1 Saprospiraceae bacterium
CCGGTGAGTGGAAAGTCCGTCGTGTTATGATCAAAAATAATGTCCGCATCCCCGGTAGGGTGACAGGCGAGACAAGCCGGACTGTTGTAGGTATAACCCGGTACTCCGTTGTGCTGACCGTCTGTCTCCGGATTCTGATGACAGGTCAGGCAATTAAATACGGCCCAATTGCCGGGAGAGTCATGACATTCCATACAATCATTCCAAACACCGTTATGTTTGCCGCTGTAGATCGGAAAATACATGCCGTCGTGGTTAAAAGTAGAAGGATCCCAGGCGGATTCGGAATGACATTGACGGCAGTCTGTCGGAAATTGTAGCGCAAGGTGATCCGGATTTTTGGCTTCGGTATAATCACTATTGTGGCAACCAAAACAGGTATTAGGTGTGGTATTATAATTTCCGTTGTGGCAGGCAGCACAATCATTGGCGATTACCGCATGTGCACCCGACAAAAGATAATAACTGTTGTGGTCGGCAAAGGTCGCAGGATTCCAACCGGGGTTTGTCGTATGGCAGGCTTTACAATCTTTGCTGATGTTTAAGGCTACGTGGTTGGGATTGGTCGTCTGGTTGTAATCGGAAGTATGGCAATCCATACAAACTGTACTTGTACCTTCATATCCATTGGCATGACAACTGATACAGTCTGTATCCACGTGTGCCCCGGTAAGCGGAAAAGCTGTCATATTGTGATCAAAAACCATGTCCGCATCTCCCGTAGGATGGCAGGCAAGGCAGGCATTATCCTGATAAGAATATCCCGGAACTTCATCGTGAACATCATCGGTTTCAGGATTGGTGTGACAGGTAATACATGAAAATTGGGTCAGATCGCCGATGACCGTATGACAGTCTATACATTCTGTCCATTGTCCGTTATGTTTGCCGCTAAATATCGGAAAATATAATCCGTCGTGGTTAAAGGTGGAAGGCCTCCACAGGTTTTCATTATGACAGGAAGTACAATCATTTGAAAAACCATTTAATACGTGGTCAGGATCTTTTGCTTCGGTAAAGTCCGAATTGTGACAACCGTAACATGTGGTCGGTGTATTGTTGTAATCACCGTTGTGGCAGGCAGCACAATCATCGGCAATCGACCGGTGTGCACCATTCAAAACGTAATAATTGTCATGGATGTCAAATCCCGCAGGGCTCCATCCGGGCTCTGTACTGTGACAGGATATACAGTCCGTACCGATGCCGATTTTTTGATGGTCAGGATTGATACTTTCATTGTAATCAAGGGCATGACAGGCAAAACAATCGGTAGGTGTTCCTTCATATCCTCCGGCGTGACAGGCTATACAGTCGGTCATTCGGTGGGCTCCGGTAAGCGGAAAGCCGGTCTGATTATGGTCAAAAGCCATGTCGGCACTTCCTGTCGGATGGCAGGCGAGACAGGCGTTATCATTGTATTGATACCCGGACACGCCGCTATGTCCATCATCTGTCTCCGGATTTGTATGGCAATTAATACAGGCGAAGGTCGTAAAGTTGCCCGGATCTGTGTGACATTCAGAACAGGCATTCCACACGCCGACATGTTTTCCGCTGTAGATGGGAAAATGATTCGCATCATGGATGTTAAATACCACCGGATTCCATCCCGGAGCGGTCGTATGACAATCCACACAATTGGTGGAAAAACCGGACAAAAGGTGATTGGGACGGACAGTATTTTCAAAATCAGGGGTATGACAACTGATACAATCTGCCGATATGACGGAATAATCATCCGAAAGGTGGCAGGCAGCACAATCATTGATCTTGTGTCCCTGCTCCAAAGGAAAAAAACTGTGATCTACAATATCTGTATTCCAATCGGGATTGTTGAGGTCGTGACACGAAGAACAATCCAGGTCAAAATTTTTCGTCACGTGGTTCGGACGTGTTGTGTTGATGTAATCTGTTCTGTGACAATCATAACACGTCACACCGATAGGAGCAAAACGAAGGTGTGAATCGCTGTTGTGGCAGTCATAACAATTGATATTGGCATGGACACCGATCAGCGGAAACGCTATATTTTCATGGAGTTGGGTGATGTTTTCCACTATCCATGATTGCGTATTGTGACATCGTACACAATCATTGCCGAGGTTTTGTTGGTGTACATCGGTATGGCAGGACAAACAGGAGCTTTCTGCTTTGTTGAATTCGAGGGACTGGTGGCAGGACCGGCAATCCAGATCTTTGTGTCTTCCCGTCAATCCAAAGGAGGTACTGTCATGCGAAAAAGAAGATCTTTTGGCATCATAGGTCCAGTTGTCAGGGTGGTGGCACAATGCACAATCCATGGCAAGCGATGGCCCGTGCGGTGATTGAGACCACACAAGTTGGCAAGCCAACAGGAAGACGTATATTACTGATGACAATCTATACATAACAATTTTCCTGTTTTATATTTTACGATTGTCTGACCACCGGATATTTCATTCGGGTGACATGCTTCACAAGCTACTTTCAAATGGGCGCCCTCCAGTTTAAACCGGGTATTATCATGATTAAACTGGCTGTTGTCCCAGGTATTAAAACCATGACATCTTTTACAGTCCGTAATGCCGTTTTCTTCAAACTGCTGACCATGTACATTGTCATGACAAGCCATACAATTTTTATCCAAAGCAATAAATTTCTGGATGATTTCTCCCTTTTCGTTTTCTTCAAAATGGCAGGAACGACAGGAAATCCCAAGATGTTTTCCCTCCAGGGCAAAACCTGTTGTATTATGATCAAAGGTGAGACTCGTCCAGACATCCTGGTTATGACACGCGGCACAATCATTTGCCGGAATATATTTTTCACTGATAAAACCTTCATGGATGTTGTCATGACAGGACACACAGGTATTGCCGATATTTCTGAATTTCCATTGGTCATCCGTTTTATGACAGGAGATACACGGTGTGGCCAGGTGGGCTCCTTTGAGCGGGAAAGCGGATTTTTCATGTTGTTCCCAATCAAAACTGCTGAGGTCAAAACCGGTCGTGGTGTGACAAGAGGCACAGTCAGTATACGGGGTATCCTTAAATTCACCTTTGTGGAAATCCTCATGACACTTTTTGCAGGCATCATGTGGCAACGGTGCGGTCATAAAGGTTTCTTTATGGCATTTGCGGCAATCGACGGCTTCATGTTTTCCGGAAAGTTCGTAACCGGTCAGCTTGTGGTCAAAATCATTCAATTTGTCCTTAACGGAAAAGTTCCATTGGGAATGACAGCTGCTGCAATCGTTGCCAAATTTATTTTCATGGCTGTCCTTATGACAGGTCAGGCATGAAATATCCCGAACGGAGCTGAATTCTTTGTAGGCATCCGTCGTCCCGGCCCGGTTATCGTGGCATTTTTTGCAATCGATGACTTTGTGTTTGCCTTCGAGTTCGAAGCCGGTAATGCTGTGGTTGAACGTCGAACTTGCTTTGATTTTATGGAAAGACTCAACGGTATGGCAAGATTTACAATCCACGCCAAACTTACCTTTGTGGGGATCTACGTGGCAGGCATTACAATTTTTGAATGGTACATTGGCAAAATGTTGGAAGGTTTTTCCATTCGTGGTTTCGACCTTGTGGCACAATTTGCAATCGACTGTTTTATGGGCTCCGGCCAGCGGAAATCCGGTTTTATCATGATTAAAAAAAGGTGCCGGTTTGAATGCTTCATAATCATGACATTTTTTACAATCCTTATCCAATGTTTTTTTGTGGTAGTCATCATGGCAGGAGATACAACTCGGGTTCAACCCCAAAAAGGTCGACTTATTGAGTTTGAGTTTCGGATCGGAGATATGTTCGGGTCGGTGACATTTGGCGCAATCATTGGTTTTGTGTTTGCCTTTTAGTTCGTACCCTGTCAATGTATGATTGAAGGTTTTTTTATCAAAACGAACCATTTCAAAATTGACGCCATGATGTTCGCTATGGCAGGTCACACAGGATTTTCCGGTCACTTCTTTGGAAGCATGGTATCCTTTTTTTTGTTGAATTCTCACTTTGAGGGGCTCATGGCAGGACAAACATTTTTGGTCTGACACTTTAGCTCCCAATTCATGACATTTGGTGCATTGGTTGATGCCTTCCAGAGAACTGTGGGCTTTGCTTAGTTTTCCCGGAGAAATCTGGGCATTGATAAAAAATACATATACAACCAGACCCGTCGTCAAAAACAACCGGGTGAGGAAGGTACAATATGTATTTTTATAGATCAATGTTTATGAGATAACATGGTGTAATTAAATCTTTTGGAAATTTTGATTCCGGCTTTTTCCAAAAACTGGGTAGGCAATTCGCCACCGGCAAAAATGTATACCAGGTCATTGGTCAGGGTCACTACACGGTCGTCTTTTTCTTTTAGGTGAACCTCATGGTCGAGGATTTCGACTACATTGGTTTCAAACCTTACATCGATGGTTTTTTGTTGAATCGCCGCCATGATGTTTTGATTGTTCATCGGTTTGAGCCTGTTGAACTTTTCACTTCTGTAAGAAAGGGTGACAAAATTTTGGGGTGCCAGCAGGAGAGCACTTTCGATCGCTGAGTCTCCGCCTCCTACCACCAGAATATGTTTGCCGGTGATTCTTTCCGGTTCGAGCAGTTTGTAAGCTACTTTTTCGCGTTCTTCACCCGGAACGTTTAGTTTGCGGGGTGTACCTCTTCTTCCGATGGCAATCAATATTTTTTGGGCTGAATATTTTTTTCCTTTTGACGTCGTCACGGTAAAATGGTGATCTGATTTTTCGATGAGGTCAACCTTGGCATGTTCTTCGATTTTAATCTCATTATTGTCCAATACCTTTGTCCACAGATCGAGCAACTCTCCTTTGCTGGTTTCGTAAAGTTTTACCTTGCCATGTAAAGGCAGATCCATAGGCGAGGTCATGACTACTTTGGCTCTTGGAAAATTATACACCGTTCCACCCAGAGAATCCTGTTCCAACGTAAGGGTATGAAGTCCCAGTTTTTTTGCCTGGAGGGTAGCTGAAATCCCTGCCGGACCTGCACCGACGATCAATAAATCATATTCCGCCTGATGTTTTTTGCCCAATTGTTCGTACAGACTGTCTACTGCCTGACGACCTTGTTCAACACTGTTTTTTATCAGACCCATGCCGCCCAATTCTCCGGCGATAAACATGCCCGGGATATTGGTCTCAAAATTCTGATTTACATGAGGCAGGTCGACCCCTCTTTTTTCCGTTCCTATTTTGAGGGTAATGGCTTCTACCGGACATGCGTGAAAACAAGCGCCATGTCCCACACATCGGGAAGCATTGATCAGGGTCGCTCTGCCGTTGCGGATACCCAATATTTCTTTTTCGGGACAGGCGATGACGCAGGCGCCACTTTTGATACAGAGGTCTTCATTGATAGCAGGATAGAGGGAAACCGGCTCGTGGATACCATCTTCTTTGGCCCTTTCGATTTTTTCGCTGTTGGATTCAGACTGTTGTTTCAGCTTCCGGAGGTAGACCCAAAAGATGAGTGCGGAGACTAAAAACGTGAAGAGATATATTATATTTTCAATCATGATTTTGTATTAAAATATCCAGGTATATCCGAAAGTCACTGCTACGACAACGTGGACAATCATAATGATCAACATGATAATGGCAAAAGGTAAATGTGCGATGTGCCAGTATCTGAAATATTTTTGCATGGTTTTGAGGCCATCGATTTTTCTGTGTAAAGACCTTTCGTGTTTGACATGGCTGATGATCTGGCGAATATTTTCAACCGGAATATTTTCTTCTTTCAATTTTGCCGTCAGTAGTTTGCTGTTGCGCGTTTCCTGCCAGAGTACGTTGAGGTATTGCACCGGATTGGTTATCCTGGCTTGTTCGCTGCCATAAATCTCATTCGTCCACTCAAATATCGGTACCAAGGTAGCATTTGCGGAGAGATCTTCCTGAATTTTGTTTTGCATGTCTTTGATTTCCTGAAGGCTCAGCTCCCTACCCTGTTTTGTTCTGGGTATCTGCAGGTAGATAAACCTTCCCAGGACACCACTGGCGACGACGGCGACCATACTCCAAAAACTGATGGATACGATGCCCCCGAATTTGAATGCCGTATGAAACAATATCATGACGGGACCCAGGACGCATAAAAATATGTGAAACTCCAGCCAATACTTCAAAACCCCTATGCGGGAAAACATCCGTATTCTTTTTCTGGCCATATAGCCGAATACGCCGATGAGGATGAGTAAGGTACCGATGATACCCAGTCCGTGTCCAAAAAATCCGCTTGGTTTGAGGTTGTGGTGATTTTTGTGATAAAACCTTTCTTCGAGAGGAAGGGCATAATAATCAAACCCTATATAAAATAAATAGATTATCGTCCCTAAAACGATAAGTATTAGGGTGTTAATATATAGTTTGTGTGTTAACGGTGACATTTAAAATCACTTAAGTCTCAAAGTTAGTCAAAAATTGTCATCAAATTGTCATAAAAACCCCTAAAAATTACCGAATCGGGTAATTGATTTGCCAAAACGGCTGCTTTCCCCTGAGTAGGTGGAAAGGGGTGATTTTTGGGGTTGGTGGAGGGTGGAGGAAACACAAAAACCTATCCTCCATTGTACAAAATCAGGTATGTTAAAGTCTGATTTTTGTTATGATTTGTATCAGCTTTTCCGGAATTTATATCATCATTTTTTACTTTTATATTTACATATTTGATAAAAATGGGGCGGAGGGGATGACAGTAAAACTGTAAACTAATTTGGTGGCGTTTACTAAGTAATTGATTAACTTTGCATTATGCAATTTTAAGCAGACTAACAATAGTCATATTTCCTAAAACTCATGGCTTAACTTCTTTGTGTTTTTCGAGGTCTAATACAGGTCCGGAGAAAATTGAAAATTCGCCATTCTCAAGATTCATTAAACAAACAAACTGATGAACACTATCTTTCATTGTTGTATAAAAAATAACATCAGCCTCTCCTGAA
The DNA here is from genome assembly GCA_022842725.1 of Saprospiraceae bacterium. Lineage (GTDB taxonomy): Bacteria > Bacteroidota > Bacteroidia > Chitinophagales > Saprospiraceae > OLB9. The sequence goes on from JALHOZ010000035.1 coordinate 8,128, forward strand.
ATATCATCGTAAGAGTTTTTAAAATGCCATTTGAAGTTTGCTATATCAACTAATTCACCATCAATAAATTCTTTTTGTGTCTCAAGATCAGTAATCTCACCAAAACTTTGTGTATCTTCTTTAGGCATTACATTGGCCATGTAAAACTTTTCTGTTGGGGACGGTTGATAGAATTTTATATATCCATTTACATTTTGATAATGCTCAGAATAATCCACCGAATCAAGTATCGCATGATTAATAATGTAGAAATGTTCTATTGAAAATGGCGTATGATTTTCAATATCTGGAATGTTTTGTTTATCGATTGGCAAGCTTAAAAATAACCAGGTGACGTTTATAATTAAAAGGATCAAATTCATTGACTTTACAGATTTAATTAATGATAATAAAAATTTATGTTCAATAACATAAATTTCAAAAAAATGCTAGAATAATTTATTACTTTACTAATTTTGATAATAATATAATTCTAAAAGGGGTAAATCAAAATATTTTTTAATACCAATATCCTGAGCTATAATTTCGGCCTGGATTTCGGGATAAGCAGTATAATGTAAAGCCTGATATAAATACTCTGACGAAGGTATGGTGATTTCAATTACATACAAACTATACCCGAAGGCCATAATGGAAAGTCCGCCATATGGCGCCGTTGTCTTATGAAAGACGATACTTTCGGAAGGGGTATAGATTCGCGCTGTCATATTACTTTTGATACTCCAAAGATATACAATTTAACAATAAATTAATTCATGAACGCGGATAAAAAAGTTCTTCCATAGGCATTTTTAAAAGCTTAAGTTTTTCAATCTCAATATTTGTATCTGATTTGGGAAACATGTTGTCGAATTTTAGTTCACGAATTTCAAAAAAATCATCTATGTCTATTCTACCATCAAAATTAAAGTCATCTGCTCTTTCATCAAAAAACTGAAGAACGCTATAAATTGTAAAAAGTAAATAAAATTTCATGTGTGAAACCACGGTTTCCATATCTGTAATAGATGAAGCATTGTGGACAATTTCATTTCTTATCCTGTAAATACGTGTCAGATTTCTTTTCATGTTATCCAGACTTTTATGAACCATTTTTGAAATTTTTTTTGGGTCGTCAAATAACTCCTTAATCATTTGAGCTCTATATGCAAACAAGGGATGGGTATTCATCAACCCAATTGCATTATCATAATTATCTTTATTTATTAAATATTCGATATCATCTTGCTCATAATTTACAAAATGGGAGGCTACCCCAAGGTTCTGAATATTAGAATGAAAGCTCAATAAAATTCTTTTGAATAAAAGCAAACCATGCATCTTAGAATAATACTTTTTCAGCCTTGGTATGGTATTTTCACTTGATTCATAAGCTGAAAACATAAATTCCATACCTATCCAGTAATTCAATAATTTAGAATGCAATTCATTTGACTCACACCCTAATCTATAATACATCAATCCAGCCCTGACCTTTTCGACAGCTGAAGGATGAATTTTTTTAACTTCCAGATTATTCAACTTTTTAGAGACACTTTCATATACATTTACGCTATGTTTATAAAATCCTTCAATTTGATAATAGAAGTTTTGTAAATTTGCTTTTTCTGGATTATTGGCCCCAATTACAAGAACAGAAGGATAAATCTTGGGATAAAAATTTGGCTTACTGTAATGCATAATGTCCAATTCACTATTTAATATTGGTTTTACCATCATAACAGCACTATAATAATCCAAAGCTTTAGTACATAATGAAATAAACTTCCCATCTTTGACTTTAAAAAATTTAACACATACCTCCGAATGTTCTGATATTTTCTTTATTTCTTCATTTTGTAGTATGATAACATCCTTATTGTGAATTTTTATGTCGTCACCAATACCCTTTATGGCAAAGATAATTGTAAAATCTTCTTCATGTTTAGTATCCAATGATTTAACTCTGGAGAAAAACTCATTAAAATCAATATGTGTATTAGCAACCCATGACATTAGTATTTTAAACAAATATGGACGAGAAAAACCCTTTTTAAGTAAACTAATCCAAAAGTTTGGAATTATCTTATTAAGAATTTTCAACTCATTGATATCTTTGAGTTCTATTCCATTGATTCTATATATTTCACTATCAATCTTTTCAAGTATTAAATTTAAATAGTTCTTATTAATTTTTTTTAATCCGTTAGAAAATAGAAATATTTTTCTTAATTTTTCCTCTGGCTTTTTGTCCAATTCATTAAGGTAGTTTTTATCATATGATCCCCAAACTAAGTTGTCATCGTTGAAAAGGAGGTCCTTAGCTTCATCAAGAAGGTCTGAAATGTAAATACTATTTTTTATTTGGTTCAATTGTAGCTTTTGTGATACAGCAATTAGCTCATCAAGTACTGTCATCGAATTGTTCAACCTTAATCTGTACGAGTCTATGGTGTTATGATGCAATAACTCAAGGCTTTTTTCAATAAAAAATTTCTCTGAACTGGATACCTTAAAGGAAATATTGACTTTTATCATAATTTTATTAAAAAATGTTATATAATGTAACAAAAATGCTACATTTGCGTTTAAATAAAAAACTTTTTAAGAAACATAAGGAGCCGCATGGTTTTACGCCGAGATAGGTGTCTTACAGCGGCTCCAGGTAACACGATGGGCTTGTGACTTTTCACAGCCCATTTTTTTTTGAAAGTTACCTTTTATTCATTAATCCATCCCAATCCCTTTACTTCAAATCCATAAACTAATAAAAAGGCAATTTTACTAAATCAATCCTCACTACCACATGCTCACCTTACCACGTTAACACTGCCTTTAAAGACTTTTTTGACACCGTCCACAAAAGTAATACTTGCTATCCAGGAATATGCTCCCTGAGGAACAATATCGCCTTTGTAATATCCATTCCAGGCTCCTGCAGGTGACTCATTTTCAATTTGATCTGATGCCCAAACCGCTTCACCCCAGGGACTGTACACCGTGATTTGATATTCAGCCAAACCAACGCCGACAGGTTTAAACAATGCAACATCTCCCGTCCCGTATTCCGGAGCAAATGCGTTGGGTGCAAAAAAAGTGGTTATCCATTCCGGCTCAACAGGCGTTGAAAAGGTGTCCGTACAAGTATATGCTCCATTGTTGTCATTGTATACCACTAAAACCACAAAAACATCCCGATTGATATCGTATTCATGCAAAGGATTATCTTCTACTGAGGTTTGTCCGTCACCAAATTCCCAAAAAGAACGGTCGTAGTCAAAGGATGTATTTTCAAATGTTATTTCACCCAATACATTATCATCATAATCTGTTGTAAACGTAAATCCTGCCGTCGGACTGTCATACACAATCACAGGGAAAATGGTCCTGAAAGTATCTTTACAAAATTCATTATAACTTGCGATCAATTGTATAAAATAATTTCCGCTTTCTTCAAATTGAACAGCCGGAATATCTGATGAAAATAGTGGCGGCTGCCCGTCGATCGTCCATTCATAAGATGTCGCATTTTCACTGGTGTTTATGATTGGAAAAGGTTGCCTTTCACAAACTTCCGAACCAGCCTCAAATCGGGCGACAGGTTGCAGATAAACAGAAACAGTCTCAGATATTGTATCCTTGCAACCGTATATTGTCGAAACATCCAGAGAAACTTCAAAGGTTTCTGCTTCTGTGTAGGTAAATATAAAATTCGGATCATTGCTCGTTTGGTTATTTTGTAAGACCCAATTGTGGCTGACGCCTGCTGTTGATGTACTGACGAAAGTGACATCAACGGGTACACCACAATCTTTATCCTTCGTAAATCCGAAAGAGGCATTTGGTTTTGGATAAACGGTCACCAATTGTTCTGATGTATCGTTCGGACAACCATTACTCGAAATGGTAATCAATTGTACCAAAAACTCACCATCATCCTGAAAAGTATAATCAAAATTATCTTCCGTGATGCTGGTTCCGTTAGAAACATTCCAAATAAAAAATCCGGCGTTTTCAGATTGGTTGGTAAAATTCACTTCCAGTGGCTGACAACCTTCAGATGTATTTGTTGTAAATATACTGAGAGGTGAAGGCTCAATCATCAAAAATGTTGAAGAGCTGTCTCTGCATCCAAACTGATTAAATACGATGAGTGAAATTTCATAATTACCAGATTCCTGAGGCAACCATTCATAATCAGATGTATTACCGGAAACACCGTTTACCATCCATTCCTGTCCGGTAATATCAACACTGTTATTGGTCAAAAAAACGGTGTCATATCCAAGACAATATGTTTTATTTTCAAAAGAAAAAACACTTTCCGGCTTTGGAAATACAATGATATTTACCACAGAAGTATCTGCAAAACATCCAAATTGGTCAAATACCGTAAGGGTCACTGTAAATGTTCCGTCTGTGAAATACGTATGTGTAGGATTTACTTCATTTGAATTTGATGTCATGTCACCAAAGCTCCAGTCAAACAAGGTGCCTCCAACACTTTGATTGTTAAACTCAACTTCAAGAGGCACACAACCATTGAGAACGGAAGGTACAAAAGATGCTGTCGGCAGTCCAACAATACGTATGCTACCTCTTAAGGTTATCGGACAATTGTTTACCAGAGAAAAAACGGTTACAGAAACTTCATACATTCCGGGAGTATCATATACATGTACACCGGTGTTGTCAAAATTTCCATCTCCGTAGTCCCATGTTGCACCTGCAAAATTTGTCCCATCAACCCTAAATACAACCTGATCGTTCTGACAGGCAAATTCAGGAATATCCAACTGTACATCAGGAGTCGGTAATACCTGAAATGTGACCGTGTCCGAATCACTGCCACAACGACTTGCAAACAAAATAACCGTATATGTTCCTGGTACATTAACTTCGGTGGTCAATACATTTCCTGACTCTCCAAATATCGTTCCGTCGGGTCGGATTATCTGCCATGTGTTTATGGCTCCTGGTGTAGAGAATGCACGAAAAACCGCTGTATCATATTGACAATAAGTCAATCCCTGAAATTCTATAAATGCTGTCACATCGGGTGGAAATACAGTAATCACTTTAGAAATACTGTCCGTACCACAGGCATTACTTCCTGATAATGTAACTGTATACAAGGTAATACTATCATTGATGGTTACATAAACCTGATCAACAGGGAGGCTATCAAACGATGTATTTCCATTGCCATAATCCCAGACATACGTGTCAGGATTACCCAGAGATGTGTTTGAAAAATGAATGGGTAAAGGCGAACAACCATTTAATTCATTGACGCCAAAATCCATAATGGGATAAGGATAAACCAATACAGAATCCTGAACAAAAACAGTTCCACACAAATTGCTGACTGCAAGTTGCACCATAAAAATGCTGTCTTTGGTGATACCATCTAAAATGATATCAGGGAGGTTTTGGGTATTGTACGTCATTCCGTCGACCAACCATTCAAAACTCAATCCATCTCCGGAACTGGTATTTTGTATTTGCAGATCAAATGGTGCACAACCTTCATCATCTGCTGTCAAAAAAGACGCAATTGGTCGGGTCGTCACATATACATTTTGAGAAGTGGAAGCCTGACACCCATATTCATCTGTAACAGACAAGGTAACCGTATAATTTCCCTGCGTGGTGTACTGATGTGTCGCAGTCTCCATTGTACTGAAAGAATTATCGCCAAAGTCAAAACGAATGGTATTGTTTCCGGGTGTTTGGTTTAGAAAGGTAATATTTTCATTAATACAAGTGGTCCCATCTATAGTAAATGAAGGTAAAGGCAGAGACCGGACAATAAAATTTTTCGTACGGCATGCCTGACACAAATCTGTAGTGTTTTCTGTAAGACAATAAGTATAGCTATATGTTTGACCAACCGTCAGCATGGAAATATCAACCAGCCCTCCTGGTGTTACCCCAATGCCGGACCATGTTCCTCCTGCTGGTGAAAACCCGGTAAATTGAAAAGTATTTACTCCTTCACAAACATATTCATCATTTCCGGCGATGAGATTTCTGCCCGGATCTTTGATCTCAACGTTGACTATTTTTTCCTGAAAACATGATGTATTGGGTTGGAATGAATAAAAATATTGGAATGTTCCTTGTCCGGCTGTGTTCAAATTTATCGTGCCGCTGACCGGATCGATACCCGGACCGCTCCAGGTACCTTCGGGTAGATTGGCCTGAAGCGTGTGTATTCCGGCATCAATACACAAAACGGTATCATTTGACACCAAAAGAAGAGGTTTATCAACAAACCGTATGTATGCTGTATCAAATACTTCACAAGCATTGCGCTGATACCTGATAGCTATGGTGACAAGTTCATTGGAATAGGCCGAAAGATTGATATTTTGTCCGGCATTCACCTGATTGACCTCAAAAAAATATATACCGCCTGATGGATTGGCTGTGAGCTGAAGTACTTCTGTAAAAGGAAGGGTTCCTGTTGCCGAACAAAGTAATGCTGTATCCAAAGCATTCATAACCGGAAAAGCCTCTACCACAACTTCAATCATTCTTTCCGCAACACAACCATTCATATCGGTATATTGATAATCCAAAGGAAAATTACCAATACCCGAAATGGCCGGATCAAATATTCCGGAAGGTGTCACAGCCGGATGCCCGGACCAGGTACCTGTCGAAGGCATGGCAATCAATTGTGTCGGTGGAGAATTTTCGCATAATATCGCATCTTGTGCTACCACCATTTCAGAAGCTACCACCCGAATACCAAATGTATCTTGTGATGAACAACCCGAAGGACCATAATCATAAGTGATGGTATAATTGCCCGGGTTCAAGGCAGATGGGTTAAAAACGCCGGTCGTGGCATTGACGATGCCCTGGCCAGACCAAATACCTCCGGGAGTGTCCGCAAGAAATGTATAAGGACTGCTGCTTTGGCAGAATACTCTGGGATTATTATCCAAAATATTGACAGGAGTCCTGTCTGCGACCAATACATTGGTCGTTCGGACGATCGTATCACATGCAGCTATTACGGTCAGTGTCACCGGATACGTGCCGGGCGCGGCATAAAAGATATTGCCCGGAATCCGCATGGTCGAGGACGAAGGTACGCCACCGGGAAAATCCCATCTGACAGAGATGATATCTCCGGTGATGATATTGGGTCCGGGCACATAATTTCCGGATTCACAAAGAGAAGGTGGTGTTGGTAAGTTGATCGTTGGCGCAGCCACCACCCTCAAGGGAAAATCCCACATACTTGTCCCGCATGCGTTGGTGGAAGTCAGGCGGAAGGTATAGGTTCCCGCCCGAAGAGTTTCAATAACCAAAGTATCAATGAAAGGAATTGAATCTCTTAAACCAATTGAAAGTGAATCTCTTTTTCTGATAAAATGACTCAATTTCCATTGTGAAGTGTCTCTGTTAACATTGTTTACCGGAAATGTCCAACGGTTGTTAACTGCCCATATATTACTGGTGTCAATCAGAGTGACAACATCGCCAACACAAACCACACTGTCTCTTGCCGAACCGGAAATATTTACTTTGGCATCCGGAAAATCTACTACTTCGATCTCTTGAGTTATTACACTTTCGCCACAGCCATTTTTTACTCTCAAAGTAACCGGATATGTTCCCGGCATATTATAGGTCTTTGAAGCATTTCTTGTCGTCGCGGTCGTTCCATCGTGAAATGTCCATAGGTATGCATCTGGCAAAGTCATATCAACATTACAGGAAGTGTTATTAAAATTTACATTTCTATTTACACAGACAGAATTGGTAAAAGTAAAGCGGGCCACTGGTCTGTGTATGACAGTGACAGGACTATTATTATTATGGCAAGAATAACCATTCGCACAATTTTTTACCGCCAAAAGACAAATTTGATAGGTGGTTTGCGTATCATCACAAACCTCATCATCAGGAATATTATAGGTATGCGTTTGATTGGATGTAGTAAAAACAGTATCTCGTGTATTGTCGCCCCAATCCCAAACAAAATAACTCACATCAGCTATGGTAGAATTATTCTGAACTTCAAAAACATATCCATCACAAACCACCGTTGAATTGGAAACCAACTTGAAGGATGCAATAATATCGCCACACTGCGACCTGTTGCAAAGACAAGGATTTGATGGTTGACTATAAATATTGGATATAAACACAAACAGTATTACCCCAACAAAACTAATTTTTATACCAGATATCTTCATACATTTTTCTTTTTCCGGGAGTTAGAGCCATAATCGGACAATTATATTCTGCGTTGTAAGGAACATCATCCTTGAGTCCCAACAAATTACAAATACCGCTTTTTCTGAAATATACGTTAAAACCTATTTCAATTTGAGGGCCGATAAGGTTTTGTACACCACCGATGCTTTCAGACCATGCGATAAAGGTTTCCAATTTTTTTCCTTTACCGAGGGATATCATAAAATCGGTATTGAGGGTTATCCAGGGCGATTGACCAAATTGGTTGAATGGTGAAAAATGACAAAACAATCCAAGACCGGCACTTTTGGAATATCCAACCCTCACACCTGTCTCAAAATAATCAATGGCACCTTGTTTTTGATACAAAACAGAAGGGCGCACTGAAATAAACTGTTTTCCGTAATATTTCGGAATAAATTCGGTCTCAAAAAAAACTGAAATCCTGAACGGATTGTCATTTTGCAAACCCAGCACCGACACAGACTGATTGATATTTCCTTCATTGAGTGAATAAAACCGATACATGGCAAAACCCATATTGGTCATAAAAGCATTCTTTCTTTTTTTAAACCAAAGCGATCGTAGTGATATGCCGATACCCGGATTCATATACCAGGCGGACCTGCCCTGACTGTTTATGGTAAATGAAGTCGGGTTGATATTGCCATACTTAGGGTCAAGTTGGTCAGACCAAATCAATCGGCTAAAATCTATGGTATTGACACCCCAGGAAAAATCCAAACCGATTCTTGCATTGTGATCATGTTGTCTCCCCGTAGGAAAAGGCAAAAATGCTGAAGTCAGAAACCCAAAATCCAGCGTCTGATAAATTCCGGCTCCTTCTTCATTATAGTTCACTTTTGCCCCAATGTCGAGGATACTGCAAGGCATGGTCTCTTCAAAAAGCAGACTCACCGTTTTGTATCCGCCACCGCCGTCACTGTTCCATTGAGCTTTGGACCTCACTTTCCATGCCTGGGCACCATAACTTCCGGTAAGTGACGGGTTAAACAAAAACCTGTTTTGTGTAAAACTCTGGTAAGCCGGATCCTGAGCTGAAAGGTGCACACCTGCAAATACCAGTAATACTGTCCATAATTTCATCATCATTTTAAAATGGTTTACCTTATATTAAGTAATCGTTTTATGATCGATTACAAAGATAAATTAATTTTTTTAAATTATCTTAAGATGACATTTAATTTTTAGAATAATTTTTGATTTGAGCGCTTATCCACCCCATCCTCCACGCTCACCAGTCCATTCATCAAAATGGAAGACAGTTGAATCATTTTCGACACCAAACAAACTACCAATGGCAAATAAAATGGATATAATGGGAATATAGAAAATAAATAAAAGCTGAATACTTCTTTTTAATGTGCTAAGGACTATTTATCCTTTTAATAGTAACTTCAATATTTTTTAAACCTTATAATAAAACAATAAAAGATCTGATTTTGACAGAAAAGATAATAAATCTAAATAACTATGTACCCTAGTCAAATGATTATCAATTCTTTTTTAATATAAATTCAACAGATTTCGCTGCTTCAGGTGGATTCACTCCTTTTAGAAACTGAGGGTCGTTTTTTCGTACAACCTGGTAATTCTCATAACCTTTTCTGACACCTTTAACTTCCCAATCGAATGCGAAGTTTCCTCTACCGTGCATTAATTCTTTAACTATAAAACCATCTTCCCTTTTTTCGACGGCAGCCAAACCATATGTTTCAATTGAGTGTGGTGTTAATATGATTGTAACAGTACCTGGATTAATTACTTTTTTGAAATGATCACTATAAGTGATTAAAACTTCGCCATTGATTAACACGGATGTTCCTCTTTCATAAGCCCCGGCTTCAGGACCTTCAAGTGAAGCATACCAAATACTTTTAGTATTATCTAAAGGATCTTCCATTGTAAAATTTTTTATATCTGCTGAAATTACACCTTGATTATTTGCGTCAACCCAAATGCTTGCTTGCGTATTTCCCAGATTATCGTAGACACCAATCCATCCATGGTTTGCTGATGCACTCGAATTACCTAATGCTGCATTAGGTTGTTGGTTCGGTCCAAAAGTTGCTATATATCCTGCACCATTGTCAACAATAGTCATACGAGCTATATCAAAACTACTACCATCTCTGGCAGAAATAAATCCTTTATTATTGTCTGAGTCCCTGGTAGAAAAAAATACGTTATCCGAATTTGTACCCCGTAATACCCCATAACCATAGTTCACATCACCTTCAAAGTATAATTTAGTCTGACCACTATTTCTTATTCTAAGGGATGGATCAATAGCAGAAGTTGTTCCAAAGCCAGAGCCTGTTAAAATAATATCAGGAGAGTTTTGAGTATTTCCAATTTGAATTGACCTGTTATTTCCATTAAGCATTATGTTCCTTAAGTTTGTTGGGGTAATCAACTCATTGGAAAATTCCCAAAGGGTATTATTAGTATTTAAGGGTTTCCAGCCGTTTTCATAGGTTAATACCTGACCGTTAGTTGCACCCATCTGATTTATATCTGCCCCAAGTATAGTACCATTTTGTATTTTATCAGTTGTAATTGCATTATTGGCAATTTTAATTGTTGTTATAGCATTATCCATCATTTTAGTCGTATTAATTACATTATTGTTTATTAAGGGGTTAGGATAATTTGATGTTAGATCTCCACCCGCGGGACCTGAGAGGATTCCAGAATCTCCTTTATCACCTTTCGGTCCTTGAATTCCCTGATCTCCTTTTGGTCCCTGTTGAAGAACAAGGTTTAATGTTTGTTGAGGCGGGTTTCCGGTAATGTTAGCAGATGCATTTTGACCGGTTGAAACATTGCCAATTACGAGAGAATTTGCCGGTCCAGGAACGCCTTGCTCTCCCCTGGGTCCTGTCAGGCCAACAGGGCCTTGTGGTCCGATTGGTCCCTGCTCTCCTTTGTTGCCTTCGTCCCCTTTGTCTCCCTTTTCACCTTTTTCACCAGGTTCTCCTTGAGGACCTTGTGGCCCAGCCATTCCACCATTAGCAGATTTCAGGGCATACATGGCATATGGTACGGTTAGAATTGGGGATTCTCCGGCATGTTGCAGGCCATTTCCATCGTTTAAATCAATTCTCGTTCTTAATGTGTAATTTTTTTCTCCCCACTTTAAAGTTTCGAAAACGTTATTGGTATTTCCTTTTCCCACTATGATGTTAAAAACCCCATTGACCGAAGTTGCCACTTCATGTGTTTCCCGATACTCAACAATATTCTCATGGATAATTGCAATCTCAAGCTTGATTTGTTTATTAATAAGTACTTGTTGATTGGCGTCTCTTGCTACACCTTGAAAATTAAAGCCTAAGGGAACATTTTGAGCATTACATAATGTTATTATTAAAATGAATATGATTGATATAGAAATACTTCTCATTGGATTTAATTTTATATTTTAATAAATTTAACAGGTGAAATAACGAAATTCGTATTTTTAAATACTATATGATATAGCCCGTTTTTCAAGTCACTTATATCAACAATTGATTCTCTTACCAGAAAAGTTCTGACCATCCTACCAGTGTTGTCAAAAATATTTGCTTCAAATGTTAAATTTTCAAAACCTGAAATATGAATCAAATCAACAGCAGGAATTGGATATATTTTCAGGAGTAAAGTTTTACGATCCTGAACAGAAGTACTTATTTTCAAAGCACCTTGATGAAATCCTTTTGATAACGTGAATGAATTCTCAGTATGCGTATCCACGATAAATTCCCCAAGTGACCAATGTAGATTAAATGTTGAACCCTGGTGAAATGATCCTCCTGAGGATAACAGAGTCTGCGCCATTCCTATATGAATAATCAAAAAGAGGGGTAAAAAACATATCAGATTTTTCATATAAAATGATTTAGTTAAATTCTTTTAATTTTACCTCTATAATTTTTTTTCCGATATCTTCCAAAGAATCAAGTTTTACGCGAAATTCAGTATTAGTTTTTCGACAATATCTTATTGTGGGATCCGTGCTGATTGGAAATTCGGCAAATGGTTTCATATTACCTTTTCTAAGTGCTTCAAGTCTTTCAGAATAATCCAAAATGATGTCTGTACAAGAAGTATATTTACTGTTTTTAAATGCTTCAATCATTTCTTCTTTTTTTACTTCATCAACTCTTTTTTCACCTTCATTAGTAGGTTTTATTTTTTGTTGATTTGTTTTATTAGCAATGTTTGATTCTGCACCATTTTCAACTATTTTATCATCCATCAATATTTCAAATACTTCATCAGGCTTCTTTTCTACATTTTCAATTGTAATCGCAGACTTATCAATACCTGATTTTCTTAGTGCAAACATTACTAAAACGCCTGTAACTATTGCTACTATTCCAATAATAATAAAATTTTTATTCAAATTCATAAGTCACTATTTTAAACTCTATTGTAAATTAGGTCACCTGGCGTTTCTTTTAAAAGTTTTCTGGTGATGTAGTAAGTAATTGCCCAAGCTATAGCGTTAAAAAGTACAAAGGTTGATATAACTATAGGATGGAATACTGATAAACTAAAAAGATTTGTAAGATAACCAACGGCCCAAAATAACAACAAAACACAAGATGATGCAATCCATGCGTATCCCATGAAAGTCATAACCGTTTTACTATATATTTCACGAATCACTTTCGTGTTAAAACCAAATGCCATAAATGTACCGATATTGGCTTTAATTTTATCTAAATGGGAAGAAATCAAATTGAACAAAAAGATACTAAAACTAATAAGTGAAATAATAATGAGACTGGATATCATAAAATATGTCAATTTACTAACCATAGAAAAATTATCTCTGTCTTCCACCACAGACAATTCAATTTCCATATCAAACTTTTCTTTTAAAAAGCTTTGTAACTCTCTGATTTTATCGAGTTCCATAAAATTAAAGGATACATACATAGGTTCAGTCAATTCAGAAAAACCTGCAACAGGATTCCATACCCTATGTAATTTCATTACATTTTTTTTGTTGTTAAGTTTGGATGTTAGTAAAGATGCTGTACTATCAGATATAAAATCTGAAGTGTAGATTGTATACGAAAGAAGTTCTGTACCTCCCGCTACCTGTTTTTTATTAACTTCAATATCGATAATTTCAATTGGTTCTATTAACTTTTTTATATTCTCTCTGTCAATCTCTCCGGAAGAAATTATGTTTATTTTAGTCTGATTTTCAGTAGAAACAAATCCTGTGGTAGCGTAATTTTCTTTAAACATGTTATAAAAGTCTTGTGAAACTACGAATTGAGAGTGGTTGGGTAATGTTTTCAATATTCCTCCGATTTTGAATAGAAAAATATAACCATCATTAAAGTCCCGTAATATGATGTCTTTACCTACAGACTTGTTTTTATCAATCTGCATAATATTGCAAAATTCTTCGGAAATAAATATTTCAAACTTAATACTATCACCCTCTGGAGAAAAGTTGTTTTTTAAAGCAATAACATTAGAATTCTCAAAGATTTTTGCCGCCATATCATCATCAAATTGCAAGGAACGTCCAATAAATTCTTTTACCTTAAGCGTCTTAGGGTCTAAAAATTTACCTGACCATTTAACATAACCGGAGACATTTTTTAAATTATAAGTCTTAAGATTTTCTGACTTATTGAAATAGTATCTGAGTCGAGGTAAAGAATCTTCATATTGACGCAAGACGGGCATAGTCACCCAATTTGTGTAAGGGTTATCCATCCTTTTTTTAAGTTCCTCAAAAGCTCCAAGGGATAATGACACCGTAAAGACAGTAATTGTGAGTAATAATGAGGCAACGATGAGGTTTTTTTTATTATTACCCATCAATGCCCAAAGTTCCTTTTTGATAAATATTTTTTTGTATTCCATTTGATACATTATTTATACGATTTCTGTAAAAACAGATAATATTTCATCGTACGGTGACATGACCTCTGTACCATTTAACATCCATTTTTGATTAACTCTAAAATACATATGATGGTCACTAACTTTTCCATAATATTGATCTCCGTCCTTTTGCGGAACAAATAAATAAATCCTGTCTGCAAAATCTAATGCCAGATTGATATCATGACTTACAAAAATACCTGATTTGTTATTCTTTTTAACTGATGTCCTGGTAAAATTCATCATAGATCTGGCGGTTAAAACATCGAGATTTCCCGTGGGTTCATCCCCAATAAGAATATCAAACGGAGATGCGATTGCTCTCACGAACGCCAATCTTTGTTTTTGGCCTCCTGATAAATTATATACATTTTTACCGATGACTTCATTTTTTAAATCAACTATTTCCATGTATTCCCTGATTTTTTTTTCAGCTATTTCTTCAGTGTACCCTTTCATCAACAATGTCATCATCATGTTTTCTCCGGCCGTGAGATTGGGCATAAGATAGTTGTTTTGAAAAATAAAACTAAAATGATCTCTTCTGAATGTTTCAATTTCAGCATTTTTATCTTCCCACATGGTTATTAAATCATGAATTTTGCTATTACTCTTGTATTGTATACAGCCATTTGGATTTACTTTACGTGCTGTTTTATTAATAAGGCCAATTGCTTCAATAAAAGTGCTTTTACCTATACCGGAAGGTCCTAATAAAAAGACAATTTCACCCTTTTTCAGATAAAAGTTTTCAACGTAAAGTACACGTTTGCCATTATTATAACTACATTCAATTTCACGTGCTACAATATTAATGTTATCTTCCATATTAAAAAGTATCTTCAATGGGTATCCAATAATAGGTGTTTTGGCCCAATCTGCCACGGGTTATAAATTTGAATTCATAACTATTGTCCTTGGTTAACAATTCCAGATTTTCGTAAGTTTTTTGTAAATCATCCAGGAAGTTCCTCAATTGTTCAATTTTAACTCTTGGGTTATCGATGGAGTTTACGGCAAACATATGTTTATTCTCATTTAAGATAAAACACTCTCCATGCAAAACCCCGAAAAATTGTTCAATTGTTATCCCTTTATCTATTTTTTTATTACCGGTATATTTGTTATAAATAGATAACATCACATTTTTTAACCCTGTTCTTAGTTGATCCTCGGGCTGATCTTTTAGAGCTACCATACTCCTCAGGTCGTTCATATAATCTGCCAATTCTTTTTCAGGAAAAAATAATACTTGCGAACACAAATCAAAAGATGCTCCATGTATTTTTTTAGGAACATATGCCCGAACATAAAGCGGTACCTTTCTGTCTAAGATTTTATTCAAATTATCTTCAGTCGGCTCCATACCTGATTTTTTTAATACTTCCCTAAGTAAATCAAACAATGCACCTTTTTCAAAGCCGTCTCCAGGAACGTCAGGCAGATCCGGATTTTGCATTAAGTCTTCTAAAATGGCGTACACGTCATTCAATTTGTTTTTAATTTCTTTAAAGGGAGTCCGGATATTAGATGAAAACTCAGCGGAAGACATGGTGCCGGAAGATTTCGGATAATAAAAAACATTTTTGGTAGACCCTCCAGCTATATAAGATTTAGCATCGCCTTCACCACCTTCTACCGGATTTGGATTTGTGTCATCTTTCTTCACCAATTGATTAATTTTTCTGTAGGACGTGTAGTTATCCTTACTTACTTCCAACATGATATCCATTGCCTGATCTGATAACGGGTTATCTGTATCAGTTTCATTTCGCGATGGTTGAATAAATACCAAATGAGCACGTATGTTTGATAATTGAGCTACCAATTTATCGGTTTGTACCCAAGAGCTACATCCGTTTTCTATACATTGCAGTTTAAGATTTGGATTTTCTCTGAAATCCGGATTCTGTCCGATAACATAAATGATATTAGTACTGTTTGCCTGAAATCCGGCTTTAGAAACTGATTTGCTTAATGCATTATATAAAGCTGTGAACCCATCGTAGGAATCATCTGTAAATACAGTTGATTCTATTTTCTTTTTCAATACCTCAATGTCTTTGGTAAGCGGGGTAATATCCAGGTAACTTTCTTTACTTGTATTAGCATTACGATAAAAGGCAATACCAAATTTTTGATTAAACCCGTCGGTAAGTTCTCTTTTTAGTGATTCTATACCGTCGATTAAACTGGATTTGAATTGTCGCATACTGGTATTAGCTTCTACCAAAAACAATATATTGTAATTGTCTTTTCCTGCAATTACATCTTCTAAAGCTTTTTCACACTCCGGACATTCATTTTCTACTTTTTGGCCAACAGATCCTAAAACTCCTGTTGCATAAAAATCACTCCCACATCTTAAAACAGGCATTCTTAATTTTTTACCAATATATCTTCTGCTGTTTCTTGTTCCAAGTACTTGTTTGTGGGCATTGACCGGGTCGTCTTTTGTAAGTATTTTTGAGGAACTTCCCGATCCGGAGCTTGCATGACTTGATGCCGCCACTTCATCCGTAAAAGCAACAAACTGATATGGTACTCTCATTTTTCGTTCATCAAAAGCTTTTTGATCAAAATTAGGTTCCAGTGCCAACCGTGTATTCCAATCTGCCTGTTCACTCGCAGAAACCCAACCGGTTATGTTATTAAAGTTCAATAAATCGCTATCTTTTGATAAAAGATAAAAGCCATTTTCTTTTTTCAATACAAAGTAATATTCATATAAACCAATAGAGGAAGATTCACCCCAATAAGTTCCCGGTCCTTTGTATATCTTTACGGCCTGATCAGGATTACCTATAACCCTTTTTGCTCCTTCAGCAGTATATAAAATTAATGATTTTAAAGAAATACCTGTGGCTGCACTCCTGAGACCTGAAGTCCAGAGTAACATTTTTGATTTTTCTACCCAACCATGACTTTCCACAAAACTGCCTTTTGGAATATTTAAATTATTGTCAGGTTCACCATTCATTTTACCGAGGTGTATGTATGATCCTTTTTCTTCCATCACGTAAAACCAATCTTTGAATTTTAGTTTTTTTCCACTTTTTGAAGATCCATTCGGATCAGAAAAAGTTTCCATCCCTTCCCGGTCACAAATCACCCTCCAGACTTTATTTTTGGATTTAGGTCCTGAAATACCATTCATATATTCATCCATTTCGATTCCCTGCTTTTCCGTAGCTTTTGCAAACTTATCAGGTAAACCTAAAACGGATTTGAATTCTTGTGATTGTACCGAAGAATAACAAAAGAATATAAAATAAATGAGGACTAATATATTATGCATTTTCATCGTAATTGTATCTCTTTTTAAATTATAATTTGAATGAAAGTCCTAACTCAAGTCTGAGGTGGGCAGGACTGAAGGACTGTAATAACAATGACTTTACAGTTCCTTCACCACTTTCTGGTAAAACGGATATTGAATTTTTATCAATCCAGGATCCGAAATAATATGCATATCCTACGCCGAAAGTAATACCGGAGGTTTTGGAATCATTAAGAAAATATCTTATATATGGTTTTGCCTGGACACCTATCGTATTCATGGAAGATTTTGAATTCAACCCTTGTGCTTGTAAATCGTAATCTTCCGAACAAAATGGATCACTGATATCTCCGAATGAAACCACGGAATTTTGACTTACAAGTTTATTTTCTCCCAATGTTTCTGTTTTAGAAACAAACGTCGGCATTACGGATAATTCAACCCAATATTCGATTTTGTATCCTACGATGGGTCGTAACGGGATTTGTGTTCCCAGCATAGCCTGTAGGTAAGAAAAGTTGATCACGTTATCCACATTTTTAAAATCATATATAGTATTGAAATCAAGTTTACCGTCAATATCACCTGAAACATTAAATTTAACACCTGAATTTTCCGTGTTAATATTCCAGTTGTGCAATCCAAACGCCGCCCCCACAAACCATTTTGCATGTTTGCCTCTTTTAAAACTCCGGCTGTATTTAAATCCAAAATCAAGGAGATATTTACTAGTCAATGCCGGAGAAAATGAATCATCAAACTCATCTTGCTTCTTAAATGTGGTATTGGTATTAAAACCCATAGAAGCAAAAGCGAAAACCTCATGGTTATATGGTTTGGGTCTTGGTTTGATTTTTCCCTGAATTTCATAAATTTTAACATCATCTAGGTCATCACCCTGGACAATGATCACAAATTCTAATGGAACAACTTCTCCCCCCTTGGGAACAGGTATGATTTTGCCTGATTTTTCATCAATTTGATTTTGCATCAATTTGTTAACACGGATTTTTGTTTCAAAATACAAGCCCGGAATAGCCGGATTGGATATGACTTCCAATAATAACAAGTCTGTAATTTTGTAGTCAGGCCCGGTTGTATTCATATATTTCCTGATTTTACCAATATAATCATCAAGTGCGATGATAGTACCATATTGAACCAAATCATCATAAACCCTTGCATTACTATAAAATATCGCACGCATTTTATCAATTGATTCAGAGGTGACCTGACCTTGCTCTGTATCAAGCAAAGTTGCCCTGTCATTATACTGACCAAGAATCTTTTGACTGGATGCTAGAATTTGATCAATGTAAGGTTCTGCCTTTTCATCGATTTTTGAGTTATCATCCATCCTGATTTTCACCCGAAGTCCATCATATTCCTGACTAAACCCAAAATGGTTACAGTTTATTAGAATTAAAAATAAAAAAATAAAAGGTAAATTGGAATTGATTTGTAAGTAATTCATATTGTTCATGTTATTTAATGATAACAAATTTTTTAATCGTATCCCCGTGTTTGATAAAATATATACCTTCGGGATAATCGGACATAAATATATCTTTCCTTAGCATGCCCCCCGGATGTTCAATGGCTATTTCTTCCCTAGTACGACCAATGGCATCCACCAACAAAAATTCGTATTTACCTTTTTGGAAATATTCTGAAGATATGGTTATAAAATCCATTACAGGTACAGGGTATATATTCCAAGTATCATTGGCTTTATCATTATTAGATTCCGTACAGTCTTCCTCTTTGACCTCAACGGTTCTGGATACAATTATACCTCCACAAAGGTCACAGGATAATGACTTTATTAAAACCGGAATAATATTATCCCTTCCTTTAAACCAGGGTTTTTCATTTTCATCTTCACTTACATCCACGATGGCCCCATCCTGATTAATATAATACCATCTAAAACAGTTAATATCATCTGAAAATGTACTGTTGTAGTACAACGTGTCATTCGCGCAAAGCCTTCCCTCGATAACATCATCTTGTAAGGCCAGCGAAAAATCAGTTGTATTGACTTCTTCCACCGTATCCCGATGATAACAACCATTCTCCTCTGCCTCTAAAATTAATGGAACAGTGCCAGAATACACGATAACGTCAGGCCCTCCTGTTATTTTCAAAATGTCACTATCACTGCTACCTTTCCAACTGAATTGAGCATCCGGCTGGCTTTTAAAGTTTACAATCTGATAAAATGGTCCACAACCATCGGGAAATTGATCAATTATTGCTTCAGGTAATTCATTGACATTTACCGTTCCGGTACTTTCATTCGGACAGACAATGTTTCCATGTTTCAGTTCGGCATACACGAGGAGTGAGGAGGATGTGTCAAGCTGAATGCCTGACCGTTGCATATTTAATATCTCAACACCTCTTTGGATTCTAAACAAAGCATTCAAGTCCTTATTATCAATAATAAGCAAATTTTTTACATTATCATCTTTACATAAATCAGTTATGAGATCAATCTGAGGGGTTCGCAGAATGGTGTAGTAAAGTATGGTATCGTAAGGTTTACAAATATTGTTTAACGCTTGAATATTTGTAATTATTAAGCTATCTTCATAAGTTAAATTAGATACATTTTCATTTATATAATCGATAATTGATTCATCAGGTTTTGTTTTATATGGAACATTATCAATTGAGCATTGAAAATTATTAACACCGGAACTAATCTCTATAGTTATTTCATTTTTGTGACAAAAAGTATCCTGCTCTAGGAAGACTTCAGGAATAGGTTGATTAGTAATTTCAATAATATAATTACAATTATTATTTTGAAAGGCACCCGCAACTCCAGACCTAATATCAAAAAATAATTCAAAAATTTTAGTTGAATTACTATTAGTAACAAAAGTATCCTTAATTGAAATTATATTATTGACTAAATTAAAAGGCTTGCCATCATATTTTATTTCAACTAAACTATTGTTTATTCTTTCGAATTCAAAGAAAAAAATATTTACCTCCTGATCACATGAATAATGATTTATTTTAAAGTTATTATAATTAATTGATATATCATTAATTTTTATTCTTGGTTTGAAATTATCACAATTCTCATCATTAATAATAAATTCGGAGCTATCTGAAAAACTGCATCCATTTTTATAATAAATTGAAAAGGATAAATTTAGAGAACCTGATGGAAAAAATTCACTAATAGGATCCAAATTATTTTTTGTCGAATCAAGTATTATTTCTCCATTTAATTTTTTAACTTGGTAATTAATTGAATCGAAAAATAAATTTTCAGACCCTTCATCAATAGTAAAAATCCTTTCGCCTTTATTTGTAGTTTCAGATATATTACATGTTATTTTAGGGACATTTCTGACCTCCACCGTATAACTTGCCATATTCCTACAACCAAATACATCCGTAACTGTCACCTGAAAATTGGAATCACCGTCAGACAAGTCGGAAAGTGATATTGTATTACCCATTGTTCCGTCAGACCATACATATGAAGTGCCGCCTGAAGCTGTTAGAAATTCAGGGGACCCTTCGCAGATAGATGTTAACCCGGAAATAGAGGCATTAGGGAGTGGGTAAATAGTAACATTTTTGATATCCGAGCACCCATTACTATTGGTGTATGTTATAGCAGAAAAACCCTGAGCAATTCCGGTAATTAAACCTGTATTGCTGACAGAAGCTAATGAGGTATTTGAACTTGTCCAGGGATTATTTACTGCTGCAGTACCGCTTCCTGATAATTGTGTTGTTGAGCCAACACATACAGAAAGTGTCCCTGATATGGTAGGTCTGGGATGTATAATTATATTTTTAGTGTCCATACATCCATTGACATTAGTAAATGTGATTGTAACCATACCTTGAGCTACACCTGTGACCAAACCTGATAAATTTACTTTAGCTTTTGTTGTATCACTACTAACCCATGGATTATTCCCTGAAGGAATGCCGCCGGCTAGTTGAGTTGTTGAGCCGACACATACAGAAAGTGTCCCTGATATGGTGGGTCTGGGATTAATTGTTACGTTTTTCATATCAATGCATCCATTAGCATTTGTAAAGGTTATTGTTGTAGTACCCTGTGAAACACCCGTGACCAAACCCGATGAATTAACCGTAGCTTTAGAGATATCACTACTTACCCAAGGATTGTTTGTTGACGGAACATCATTACCAAATAATTGCGTCGTTGAGCCAATACATACTGACAACATTCCGGAAATGGTAGGTCTGGGATTTATTGTTACATTTTTGGTGTCCATGCAACCATTAATATCGGTAAAAGTAATTTGAACAATACCAGGTGAAATTCCATTGACCAAACCCGATGAATTAACTGTTGCTTTTGAAATATCACTACTTACCCAAGGATTATTTATCGCAGGAGTACCATTGCCGATTAATTGTCTAGATGAGGCTGCACAAACTGATAAGACTCCCGTAATGGTTGGTCTGGAGTATACTGTTACATCTTTGGAATCCATACAACCATTCACATCAGTAAAAGTAATTTGAACAATACCAGGCAAAATTCCATTTACTAATCCAGATGAGTTAACTGTTGCTTTTGATATATCACTACTGACCCAAGGATTGTTTATCGCAGGAGCACCCGAACCGGTTAATTGTGTAGTTGAGCCACTACATACTGAAAACATACCTGTAATCGTTGGTCTTTGATTTACAATTATTGTGACTTCTTTACAATTTTGGGATATTGTTTCATTACACTCATCATTCCCACATGAATAACACCTTTTGAATACGAATGTACCCGGTACTGTATTCCCATTTATTTCAAAATCTTCATTTATAGTTTGATAACTAGCGTTGTTGTTTGGACCGGACACTGGGACAAAACTCATTGAAGTGGGCTTTTGAACATACCAACAAAAATTTTCATCATCATTTCCACAATCTGGTAACATACAATTGTTTATCAAAGGAAAATTCATAAAACCTTCACACCTCACAGTTGAAGTCTGTATAGGATTTGTCGTACAGTCAAAAGCAATTGTATTCTGAGCTAATGATAAATTATAAGATATAATCAAAAGAATGAAAAAAATTAAGTTCATAATACCATTTAGAAAATACTTCATAATCATACCTTTTTTAAATTAATATTAGTTTAACAAATTGAAATTTCTTCAATATAATAAAGTAATCAATATTTATACAAGACATCGTAAAAAATGTGTTTACCGGAAGTGATAATATCATCATTTGAAGTGCCGGATTTAAATGCCTTTTTGATAACCAAAACTTCAATATCTCCTTCACTTTCATAAGAAAGGGTGTACACTTTTCCTGCTTTTAAAACATTATTTTTGAAGTCATTAAATCGTATCGTATTCATTCCTGAATTTAGGTTTTTTACAATCGTAACTCCTCTTCTAATTCCTTCCCCTTCCAATGTGATAGTAATTTTGCCGTCACCGGATGAAATGATTTTAGCCTCATGCAAAATTAAGTTTTTTATCGGTTTGATAGTAATTGCACCGGATTTAATTTTTTCCATTTCATCATCTAAAGCTGCCAAAGACGTAATCTTACTAATGGAGCCGGTATTTTTTGGTTTCCAGTCATTGGGACAGCCGTCATTCTCTTTTGTTCCTTTTTCTCCCGGACATTTGTCAAGATGATCTGCAATTCCATCTTTATCTGAATCGGGAGCCGGGCATCCATTAAATTGTTTTATGCCTTTTTCTTGTGGGCACTTGTCATCCTGATCAGGGATGCCGTCTCCATCTGTATCCGGCCATGGGCACCCATCGTTGGCTCTTTCACCGACTTGATTAGGACATTTATCAACAGAATCTGGTAAACCGTCATCATCAGTATCTTTTTTCGAATCCACTTCGGTTTTTTTACCCATTATTTCTGTTTTATCTTTTTTGGGTTTGTCTTTATTAACTTTATTTTGTGTTTCACGAATTTCCGGTTTTAAATTGGTGTCTTCGTCCTGAAAACCGGCATCAACTTCAGTTTGTTCCGGTTCATTAACTTCAACTTGTTCAACAGCAGTGGTGGATACAAATGATGATATACAAGGACCTTCCTTAGTAAAGCACAATGATATGACTGTATACGGATCTCCTGCATTTTCCAGTAAATTTAATGACCGGCTGTCTGAAATTACCTTTCTTAAACTATCATTAACTTTCCAATAAAGCTGTTCTTTGTATTCATCAAATCCTTTTGTAATGATAAGTTCAACAAAATTTTTATCTGAATTATAAATCTGATCATTAACGGGACTACCTAAAAAATCTCTGTTATGCTTAGGTAAATTCACACCTTCTATTTCGAAATTTATTTCATGTAGATTTTTTTCTTTTGAACAAGAAATCATAAAAAACAGAAAAACTAAAAACACAAGATAGTGTAAATTGAGATTAATATTCTTGGCCATATAAATGTATTTATACTATAAATGAATGTGCATGAAAATTATGATTATTTGACATGAATTATTTTTTAAGAGCAGGTTTATTTATTGTTTTAAAAGTTGAATCTATTATGATATTTGAATCACAATTAATTGTGTCAGAATTTAAAGAGTCTTTATTAAGAAGTACAGAACTGTTAGTGTCTATATTAATGGTATCAGAAAGAATCTCTTCTTGTAATTGAAAACTTTTTGGTAAATCATAATTTTGGGGCATCCAAACATAAACATAATATGACATTCCCACTAATGCAAAGATAACCATACTTAGAAAAGAATAAAGAAATTTATTGTTTTTCTTCTTCCTTTTGTGAGGAAGGTGGTCAAATTTGAAAGTTTTACTAATTTCAGAATTTATTTTATTTTCAATAACAGGAGGTTGATTTTCTAAAGAAGGCACTGAACTGACTTTAGACAAAATCATCGTTATGTTGTCTTTCCCTCCTGCTTTTTTAGCTTGCATAATCAGTTCATTAGCCGTAGCTTCCAAACTCATGTTTTGCTGTTTTACCAGAATTTCTTCGATTAATGGGTCAGATAGCATCCCATTCAACCCATCCGAGCATATCAGAATAGTATCATCCTCATGTAAATCAATCATCCTGTATCCCGGAGACGGGAATGAAAGTGGGTCACCCAAGGATTGGGTTATAACATTACTCATTGGTGAATTTCGAGCCTGTTCAGCTGTCATTCTACCTGATAATACTTCTTCCCAAACAACAGAATGATCGTCTGTTATCAGCTGTAGCCTGCCTGTTTGATTTTTTCTTGTGAGATTTTTTGTTTTTTCACTGGTAAAAATGTAAAGTCTGCTATCGCCTACCCATGAAATATATAGTTTTTTATTGATAATACAAGCTAAAACTATGGTTGTACCCATTCCTTGTCGTGAAGGTGAAAGAACAGCCTCTTGAATTATATTATTGTGCGCTTGTAAAATAGAATCTTCAAGAATCTTTTTAATTTGATTTTCTTCAAGATTTAAAAATAAATTTTTCTTTAAAAATTGATCAATTGAAAAAACAGCTACTTCAGAAGCTACTTCTCCTGCATTTTCGCCGCCCATTCCATCTGCAAGTATAAAAACAGGCAGGTTATATTTTAAAGGAAACCAATAATTGGAAGGGGACCAATCCTGTTGCAGGATATTGCCGCAATAGTAATAAAAATCCTCGTTGTTTGTTCGAACAAGGCCGGTATCTGTGCTACCAAAAATAATAATATTTTCCAAAAACTAAATATTATTTGTTATTATACGGAATAAAACAATTCCTTCCCAGGGAAGAATGTGGTACTATGCCAACCGGTATGGCTTCACCATTTTGACTAATAAAAACAGGACCTCCGGTTTTTCCAAAATCAAAAGTAAAAGATTTGTCAACCGGAACACATTTTGAGGAATTTAATTTACCTTTAATTTTCACATCATCAAGTGCAAATGTTATTCCTGTATAAGATGCTGTAAATGTTTTAACACTTTCCGGTTTTGTTCCAAATGCAGATTTTGTTTTTTTAGGAACTTCCCTGTAATAATTAACCCCAACAGCGTACACTTTTATATCTTCCGGTGTCTCTCCCGGTGATTTAAATTTTAAGCTGCCTGATTCTGTAGATTCAATTACAGCAATGTCAGTCATAGGATCTTTTGCTTTTTTGACTGAAATGTTTTTACTTGAGAATTTAACCCCACCAAATTGATCTGTTTTTAACGTCAATGATTCAGCTATATCATTGTTTGAATTCATGGTCACATCCTCAGAGCTAAAATCAATCTGACTGCCACTGTCTGAAATTTTATTTGCCTGAAATCTTACTGAAATTTTTTTACCATCCCCATCCACGGCACTAAGCCATTTCATGAGAGTGGAAGATTCTCCTAAAAATCGCCAAGGCTGGATAACGTGGCGTCCTGTCACTACTTTTTTATCCTTTGTCAAAAATCCGACTCCACTCCATAAACCATTTTGATTATAGTCAATAATTTTGGCTTTGACCAGATCCTGAGATTTAAACTCTTTAGATTCTCCCGTAGGTTTCGTTATGGTAATTGAAGTAGCAATTATAAAATAAATGTCTTCTTCCGGTATTTTTGGTGCTACTTCAACGGCAGCTTCAGGTTCTTCTTCTATAAATTCTTCAGAGCCCTTATTAATTGGTTCCACTTTTGGGCTCTCAACTATTTTTCCTGGTGATGGCTCTGTATCGTTTCCGCCATTTTTACCTATTAAATTGGACCTTAATTCTGCAATCCTATTATCATAATCTCTGATTTTGTTTCGCAAACTTCTTATTTCATTAGAAGTTGTATTACCTGAGGTGGTTAGGACTTCCAGATCAGCTTCCAGCTGTCCTTTTTCTTCATTCAAAGTTTCAAGTATGGCGATCGTTTTTTCATTTTCAGCTTTCATCCGGAAATAACTTATACCGTTTACGACTGCAAAACTTATCAAACCTAAAGTAACGAAAGATAATAAAATAATGAGTATTTTGAGTGGCTTAGTCGCCTGTTTAATCGCTACATTTAACCTCCCGGTTATCCCTGCCTTTGCTAGTTGGGGTTCAATCTTATTGTATCGTAATTTCGGCCCGTTGAATGAAAATTGCATTTCATCTCCGTTTCTTAAGACGTGATCGAATGTTATTTCAACCCCGTTTACTAAAGTTGGATTTGATGCGGCCGGATTATGCATCAAAATCTCTTTGCCATTAATACATTTTATTGTGCAATGTTCCCTACTTACCATAGGAAATTGCTGATCATACTTTATCTGACAATTTTCAGCTCTCCCTATAAGAATATCTCTGTTATTTACAGAAATATGACTTCCTTTAGGATAATTCTCAGCCGGATCAATAAACAATAAAGTATAGCTACTCAATCCAGTACCAGTTATAATATTCATAGTGTTTCTTAATGAAGACCATGTACTGGCAGTTGTGAATCTTTGTGTTTTCTGTGTCATACTTTTTTTATTTTATTTTGATATACTCGTATTTACCATCTTTATACAATTTTACATTGTTACCTGAAATTTCACCGGATTCATATTCTAAAGGAACAATGAATTCCTCATTATTATCCATAATTCCTACCTTTCCATCTTTTTCAACCAAATACATTTTATCATTAATCTTTATAAGATTTATATTATTATCTTTTAAAAAATTAGCCCCGTAATACAAATAGATGAATAAAGAGAGAATCAATACAGAACCCACGACAACTGCTATCAACCATTTCTTACCCAAAAGTATTTCCTTATCTTTTCCATTTGTCTTTTTGTACTTCTTTTTAGGAATATTGAAATCTTCCGGCGATTTGTGTGATATATAATTTTCAAAATTTGATGTTCCCGTTGTACTTTGGGATTGGATTTCAGGTCTACTAATTGGCCAACTACCTTTATTAAGATATGATTGTGATAATTCGATTATTTCTTCTATAGATATTCTTTTGTTTGGTTCTTTTTCCATCATTCTATTTAATAAATTCAGAAAAGGTTCTGAATAATGTGAGGATGAAAAATTCAAAACACCGTTATTATTTAAAATCTGGCCGACGGGGACCTTAACATCAGCACCAAAAACCAGTTCGTATATAGAAGCACCTAGAGAAAAGACATCACTGGAAATTGTGGAGGAATGACCTCTTAACTTTTCGGGGGCCGCATAAGCAAAAGTAAGGGAATTATGCCTGCTGGTCTGTCTGATAATAGTATCTCTGATTTCACGTGTAATTCCGAAATCGGTAAGATAAAATTCAACATCATTATCTTCATTTGATTTATTAATCAAAATATTAGCAGGCTTTATATCGTTATGTATCAATGAATTTTGATGTAAAAACCTAAGAGCTTTGGCAATGTTATTCATTAATAACACAGAATAATGTTCTGAAAAAACTCCTGCCTTGTATTTACCGTTTCTTTCATTAATGTTGCCTTGCCTGAATAAAAATTCCTGCCACATACTTTTTTCTAATAATGGCATAACAATCGCCGGAATATTATTATATTCAATATATTCTTCCGGGATCACCAGGTTTGGATGAATTAAATTTCTTGATTTTTCAAATTCTTCCTTTATAAGTTCTTTACTATAATCATCGAGTAAATTATACGGGGCAAATATTTTAATTGCCTTTGATACCCCGGCACTATTATAACACTCCCAAACCTCTGCTGTACTGCCGTCACCTTTTTTCTCAACAAGGGTGTAATCGCCAAATATGGTTCCTTTTTCCAATTTCATAATCAATTACTTTTAACGTATTCGAGGACATAAGATCCAATTTCAATCTTATCGCCAAAATTAAGAGGTTTATTTTCACTTTGTTGAATTTTTTTACCATTTATTAATGTTCCATTCAATGAAGGTTTATAGATTTTGTTGCCATTGATAATGCTTTCCTGACCATCAATAACAAAAAGTGAATTATTTATTAATTTAATCGTAGCGTGTTTTTTAGAAACAATAAAATCTTCTATACCTGTAGGGTTAAGATTTATTAGATTGTTTCTTATTTTCTCTCCTTGCCTTCCAATAGAAAAATCTACGATACCCTTTGTTATCATATCTCTCAAATTGAAGGTTTGATAATAGTCATTATGTTTGTGCGTTATCTGTAATATACCAAAAGTATCATTTTTACTTAGTTTGTACTTATAACTGAATTCAGTATCAGTGTCGCCAATTAGAAAAAGAATATTTAAAATATCTTCCACTGACTGGAATCTATCCTTAGGTTGAGGCTTTATACAATTTTGAAGAATATCATTCCATTTTAAGCTGTATCCATTTGGCAATTCGGTGTCTGGCGAGTATAAAAACTTTTTTTTAGTTTTTAAAAATCCTGTTGGGTTGTTTTTGTAAGCTGATTCTCCGCCGAATGGGTCGCTACCCTGAAAAATCACATTATACATAAGAATACCATAACTATAAATATCCATACTTGGTAAGGTATACTTAAAATATAATTTATCGTCCAGTTGTTCAGGCGGTGAGTACATGATTGACCCAAAAATTTCATTATTTACTACCTTTCCCATAAAATTTACGGTAGTAAGCCTGTTATTTATGTTGGCGGCAATTCCGAAGTCTGAAATTTTATGTTTCCCGTCACTGGCGATTAAAATATTTTCCGGTTTTATATCCCTGTGAACAAATTCGTTATCGTGTAAATCTTTTAGGCCTGATGCTATTTCAAATGCTACGAATAGTGCTTTTGTCTGAGATTTAGGATAATGAATTTGTTGTAATAAATTTCCACCAGGGCAATATTCCATTAATAAGTAAGGATTCCCCAAAACAGAGCCGATACTGTAAAATTTAACCAGAAAATCAGATTTGATTTTCCCAGTTGAAAATTCAAGCGCAAACCTATTTTTTAAATTTTTGAATTCAGTGGGACTAACTTTATAGAGATCCAGCAATTTTAGAGCAAAAAATTCATCAGTGGCTTTGTTCTGAACAAGATAGACAGAACCAAAACCTCCTTCCCCTAATTTTTTAGTTACAACATAATTTTCATTGTTTAAAAAGAACTCATCTCTTATATCAGGTATAAGTCTTTGTGGAATAACATTTTCATAATCAGAGTGATAAATGTGCATATCATTTTAAAATAAGACTACTTATTGTAAATTTTACTCACTAAATTGTCAACGATATACGTTTTGGCTTTTGCATAAAAGTGATCCAAATCTTTTATATATTGGTGATATCCAAAATTAATGATGATGCCAAAAAGCAGTGCTACTAATGTCGTGTCAAATGCAGTATTTAAATAAGAAGTTAATTCATTGAGACCTTCTTCAGTTTTAGACAAATAAGCTTTTCCTATAGCTGAAGAAAGTCCTATTAAAGTACCGATAAAACCGAGTGACATATTCAGGTTGATGGCGTATCTGATATTTTCAAGATCACTTTCTTTAATTTCCTTTTTATTGTTTATGTGAGATTCCAAAACATGAAGTGTTTCTGAGATTGAATTTTCATTCTTATATTGAGTACAAGATTTTTTAATGAATTCGTTTATTTCATTTTGAACACCTTGTTTTTCTAAATATATGATATCTAATTTTATTTTATTTACTTCTTGAGGCGTTATTGCTACAATATCATCAGGAGGTAAAACTTTATATGAAAACCCTTCGAATTGTTCAGAAATTTCTTTTCTGAATGTACGAATTTGTAAAACTGAATATAAAAAAACGCCAAAACAAATCGATTGGATAATCCCCAGGAGGTTTCCACCGGCTAATATACAAAGTCTGTACAGGATAGGGAAAGTATCTCCTATTAAAAATGCCAATAGGTTCCAAAATCCCCAATAAACAAAGATGGCAGCTAAACTTATATAAATTATATTCCTGGTTGTCATGTTTTCGTGTTAAAATTATCTTAAAGTAAAATTTCCATCAGGAAGTACATCTACTGTTCCCAATTGTATTTTTTGTCCCGGGTTCAGACTAATAGTCCTGGTAAAAGTTTCTACCTGAGGGTTATTATTTCTTTCGCTATATACAAGGCAGGTTACTTCAACACCAGACTCGTTCATCTCAGATTCTTTAAAAACAGCCTGAATGGAATACGAGCCTGGTAACAATTCATCAATCTGTCTCACGGCTTCCATGGTTGTTCGCAAATTTGATTTTTTGAAATATTGGCCTAGGGTATTCATCTCTTTTCCAGAACTCCAGGCACCAATATCTTTATTTCTTCTATTCGAATCTTTTCCAAAAACACATTTACCGTTCTTGCAAACATAGAGGTCAACGTTGTTTTTGGTCTCTTTCCAATGAATTTCAATACTGAATTTTGACGGAACAGAAGGTCTGTACACCAAATCAGGCTTGGATTGTACCGGAGGTTCTTTAAAATTACCATTTTCCACTTTTGTCTCAGGACATTTAGGACATTCCGGGCATTCCGGGCATTCCGGACAAACGACCGGAGGAGGGCAATCTTTTCTTGAAGGAAAAGTTGCTTTACCTGTCGCCAATACCAATAACGAATCCCCAACCTGCAAGTCTTCAAAGACTGCTAGATAATCACCAAAAAGTTTACCGCTTTTTTCATCTATATTAACAGGTACTACTTTTTTTTCATCAGGAGGTGCACCGCCCTTGGGTACTACAATAAATAAAAATATTATAGCACCCAAGGCACCAAAAAGCACGTCCATAAAAGACAAATTAAACAATTCTATGTCTTTCCTTTTCAATTCACAATGATTTGATTATTACTAACTAAAGGGAAGTATTATCAGAATGTACCGCCACCAAAATCAAGTCTATATTCATACCCTATCTGAAAATTAAAGGAACTCATTGAAGTTGTTCCATCAGGTGGATTATTATTTATTACAAATTTATCATTTACAATTCTTCCATAACTTTCATATAAAACTCCCAACTTAATGAAACCATTTTCATTAATTTTAAAAAGTACATCAGGTGCAAGTATGAAACTTACAAAAGATTTTTTAAATCTGTCTGTACTTAAATCTCCATAAGTATGACCAACACCAAAACCATCTTGGTCCGATTCAACGTCGTTGATATCAACTGATAAATTATTAGGATCTTTCCAAGTCGCATTTCTAGTAAAAATAGCCTTATCTCCAATACCATAATTCCAACCCAAACCGGCAGAGATTCTAAATTTAAAATTATCTGAACCAAATTGATATCCTAACAAAAAAGGTACTCTAAGAAGATTCAACGAGAGCCTGTCTTCAACAATTACTTCCAAATCAGGGCCAGGACTTGTAGCACTTGGATTCCTTGGCGTATAGTTTCTCCCTAATATTTCCGCATCAGTACCACCTCCTCTTCTTATGTAGCTACCTCCGGTAATAAAAGAAAAATTTCCAAGCCTTACTCCTACATTTACTCCAAGGCCATAAGCTAAAGTGCTTTTAGAATCTTCAGCTCTGAATTGTTGTACAAGTAAATAATCATCTGTAAGTTTTTGAGATGAAGAACCAACTTCTCCTGAAATTCCCAAAATCAAGCCTGCAGGTGATTGAGAAAAAATATGATTTGTTAAAAAGGTAACTGTAAAGAATAATGTTATAAAAATAATTGCTAAGGATTTGTTGTACATAATTTAATTTTTAAAATTTATAAAAAGTTTATTAAAAATTTTGAAAAGCTTTGTCAATTTAAATATTCACAATTAAATGACAAGTTTAAAATCATTTTGGCACAAATATATATATTATGTTCTACAAAATGTCATATATGTTATATTTTTTTTTATGGGGAAACATTAAATACATGATTTTAGAAAGGTTTAAGGGTAAAAGGATTTAACCTTAAATCATTAATTTGCAACTATACATATCTTTTCCTCTTTAAACTATATCAAGAACCAGATCAAAGTCTCTCGAAATTAAGAGTAGTTAAAATCAATATATTTAGATAATGAATAAAACTCACTCAAAGTAAAGAAATTAAGTCAAAAGCTTTGTTTTAACCTTTCCAGAACTATCTTAAGTAAACCAGAATTTCATACCTTAATGATATATCCAGTAAATCACCAGTTTCAATTTGCTTCAAATTATAATCCAAAATATTAGGATCCCCTAAATTGGATGCTGCATCAGTGAATCCCTTTTCATTTAAGTTAACGAATTGTGGCATATTTTTAAATAATTTTTACTTCCACCCCCAAATGATCACTCAAACTATCTCTTTTCCATACTACTTCGTGGCAGTCGTGGATGAAATCAAGGACTCTGGGGCGGGTGATGGTAAAGTCGGTACATTTATAATATATATTGTCCTCGGCACTGCTGAGGTATTGTCCATCTTTGCAGGTTTTTTTGAGAGAAGTTTTTTGACCGTTAAGGGCGTGACTGAATCCCAGGGATTTAAGTTTATCAAAACCGATATCGTTGACTTCAAGATTAAAATCTCCTGCCCATATCAGGTTGGACAGGTTTTGGTTTTGGATCCAAAGGGTGATGGCGTTTATTTCCAATCTTTCCGGATAGGTATTATCATGGGTACATGCGTGATAATTGAGGATATTCAGTACTTTGCCATCCACTTTAAACTGCATGAGATAGGGTTCACGTTCCACTAAGTCAGAAAGATCACTCAACAATTTTGGTCCGCCACCTGTGATGGTCACTTTGGAAGGTTTCCAGAGGAAGGCATATCGTTCGCTTATGTGCGACGACGAACTTTGAGTCGGATCACTCAGCCTGTAGTCCCATGCACTACCCTTTCTGTTTAATGTTTCCACCAATCTCCCTACTGCCTGTGCTCCACCCGGATGTTTGGCAACGACCTCCTGGATGGCGACGATGTCAGCATGTTTGACGTAATCAGCGATGGCATCAATCTCGGCGTCATCACGTGACTGACCAAAATCTTTTATATTCCACGAAATGAGGGTAATGGTTTTTGCTGCCTGTGTAGTCGTCAGAAGCAGAATTATACATAATGTGTGCACCAATTTTATCATAGAATTTTGGGGTTTAGGTGTCTATAACATGGTTTGGGTTGTAAATACTAAAAAAAGAAGCAGCAGCGTTGTGACCGCTTATCAGGCCAAAATTAACATTTCATTTGGAATTGAAAAACATTTTTGGTATTATTTTTATAAAAAGTTTTTTGTGAGTTTATAAAAACCGAAATTATTAATGAGTATGGTGGAGGAAAGTGACGACGATCGGTGGTCTTCTATATGGTCATTCCTCCGCCTCGAGCCGATGGGGCTTTTACTTTTCCCATTGCCGGAAAAACAATGGACCAATCCGACCATTATACCTTTAGAAGTCAAACATTTGGACTTTAGTTTTCCCTCGCCTCGAGCCGGCAGGGCTTTTACTTTTGTCTCGTCTTATGGGACGAGACCACAAAAGTAAACAAAAAGGCTAGGCTCAAAAAAGGTGATTGCGCACTTTGGATGGCATTCCTTTGCCTCGAGCCGGCAGGGCTTTTACTTTTGTCATTGCCACAAAAGTAAACAAAAAGGCTAGGCTCAAAAAAGGTGATTGCGCACTTTGGCATTTTTTTATGTTCTGAACATGCTGCGTGTGCGCACCGTGTATGACAAATCTATCACACGGATCGGTCTGGCATTTGTGTTGCGTTTACACAGACAAGCACTCCGGTTTTACATTTTGACTCGTGCTTGGGATCCGATTTGTCAACACTATCACTGGTTTTGAGCCGGATTTGTCGTACGGAGGAGAGTGGTCAAAAACTGGAATGTTTTGATGGATTTCCTTCGCCTCGAGCTGGCGGGGCTATTCAACTAAGATAACTGGACTACGCCCCTTGTTAAGATAACCAGAAAATCACAAGCATTAAAGCACAAATGATAGACCCTGTGCGTCACCCTTCCATCCTGAGGGAAGGGACGGGGATGGGTATGAACGGCCAATGCGAAGCATTGAAAAAACCGATTTGTCAACACTATCACTGGTTTTGAGCCGGATTTGTCGTACGGAGGAAAGTGGTCAAAAACCGAAATATATTAATGGAATAACTTTGACTCAAGCCAGCAAGTCTTTTACTTTTTTTACGTTGGAATCGGCATCTGTGTCTCTGAGGCATTTTTTATCGTGTTAAAATTTACCTCAGAGTAGTTTGAGGTACTTTTTTTTGCGTTGGAATGTCCGTCATGGTCTCTGAGGCATTTTTTTACGTGTCAGAATTTGCCTCAGCGTAGTCTGAGGTACTTTTTTTTGCGTTGGAATGTCCGTCATGGTCTCTGAGGCATTTTTTTTCGTGTTAAATTTTACCTTAGCGTAGTCTAAGGTACTTTTTTTTGCGATGGAATGACAATCATGACCATGACGAACGTTTTTATTGAGTTGGAATTGCCATCATGGCCATGACGAACGTTTTTTTTGTGTCGGATTCTCCATCATGGCCATGACACAACTTTTTTTTGTGTCGGATTCTCCATCATGGTCATGACGTAACTTTTTTTTGTGTCGGATGCTCCATCATGGCCATGATGATACTTTTTTTTGTGTTGGATTCTCCATCATGGTCATGACGCTACATTTTTTTATGTTGGATTCTCCATCATGGTCATGACGGTACATTTTTTTGTGTAGGATTCTCCATCATGGCCATGACGATACATTTTTTTGTGTAGGATTCTCCATCATGGCCATGATGATACATTTTTTTGTGTAGGATTCTCCATCATGGTCATGACGAACGTTTTTTTTGTGTCGGATGCTCCATCATGGCCATGATGATACTTTTTTTTGTGTTGGATTCTCCATCATGGTCATGACGAACGTTTTTTTTGTGTCGGATTCTCCATCATGACCATGATGATACATTTTTTTGTGTCGGATTCTCCATCATGGTCATGACGAACGTTTTTTTTGTGTCGGATGCTCCATCATGACCATGACGCTAGATTTTTTTGTGTCGGATTCTCCATCATGGTCATGACGTAACTTTTTTTTGTGTTGGATTCTCCATCATGGCCATGACACAACATTTTTTTGTGTTGGATTCTCCATCATGGCCATGAGATTTTTTTATTTTATATTGGAATGTTAGTCATAGACTCAAAGGGTTATTATTTCATGTTTTAGAAGCCACATGATTTTCCGGAAGCTCAATTTTTAAAAAAAGGTTTTTCTAAGGATACAGATGGTGCATTACCTTATATATAGGCTTTAATAAAATTCCCTTCCCTACCCTTTTCTTTTTCACATTCAAGTCCATATTCCGGTCAAAATGCCCGATTTTTTAAAAAAATGTTAAAAAAAAAGCCTGTTTTAATTCATTTTTTATACTCATAGTTAAATTTATCTTAAAGTCCGGCTTACCTATTGACGGATATTATTTTCCACTTTACCTTTGCATCGTAATCATTTCCAAAGATGGTCTACTTTAAAAAACAACTATTTTAAAATTGATTACAGAAAAAAAATTCAAAGGAATTTTACTGAGATAATAGCTATTCGTTTCTTTATTACAAGTCTGTTTTTTTGTTGCCGGTCCCGACCGGAATGGTTTTCGGATGATCCTCCAGTAAGCACAACACAAATTCAAAAGATGCCGTCTTATCGGATCTGTTTATTGACCAGCCAATATGCTGTATTGCTTCTGTTTTCTTCTGCACTCCTCCACAACAAAATATTGATATTACATACACGGTTTTTGGGATTGATTTAACCTTAACCCTCAGATACCTGTATCAAACTATCTCAGACGACTCCTTTGGATTTATGTGAAAATTTTTATTTTATTACTTAAATTTTTTTTAAATGAAAAACGTTAATATTACTACTTATAGTAGTCTCGAGACTTCTGCAGCATTAGAATTCTCAAACCAGGTTGATCGTGTGTACACGAATGTTGACACCAAATCCCTGATGTTGGAAGAACCTTTTTTAGCTTTTAAAGCTGCCTTTGAAGAGCTTGAAGAGGTATTTGTTAACGTCGATGGTAAAGAAGTTACCAAAGAGTTGCTTGCTATCGACAAAAAGAGGATCAACCTCACTATTTCCATGAGATATACATTGAAAGCTATGGAAAAAAGTATTGATCCGGTTACCGTTGGTTATGCAAAAAAATTGAATACCAATTTTAAGGAGCATTGCACCGACCTCTCCAGCAAAGGTTACCAGCTCAAAACCGGTTATATCCGGTCTATGGTTCGTGACATGATCAACAAACCTGCACTTGTTGAGGCTGCCAAAGCTATTTTTGTCAGAAACGAGGTTGAAGAACTTCAGGCTGCCAACAATGAATTTGCTGACCTGCATTTTGAAAATGCAAAAAACAAATTGCAAAAATCTGACATCATGGTTAAAAAAGAACGTCTCAAAAATGCGTACTACGACCTGACCCAGATTACGGACGTATTCAGCAGAGTCGCTCCGGACAAAGCACCTTATTTGAAACTTGTCACTGAATTGGAAAACATCATTGACAAAAACATGGCTTCTGTAGCCATCAGAAAAGGACAAAAAAAGTCCAAATCTGAACTTACTCCGGCCATTGCTACCGTCGCAGAAAACAATACTGCCACTACTGACGTCGTAAAAGACTCAGAAGAATAAGAAGAACATTGTAGTTTTGAATGCTTTCATTATTGAGGCCCTTGATGGTAAGTCGGGGGCCTTTTTTTGTTGTTGACGATTTGATGAGTTGATTATATGATAAGTTGGGTCGTGGCTGCGCAAAAGGGTCGACTTGTTTTCGATCAAGGTGCGTCCTGAAAGGCGACCCTTGAGCGAAAACATTTGGAAGGTTTAACGCAATCAAAACAGGATCGTATCTTCTTTTACTCAATCCATCGCTCAGCGGTCTTCGTTCCTCAGCTCGCCGGTCGATGGATTGCCGGCCATCATCGTCCGGGTTTTACCCCGACCCTCAAGGGAGCCCCGGACGATGATGGCCTCGGATTGCCCAAACCACTGAAATCTCATTACTGGAATCCATTTTCTCTGGCTCCCATTCAGGGTTGGGGTAAAACAGAGAAAATGAACGAAAATCTCTGAACCAAACCTGAACAAAATAAGAGGTATACCCAAAGCATTAACGCTCAAAACCCAGACCATATGTGTAATCTGCAGTAGTTTTTAAATTCTCCACCCGCGAGCCGTGGTTCGCGGTTCCTTCCCTATTTTGAGCCCTTGTGGGTGGGCTCAAAATTGCTGCGCATCGGTCAGTCACCCTTGAGCGAAAACAGTTCGAAGGACATATCGAAAACGTAAAATATAAAATACAGTTTTTTGTCTCCAAATATCGCTCAGCGGTCTTCGTTCCTCAGCTCGCCGGTCGATGTATTACCGGCCATCATCGTCCGGGTTTTACCCCGACCCTCAAGGGAGCCCCGGACGATGATGGCCTCGGATTGCCCAAACCACTGAAATCTCATTACTGGAATCCATTTTTGTTGCACCCTTCAGGGTTTGGGGTAAACAACAAAAATGCTCGAAAATCTCTGAACCAAACCTGAACAAAATAAGAGGTATACTCAAAGCATTAACGCACAAAACCCAAACCCTGTGCGTCACCCTTCTTTCTTGAGAGAAGATTTCTATGGTTTAAAAAAATTATTTTATGATTATTTTTTATACATAACTGATTTTTTTGAACATTTAAAAATGAAGTTATCCACAATTA
>JALHOZ010000036.1 GCA_022842725.1 Saprospiraceae bacterium
TTTTTGAGGAGGATATATTTTGGTGACACCCTCCATTGCAAAAATAACTTTATAATCTGCCATATATGGTTTAATTTTAAGGATGCAAATATACAAATATAACATCGTTTTCAGTGTTTGTTTAACACAAAATGAAGAAGAGATAATGAATCATTTTATATACCCGAACTTACCCTTTCAAACTTACTAAAAAATAATTATTTTAAAAAAATTTTCAGAATTAAGAAATAGTTGTACCTTTGTTTCAACAGTACCCGTTCAGCATACCGTAAGATCTGCTGGCGGGTCATTCTTTTTTCAGAGCTATGGCAAATAAAACTCCTTTCACCATAACAGACCAAATATCCTTGCTTAAACTGCGAGGAATGCTCTTCAAAGACGAACCATCTGCACATCACTTTTTAGAAAATATCAGTTTTTATCGACTTAAAGGCTATTGGTGGGATTTGCAAGCCGACTATACTTTGCACACTTTAAAACCCAATACTTACTTTGAAGACATACTAGACCGTTATAATTTTGACAGACACTTACGTTTGATACTTTTTGATGCCATAGAGCGTATTGAAATAGCATTACGTACCAAAATGATTTACCACCTTTCAATTGCTTATGGCGGATTGTGGTATTTAAATCAAAATTTGTTTGAAACCACACCTTTACCTTCAAACCCTAACACTACTATTTATCAAAATACTATTCTTGAACTCAAAAAAGAGTTTTTGAGAAGTCAGGAAATTTTTATACAAGACCAAAAACGAAGATTTCCCAATCAGGATGCAGATGCCTGGAAAATAATGGAAGTTGCTTCTATGGGTACATTATCTAAGCTTTTCAAGAACTTAAAGCACCAATTGCCTGAAAAAGCAATTATAACAAACCAAATGGGATTAAACCTCCATAATGAACTCTCAAGTTGGTTGGAGGCAATTACTTATCTCAGAAACATTATTGCTCATCACTCCAGACTATGGAGCAGAAATATGGTAAAAGTTCCAATTGCCAACTTGAACAACCCGATTTCAGTTTGGTTGGACAAACCTCTACACCCTGTTCAGAGCAAAAAACCATTTTTAATCATTAGTACAATGGTTTATTTATGCAATGAAGTAACACCAAATCATCAAATTAAAAGTAAAATAGTATCACTATTTGCAAATAATCCTAACATTCCAATCTATAAATTGGGTTTTTTGAACAATTGGCAAAACGAAGGACTATGGAAATAACCTTTAAATATTACTGGGATAATCTTAAATTTTTAAATACTAATTAAGAAGGAAATAAATACTGGATCGCTATATCCATCCAAACACACCTACCGGTCTGAACATATACAATATTTCCTCAAAATTTTTGATTTTAATTTCATTTACGCTTTCAAATGGTTTTTGTCCTGAAGCATACAGTGTTTATTGCAGTTAATACAACTTCCAAAATACTATTCCACATTATTATCCGATCATTTATAATCACATACCATTTTTCAATGCAAGGAATTCCTCCACTTATTTCAATTATACAAACCGATTTACCAACATTTCGAAAAATAAAACCAAATAATTTGTAGCGTTTTGTTTCCTTTGAGAATTAATAGAGTATAAATCATTAAAACATGTATCTTTCTAAATACATTTTTGTTCTGGCCACCTTGTTGATATTGTCAGGATGTTATCCCGACACGGAAGAATCCACGGACACCATCATCAAACCGGTCAAAAAAACGGTCATCGCTTCTTCCAAAGTCGTCATCAATGTCACAGATGAAAACGGACAGGCGTTGACAGGTCTGACTGCACGGTTCAATCAACAAAGTAAAATCATCAATCTGGCATCCTTTTTTTTGTTTGACGCCAAAAATATTTATAAAGAAAACGAACTTCTTTCCATAACCGATAAAGAAGGACAGGTGTATGAATATTCTTTATACAATATAGAAAATCAGGTCAATTACCACAATCTTACGCTATTCAGAAATGCCCAAAAAAAGATTTTTTCAACTACTGAAGGAAGTGTGATTTCTTTTCCTTCCGGGAAAATGGACATCGACCTGACAAATACCAATTTTACCTTTGAAAATGAAACGTATGCCGGCAATGTAAACTGTTTTTATCACGAATATGACCTCAACAATCCGTACCATGTACAAGCGATCCCGGGAGGAAAACTGTTGGACATCGACGGCAAATACCATCTGATCGAATGGCTTTATGTTTTCAGGTTTGACCTTCTGACTCAAAATGAAAAACACCTGGCTTTGGCCAATCCACAAAACGTATTTCTGAATATAAATCCGGATAAACAAGCCCACATCATTCAATACGACAGGTCAAAAAAGAGTTGGACGGATCTCGGGACTTTTTCGGATACAAAAAATATTCCTGTTCAAACTTCCGGCATCTATGCAGTGGTTTACACATACGAACCGTCGGTTTTGAAAGGTGTTTTTACGGCTAATAATCTTCCTTTGGTGAAACAAAAAATCACCTATAATTATGATGGAAAAAGATATGAAGCCCAAACTACCAATACCGGCACATGGGAAATATGGGTTCCTAAAAACAAATCCGTTTCTATCCAACCTTCCGCAACATGTCCGGACTTACAAAACGGTATCACTATAAACGCCGATGAAAATATTGTGGATACAGGAACTAAAAACTTCAGCACGACCCAAATAAAAAACATTACCCTGAAAGGCAGTTTTAAAAATTGTTTTGCCGAAGCTTTACCCGGAGGATTTATCATGATTAATCAAAATACAAAAACCGAATACATATATATTCCGGAAAGTGACTTTGAGTGGACCCTTCCTGTTTGTGGCGACGGCGACCTTTCATACGGCGCAGCGGGCAATGCAGGAGAAAAAATGGCTAACATCAGTTTTGATAGTGATATCGCTGACCTGGGAAATATATTCCTTTGTTCGGGTCTTGAAAACCAATACATCAGTTTGAGGACTCCGGATGGAAATATCTTGTACACCGGCGATATCATTGTCACCGGGTCGGGTTCGGAAACCAGCATTTTATTCAAAAGCACAACCCAGGAGTTTTTGATCACCTTTATAAACAATCAACAACCAGGATTGGTCGCTGCAGAAACCGGAAACATCGTTTGGAAAGATCCGACTTTTCTGAATAAAGGAATTGAAATCAACTGTCCGACGTCAAATACCTGCGGATTTGAAGAAATCCGGATACTGAGTCAACAGAATAATGATTGGATTAAAGGTAGCTTTAAAGGCAATTTCTGGTCCAAAACATTACAGCCGCTTACGGCAAAAAATCAAATATTGGAAGGAGATTTTTTTATAAAACGTTGATCCTTGGAAGACTTATCCATCATATCCGGTTGTAAAAAAGGCCAAGAGTCTGCTTACAAAGCCCTGGTAGAAAAATATTCTCCGGATCTGATGGCTGTATGTGTACGATACATGAAAGACAAAGAACACGCAAAGGACGTGTTGCAGGATAGTCTGATCAAAATCATCAGAAACATCGATTCGTACCGGGAACAGGGAAGTTTTCGCAACTGGCTTGTCACCATCACCGTCAACACCTGCCTCAAAGAAATCAAAAAATACAGGCATCTCGAAGACATCAGCAGCATTTTGACAGAAGAAAGCCGTGAAATGTCTGTGACGGACGACCTGAATATTCAGGATGTACTCAATCTGGTCAATCAGCTTCCTGATATGCAGCGCCTTGTATTCAATCTATATGCTGTCGAAGGTTACAGTCATGCAGAAATAGCTTTGTTGCTCGATATTGCAGAATCATCAAGCCGGGTTTATCTTACGAGAGCCCGACAGTATTTACAACAAAAAACAAAAAGTTTTGAACACCAAAAATAAATTTTATCATCATGGAATGGAATGATAAAGAAAAAAAGATCATCGGACAACTTCAACACCACACCGAAACGGTGGACACAGAAGCTTTGTGGCGCGGTATCCAACCCAATCTGCCGGTTCGTCGGAAACGAATGTGGTTGCCCTTTTTTCTGTTTTTCCTCGGTGGATTAGGCACGGGAATCGGAGGGTATTATCTTATCGACAATGATGCTCCAAAAATCCCTGAGGTTTCATCAACAGCCTGGGCCGAAGAAAAGGCAGAATTGCTTCAACAATTAAAAACCTGTTTGGAAACCGATAATACCGTAATAACAAACCAAAATAATAAACCATCAAACGTTCAGCCTTTTGTTCGTAATCAAAACCATTTTTATAATCCCTTAACCCAAACAAATCCATTCACAACACAAAACCTCCCCGCCTATATTCCTGCTACAGAAACGACCAAAATACCGGAAACGGTGGGCACAACTTCAACTGATGACGGTCTGATGATAAAAGATGTTGTCAATGTCGATGAACTGAATGCCAAATCCGTCGAACTTTTTGAAAATAAAGCCACCCTTCTGGTCGAACCCATCTTTTCAAAACCAACAGAAAAAATTTCATCAAAATGGCTTCAGTATCTGATGGTGGGCGCCGGACCAACTTTTGTAACAGACAGATTATCTTACGAAAATACAACAAAAACGACGCTTCACCGACCGATGTATCATTATGCTCTTGAA
This sequence comes from Saprospiraceae bacterium, assembly GCA_022842725.1. Taxonomy (GTDB): domain Bacteria; phylum Bacteroidota; class Bacteroidia; order Chitinophagales; family Saprospiraceae; genus OLB9. Next base: position 4,585 of record JALHOZ010000036.1, read on the forward strand.
TATGGTCTTCACAAAAGGTTTTTTAAAAATCTGATGGGAAATATCGGGATCAATTACACCGGTATGGCTTCACACATTCGGTATCATACAATCAAAACCGAAGAATTTTCACTTACGGACACCATTGGATACTTTATTGGCCCTGACGGTTTGATGACTACAGAGACCGGAGAGGTATTGGTAACTAAAGTCACCAAAAAAAATGGTAAAACCTACCAATACAGCCAGAGTCTTTTTATCCATCCGTCTTTGGAATACGACATTCCTTTGCGAAAATCTTCTTCTCTCTCGATCAAAGCAAGCTTGATGATTCCTTTGGTCCGTTGGCAAAAAAGCAGTTTTTTGAATCCTGAGGGGGAAGTGATCAAACAGACACCGGCTATCAGCTATTTCGAACGCCCCATGCTGAGAGGTGGGGTGACTTACCAAACCATTTTACACCATAAAACCATAGGTTTTTATCTTGATTTCCTATTGGGCAGTCAAAACATACAAACCGAAACGTATAGTACAGCGCGCACTTTATTTTTTCCTCAAACCGGAATGAGGATATTTTTTTAATCTTTATTGATAACAATATTACAAAAAATGAATATATCATGACAACAAAAATGAACACCCTTTATCTCTTTATGTTCCTCTGCCTTCTGGCCGGAACACGACTCACTGCGCAGACTGCTGTTTGCAAGGCAGAAGTTACAAAAGGCACAGCAACCAGCAGCTGTCTGTCTTCCATTGATTTTGATGACATCGATGACGGATCGTCGGATTTTGACACATACACCCTTAGTCAAACCGAATTTACAGGACCGGGAAGTTATCCGGTGACTCTGACTGTAACCAATTCAAACGGAAATTCTTCTTCCTGTGAAAGTAATGTCGTCGTGGTGGATGATGTAAGGCCAACTCCTTATGTAAGGTCTCAGGTATATGTCAGACTGGACATGGACAATACCAAAACTTTAACACCTGAAATGTTTGATGTTGGTTCTTTTGACAATTGTTCAGGGATCTCTTACATGACCGTCACCCCTTCCGTCGTGACTTGCAACGATATCAGCCCTGTAACGGTTGAAGTCAGAGTATATGACAATGCCGGCAATTGGGATTATGCCATTACATCTGCTAATCTGTCCAATGCACAGAACTCAGTTCAAACATTGGTATGCAATTCCGATATCGTAGTCATTCTGGGAACAGGTGAAACCAAAGAAATATTTACCAATGAAGTTTTGGAAGGCGGACCGTATAAATGTTGGGAAGAATACGACCTGGACATTCTCGAAAACAATGTGCCCAGGGCAAATAATTTTGTGACAAGTGCGGATGTTCAAAAAAACATTGTGGCGAGGGTAAAAGATATCACCACAAACAACACATGTTGGACAACAATCACTGTCATAGGCTCAAGCTGTGCGGAACTCAACATTTGTGATACCAAATCCCGATGTGAAGACGCAGGAGATTGTAATTCCGGCCACAGCCTTTCTGATGATGTCGAATGGCCTTGTGATTTGGTGATTGTCGATGTTCCTTTTGCAATTTTCAACAATCCGACTCCTGCAGCATTGGCAACCTTTACCGGACAGGATATTGATGAAATGCAGCCTTTCCTTTACAACGGAGACCCTTTGTGTAATGCTACCGTTTCAATAGCTTATCACGACGTTTTTGTAAATTCAGGTGGTGGCAGATTGATCACCAGGACATGGACAGTACTTCATTGGGCTTCAACACAAACCTATTCTTATGTTCAGGAAATATCAATGAATTCACCGGTGACCAACAGTTGTGAAATTTGTGACACACTGGCGTGGAATACACCCATCACCGGTTGCAGCGGAGGACACAGTGATACAGATGCCGTCGAATGGCCTGCGGATATTACAATTACTTCAAAAAGAGTATCACCTGTAGATTTGTCTTACGAACCAGGCATCAACCCGAACGATGTAAAACCCGTTTTGAGTGAAAATTGTGCATCTTTTTTTCTGATTAGTTATACAGATGTCATTTTTGATTTTACGCCGGACAGTATCATTGTGGAAAGAACCTGGAGTTTGTTGAACACTTTGAATGCTGTGGAGTATACTTACATACAACGTATCCACATTTTAAATCCGATTCAGGACGGAAGTGTTAAGGTTTGTGTTCGTCAACTCAACGGAAATACATTAAACAATGTCGAATTATATCCCGGCAATGTGATAGAAACAGGTCCTTGTAAAGAATTTGAATTTGACCCAACCAATACCCTTGTCAAACCATCCAAAGCGAGCACAGACTATCTATCAGGCGTTGATCTCGCAGACCTGATATTGTTGTATGAACACATTTTGGGCATTCGTGTTCTCGAGCCAAGTCAGGTGTTGTCAGGTGATATAAGTGGAACTGGAGGTGTGTCGACTTTAGATATTGTACTTCTAACCAAAATGATCAACGGAGAGCAGGTGAATTTATCACAGTGGCCTACTCCCTGGAAGTTTATCTACCAGGACCTATATCCAAGTCTTTCAAACGCAAGAAACCAGGTCACCTTACAGTCCTTTAATACTTCAATGTACGGCCATCATTTTATAGGTTACAAATTGGGAGACATCAACAATTCCTATTTTGAAAGCAATCTTCAGACGATTCCTGTCGATGTTTTTGACGAAATCATCACAGCAGGTGAAATTTATACAGTACCGGTATATTCCAACGATGATATTAATGCCAACGGAATTCAGTTTAAAATTCACAAAAAAGGTAAAGCTCAAATCAAAGAGGTTCAAAGTAGTTTTTTCGAAAAGTTTGAAATCACTGAATACAAAACGTATTATTCCATCATCGGATATAATGAAAAATTTGAAGCGTCAAACATTAAAGTCGAAGATTTATTCCTGAACATCACCTTCAAAGCACTTCAAAACAGTATTTTGAGTGATGCATTGATCATGTTTGACGAAGGCCACAACAAGTTTATCCTCGCCGGTTCGTATGCTGCTTTACCATTTAAAGTTACTTTTGAAGATATCATCAGCGGAAACCAGCAAGTACACCTCAATGGCGGAATTGCTGTATATCCTAATCCTGCTTCTGACAAATTGTATGTCAAAGGATTAACGACTGAGAGTCAAACCGAAATTTGGAATACGTCAGGAACGCTGATCTATCAGGGCAAAAAACAACAGAATGAAATGATTGACATCAGTCAACTGTTACCCGGCGTTTATGTGTTAAAAGTGATAACATCGGAAGGGATCAAACAATCCGTCCGGTTTGTAAAATTCTGATAACCCATTATCATATCAAAAACAACGTCCTTTCATTTTACACCAAAGGCCTCCGGAAATCCGGGGGCCTTTGTGTTTTTTGATAGATATTTAATGCTTGTACTTTAACTTAAAAATATCTTCCACCCTACATATTCCTCCTGTACTGTCCTCCCACTTCGTACAAGGCATGGGTGATCTGTCCCAAAGAGCAGGTTTTGACCGTTTCCATCAGTTGATCGAACAGATTCTGATTGGAAATGGCATGCCTTTTCAGTTTTTCGAGATTTTCTTTGGCTTTGTCGGGCTGGTGTCCATGCAGGTTTTGTAAGGTTTCGATTTGGGCGACCTTTTCTTCTTCGGTGGCACGGATGACTTCCATAGGGATGATGGTCGGCGATCCCTCTTTGCTCAAGAAGGTATTGACCCCAACCAACGGCAATTCTCCGGTATGTTTCAACGTTTCGTAATACAATGACTCTTCCTGTATTTTGCCCCTTTGGTACATGGTCTCCATAGCTCCCAAGACGCCACCTCTTTCTGTCAAACGGTCAAACTCTGCCAAAACAGCTTCTTCGACCAGATCTGTCAGTTCTTCGATGATAAAAGAGCCCTGCAAAGGATTTTCATTTTTGGACAATCCCAACTCTTTGTTGATGATTAATTGGATAGCCATCGCTCTGCGTACCGATTCTTCTGTCGGTGTGGTGATGGCTTCGTCGTATGCATTGGTATGCAGCGAGTTACAATTGTCATAAATGGCATAAAGCGCCTGCAAGGTCGTCCTGATGTCATTAAATGCGATCTCCTGCGCGTGCAATGACCTTCCCGAAGTCTGAATGTGATACTTCAGCATTTGGGATCTTTCGTTGGCTTTGTACTTATATTTCATGGCTTTGGCCCAGATTCTTCTTGCCACTCTACCAATCACGGCATATTCAGGATCCACTCCATTCGAAAAGAAGAAGGAGAGATTCGGCGCAAAATCATCGATGTTCATACCCCGCGACAAATAATATTCCACAAAAGTAAAACCATTGGCCAGGGTAAACGCAAGCTGCGAAATCGGATTGGCACCAGCCTCAGCGATGTGATATCCCGAAATAGAAACAGAATAAAAGTTGCGCACCGCATGGTCGATAAAATATTCCTGCACATCACCCATGAGGCGAAGCGAAAACTCTGTACTGAATATACAGGTATTTTGTGCCTGGTCTTCTTTGAGAATGTCTGCCTGAACGGTGCCTCTTACAGAAGACAGTGCTTTAGCTTTGAGTGTTTGGTACACATCACCCGGCAATACTTCGTCACCGGTAATGCCTAACAGAAGCAGTCCGAGACCTTCGTTTCCTTCCGGCAAACTACCTTTGTAAGAAGGTCTTTTTTTGCCTGCTTTTTCGTATTTCAACAATAGTTTTTCTTCTACCAAACTTTCCAAACCGTTTTGACGGATATATTTTTCACATTGCTGATCGATGGCAGCATTCATAAAAAATGCACAGATCGTTGCGGCCGGACCATTAATCGTCATAGAAACGGACGTGGACGGATCACAGAGATCAAAACCGGAGTACAATATTTTGGCATCGTCGAGACAACAAATACTCACGCCGGAATTGCCGATTTTACCGTAAATATCCGGACGGTAATCCGGGTCTTCTCCGTATAAGGTTACGGAATCAAAAGCTGTAGACAATCTTTTGGCTGGTAAACCCAAAGATACGTAGTGAAATCGTTTGTTGGTTCTTTCCGGACCACCTTCACCGGCAAACATCCGGGTCGGGTCCTCGCCTTGTCTTTTGAACGGGAAAACACCTGCTGTGTAAGGAAACTCTCCGGGAACATTTTCCTGAAGGTTCCATTTCAGCACATCGCCCCAATCTTTAAACCGCGGCATAGATACTTTCGGAATCCTGAGGTGAGAAAGGGATTCCGAATAAATCGGAACCTGTATATCTTTGCCTCTGACCTGGTAGGTAAACATTTCCTGTTGGTAAGCTTCCAGTTTTTTAGGCCAGGCATCCAACAATCTTTTACATTGTCCGTCGAGATCTTCTGTTTTTTTGACGATTTCTTTTTGAATCTCCTCCGTCACTGCTACTGCATCCGGCAACACCTCCAACGTTTTGGTCAAAACGTACAAATCCGATGCTTTGGCACTTTGTTCCAACGTCCAAACATCATAATTGCGGTTGTTTTCAGAAATTTCGCTCAGATACCTCACCCTTTGTGGCGGGATGATATAAACTTTTTCGCTGTCTCCGGTTGGCAGATCCAAAGATGAAGTCCACGCGACACCACACTTATCATTGATGAGGTGGATGATGTGTTTGTACAAAGCATTGGTGCCCGGATCGTTAAATTGGGATGCGATGGTACCGACGACCGGCAATTGATTGGGGTCTGTATCCCAAAGATTGTGGTTTCGTTGGTATTGTTTTTTGACATCACGAAGGGCATCGAGGGCACCTTTTTTGTCAAATTTATTGATAGCGATCACGTCAGCAAAATCCAACATGTCGATTTTTTCCAATTGAGATGCTGCACCGTATTCCGGTGTCATGATATACAGAGAAACATTGGAATGATCTACAATTTCCGTATCTGACTGTCCGATACCCGATGTTTCTAGGATGATGAGGTCAAAACTTCCTTTTTTGAGAATATTGAGGGCACTGTTGACGTGTTTTGAAAGGGCCAGATTGGATTGACGTGTTGCGAGCGAGCGCATGTAAACCCTGTCATTATTGATGGCATTCATTCGGATTCTGTCGCCCAGGAGTGCGCCACCTGTTTTTCGTTTCGAAGGATCGACAGAAACGATGGCCACTTTTTTTTCCGGGAAGTCTATAAGAAAACGGCGCACCAATTCGTCGACCATGCTGGATTTTCCGGCGCCACCTGTTCCGGTGATACCCAATACCGGCACGGAGGAAGTATCATGATTGATGTTTTCGATCAGCTTGGGATATTTTTCAGGAAAATTTTCGACTGCCGAGATGAGGCGACTCAAAACTTTGGTTTCGCCGGTATGTATATGTTGCCACTCACCGTTGAGCTGATCGCCTACCGGAAAGTCACATTGACGGATGACATCATTGATCATACCTTGCAGACCCATTTTGCGGCCGTCATCCGGAGAATATATCCGCGAAATCCCGTATTGATGTAGCTCTTCGATTTCGGTTGGCAGAATAGTACCTCCGCCACCACCGAATATTTTGATATGGCCGCAACCCCGTTCGTGAAGGAGATCGTAGATGTATTTGAAGTATTCATTGTGCCCGCCCTGGTAAGAAGTGATGGCGATACCTTGTGCATCTTCCTGAATGGCTGTGTCTACGATTTCGATGGCAGAACGATTGTGTCCCAAATGGATGATTTCTGCTCCGGACTTTTGCATGATGCGACGCATGATGTTGATCGCGGCGTCATGCCCGTCAAAAAGGGATGCAGCAGTAACAATACGAATTTTATGAACCGGTGTATAAATATCCGTCTCCGTCATATGATTTGTTGTTTACAATTAACATTTGTGGTGCAAAGGTAATAAAAATCGGGATAAGAAAAGAAAGGGTTCTGAAAGAAGACGACCCTTTTTGTCTGAAAATGACGAAAACGGGAACCGGATTGAAATCAAAACTTTATAAAAAATGGTTAGACGTGCAAATAGAGTATTGTACCCTTCAGCGGGATAATATAGGACACACTAAAATTATATTGTGAAACATACAAATCTGTCTAAGGGCTCTTCGAAGGGCAAGACCAGAAGAGTCAATATAGTGAACGTAGTGTGCAGCAAGTCGTAAGTCAATGTGCTAAAAAAGCGGGCGTACCTATAAAGGTAACACCTCACATGATTCGACATTCCTATGCTACTCACCTGCTCGATGTAGGGACGCAGTTACAATATATAAAAGAACTACTTGGTCATAAAGATATAAAAACTACTATGATTTATACACATGTGACCACGGCAAGTATAGAAAATGTGGTCAGTCCAATAGATAGATTGTGAGAAAAATGATGGGTTCTGATTTTTTTTATAAAAAAGTTTGGAAAAACCGCAAGTGTATCGTAGGTTTGTTGTACAAATAAGTAAGTTTCGCAACAATGAAATGAAAGAAATAAAAATACTAATTACCTTAATCGTTCTACCACTGAACTTATTCAGTCAAAGCTTAATTCCATTCCAATCGAAAGGAATATGGGGATATAAGGATACCCTGGAGAATATCCTAATCGAGCCTCAATATCAATACGCAAGAAAATTTCAGGATAAATATGCAGTTGTCACTCAAAAAGATTTATTGGGAGTAATTGATAAGTTCAATAATCAAATAATTAATCCAGAATACGAATATATGCGATACATTGGGAATGAAAGATTTTTATTTGGCTACCGTGCAAAATACTTTGGAGAATACAATCTGGGAATAATAACAACAAAAAACGAAATACTTATTCAGCCCGAATACTCCCATATAAATTTTATGAACGGATACTTTATCGTTACTAAACAATCGCACCAAGTTACAAATAGTGAAGGTATTTATGATACTCGAAATATGTCGAATAAATACGGCATTATAGACAGTTTGGGGATAATTAAATTTGATCCAATTTATTCAAGAATCAATTTTCTAAACAATGGATTTGTTATAATGAAAAAAGAATTTAATGGTGATTTTGCTTTATTTGATACATTTTTCAATCAGCTAACAGAATTTAAATATATGGTTATTGATAATTTTTACAACGGATTATCAAAAGTACGAAATGGAGACTTTTTTGGTTATATTAACCTACAAGGACTTGAAGAAATAGAATGTAAATATGAGTTAAACTATATATTCATTGACAGTTTAGCAATTGTGATAAATAATAATAAAGCTGGATTAATTAACACTAAAGGGGAATTAATTTTTGATTTTAAATATCAAGGATTAGGCGTTCCTTATAAAGATCAAATTTCAGCATATGACAGTCAAAAATGGGGGATAATAAATATGAAAGGAGAAACATTACTCTCGTTTGAATACGAAAAAAGAGTAAGCGAATTTAAAGGACTTACGGCATTTTCAAAAAATGAAAAATGGAAGATTTGGGATTACGAAAAACAAAAACTAATACCCAACGAATACGATGAAATTAGGTTGGTCGAAGGCGATGAAAATATTGTACTTGGATTTGGAAGAACTAACCAAAAAAAATACTCACAATCTATAGCATTCGTTAGAATTGGTGTGAAATGGGGAATTGTCAATGAAAAGGGAGACCTCCTAATACCAGTTAATTTTGAAATAAAAGACTTGTTTGATAAAATTAAAACACTGTAGCAAACAAAGCATAAAATGTCAATGTCGGCTACACGCCGACACTGCATTTATGCTGGCCGTTTGGCTCATGAAGGAAGAACCAAAACCCATCCACAAATAAAATCGCCTTACAGTTAAAGATTTTTGTGGTGTTGGTGAACTTGTGGTCTTGCAATCTGGATATGAGCGGTAACTTTTGACGATTTTTTAACCATCAAAAGTTTTTAGCGGTATGCGGATATTACCTACATTAGTTTTTATTATCTTCACTGTTTTGGGTCTTTACGGTCAGGATCTTGTAGCTTGGGCGCCATCTACAAATAATTTAACAGAAGGTCAAAGTATGATTCATATAAATCTGGGAGTACCCGCTTCTGTTGGAATTGTTGGTGATGGAAATGATGGTGTAAGCAATATTCAAGTTTTTATATTTGACAATACTAATGTTTTACAAGAGACTGTTATTTGGCCATCCAATCCGGATGGTGCTGTTTTTACCGGGTGGAAAGCAGAATATGTGGCACTTTCGGGTCAGGGGTCAAGTTGCATGGATGGTGGTAAAGATTGGTTTTTCATTGATGATAACAATAATAATTCATATAGTAACATGGATCACTGTGTAAAATTGGCTCCCATGCCTATAACATACCAAAATCAACCCTCCGCCAAACTCCAAAACAACCAAACCCATATCACCTGGTCAGTCGCCACCCAAATCAACAACGAAAAATACATCATCGAGCATTGCCTAGATGTCAAAACCTTCTCACCCATCGGAGAGATAGTAGGTGACGGCACAAGCTGTGTAACAAAACACTACGAATACATCCACACATCACCATCCATCGGCATCAACTACTACCGCATCAAGCAAGTGGACTTTGACGGAAAATACAGCTATAGCCATATAGCGAGTGTGATATACGATGGCAACGTAGAGACCAACATATATCCAAATCCTGCTACATCAGAAGTGACCATCACAGCAACAGAACCATCATCAATGCAAATCTTTGATGTCTATGGCAGAGAACTCTCAAAACAGGATATATCTGAAGGACAAAACACCATAAATCTGTCCACAATTCCCACAGGAATCCTTATCTTTGTGGTCGGAGACCAGAGATATAAGGTTTTGAAGGAGTAGAATATGGCAAAACAAAAACACATAGATGTTTGGATAGATAAATTGACAAATAGTATTGAAAACACTATATCAGGTGAGAGTTTTCCAACCGTAATCTCTTTGGTTACTTATTCTGAACTAAAATCCGTAACAATAACTAAAGGTTGGAATTTTAATTGGAAAGCTGAGTTAAAGAAGAATGATCATCAAGTATATAAATTGACCACAAGGGATAATCCCACAATAATTCATGGTTTAGTAAGTCTGAAATTAGAAGAAGATCATGTTTTTGTAAGTATCATTGAAAATGCCCCTTTTAACATTGGTAAAACTAAATTGTATAAAGGTGTTCCAGCAAATTTATTTGCATACGCTTGTAAAGTAAGTTGGGATTTGGGGAACCAAGGTTCCGTTGCTTTTGTTTCTAAAACAAGACTAATTGAACATTACGAACAAAGTTTAGGAGCTGTTCACTTAGGAAACCAACGGATGGTAATCTTACCAATGGACGCCCTTAATTTAATAAGGAGATATTTTTTAAATCAAAAATAAATTAGAAATGGATATTATTAGAGAACCAGAAGGAGTTGATTTTGTAGTCGAACCAGTAAAATTAACAAAAGCGGACAAAGAACTTATATCAAAAGCCATTGCTCATTATAAAGCCACAGGTGAAAAACTGAGTGTCCCACACCCAAAATCTAAACCATCAAAAACGAAAAAAGAGTTAATCACGAAGCCATAACAGAAGCTTTAACGTCAGTTTTGGCTATCGCCAAAAACCGTCGCAAAGCACAGCCGTTTCGCCAAAACAGATATCATAACAGGAATACCATAAAAAGTATAATCTACCCCTATTTCCAAAGGGTAGGATAGGAAAAAATACTACTGTTTTTTAAATTTACATATAAATCTATCTTTTGTTTCTTTGGAGTTCAAGACAAGAAGTTGCCATACGTAGCAAGATCAATTCAGAATGTGGTCAAAAAGGCCGCAAAAAAAGCCGGTATAGATAAAAAAATGATTGGATCAAATCAAAAAACAAACCCGCCATTTGTGTAGGCTCGCTGTATCCTTTTTTTAAAATGATTTGATATATTTGGTGGTTATGGAGTAAATTAATATTTTTGGTGCGTAGATAAGTAAGTTATACGTCCCCAATGGCAGCACTACTAATTCAAACTGTCTGCGAAAAAAGAGCAAGTAACAAACGGGAATGCTGAAAACCGAATAGAGTAAGCAATAAAAAATTAAAACTTTATTTTATAATGGCTAAAATTGATTTCAAAAAAAGGGTAGTTCGTAATTTCATAATTGAAAATCGTAGACAAGGCAAAACCGACCAGGAAATTTATAATGAATTAGCAACTCGATTTGACGATAAGAAAGCTTTACTTAAAATAATTGTCGGGACAGCAACTGATCAAAATAAAACTAAATTTAAGTGGGTAGCACATTGCGTTACATTTCTACTTATTTTAAACTTAATGTTCATTTATTTTGTAAAATATAATACAAATTCGCTACCAATAAATGTGGACGGAAAATTCATTTTTCTTTGTTTTTTTACAATGGGATTAATATATGAAATTTATCAATTTACATTGGGAGAGGCATTTCAAATATTGGCCGGACTTTGGACGATGTATAATGGCATGGAAATAATACGTATTGCTGATACCGAATTATATATTTCAATTGTTTTAATGGTTTTTATTCTTGGGTTATTATTTTTATATTCGAGCAAATTGTTTCCGAAATCTCGGATATTTGGTTATAAAAAAGACGACAAAGGAGAATTTGTTTTATAGCGACTTTCTAAGCACATGACAAAAATTTAAAAATTAAATTCCATCTTTGGGACTTTAAAGTATTTTGTGTTTGAGCTTGAGTTTTTGTATACCGACAATTCTTCCATTTGAAGTGAAATCGTGTTTTTACCAAATGTATTACTTAACACTCAATAAAAAGGGTATTCAATGAACTACAAAAATTGACTATTTGTCTATTGTCACACAAAATTCCAATCTGATCTCCTTGCCCTCCTGATTCATCACTGGATTTCCGGCTGCATTTCGGGCATACCACACAAAACATATACTTTCTCCGCCTTCATCTTTTACCTCGATCACACCAAACTGTCCTTCTTCGCGACTGTAACCCTGAGAATAGGGTCCTCCCTTGTACGATCCGGGTCTGTCGATGGCAGCTGCATGAAAGACCCTGACTGGTGCACCACCACCTGTGGCATAATCGCTGTTGGTACCGTCATCCATCGCTACCATATGAGCGTCTCCACTCAGGATACAAACCGGAATGTTATTGTTTTTGATAAAATTGGCAATTCGGTTTCTTTCTTCAGGATATCCACCCCAATTGTCCTTTTCACTACATTTGTAATTGGGGCCACCGGGCGCATTGATCCACGGATAGGAATTGATCCAAAAAACGACATGGCCCTTTTTTTTGGCTTCCAAAAGTGTTGTAAAAAACCAGTTTAAATGGTCTTCATTTCCGAAGTTGGTTCCTGTGGTCAAACGATTACATCCGTCATATGTAGGTGGAATCTTTTGGGAGCGCATATCTGCCAGCACATACGTCACCCTTCCGACATCAAAAACCTGACTGATGGGGGCCGTCTCTCCGTCAAAAGCCAAAGGATAATGCGGAATATAGCTTTTATATTGTTGGATTGCTGTCGTCCGGCAGGGATTGTTTGCGTCAGAATTGTTGGGACCATAATCATGATCGTCCCACATGTATACCAAGGGGACATTTTGGTACAAAACCTTTTGCGCTTTGGAAGAAAAAACTTCGTGGTAGGCACTGTCAAACCTTACCATACACCGATCGTCTATATTTTCATAATGTAAATCCCCGATTTGCAGATAAAACAATGGATTTTCTTTCATCATTTTTGCAAAAACCGGACTTTCAGAACCCGTCTGCTGACAACTACCAAATACAACTTTGTAAGAAGCGGCTTTGTCCGGAAAAGTAGTGAACCTGCCTTCAACCCAAACTTCGTTTTTATTTCCCGAAAGGGTATATTGATATTTGGTATAAGGCTTCAATCCTACGATATTTGTTTTTATAATGTTGTTTTTTGATACCTGAGTGGTTATCGTCTTTTCAAAAACAACCTTACCTCCGTCAGACTCCCTTATTACTATTAAAACGGATGTTTCAGCGGTTGTCTGCAAAGATAAAGTCACACTTTCAGTTCCGACAGCGCCTGCAATTACGTGATGAATAAGGTTTTTATTATCTTTTTGCTGAACAACTTTTTGTGCCGAAAAGGAAAACCAAAACAAAACTACAAACCACAAATACCACTTCATTGCCAGAATATTTAGTGTAAAAATAATTATTTTTTCCTGATTCCGTTCGGAGCGAGAAACAATTCACTTCCTGCTATGTCTTCCCATCGATATAACTGGAACGTTCCATCCGTACTCATCGCTACAAACATACCATTGGCAAAAGCCGGGTTAAATGAAACATTGGAAACATCACTACCGTCACTTTCCATCGTGGAAGTAAATACTTTTTTAATCATCGGATGATGATGCGGATCGGAAGGTGTACCCTCTCTTGGAAAAACCTGAAATGCATTGGCTTGCTGGTCCGACAATAAAATATATCCGGTTCCGTCATTGGCTTTATATATCGATATTCCTTCGTGATCCTGACGAATGCCCTTGGTTGCAAACAAAGCCAACTCAACGTCACTGCTATCAGGATGGACATAATATTTACGAACGCCTACGCCCTCGTCAGAACAATAGACATAACCCAACTCATTGTCGACCGCTATGGCTTCGATTTCTTTTTTACCACTAAAGTTTCCAAATTTTCTCACCAGGGAGCCGGTTACCACACCATTTTCGTTTGCCTGGAGTTTGTATTGATACAAATATCCTTTTTGAGGACCGGTTTTTCTGCCGACAATAGCATATATGGTACCGGATTTGTCCGTGTACAGGGCGACACCCATAGGAGACTTTTGAGGACTGTCTGCAAAAACAGGAATACCTCCGTTGTCAATTGATTTCATATCCGGCAGTGAAAAAACCCGTATGGAATTAGCATTTCTTTCTGCACAAACCGCAATATCGAATTTTTTTCCTTTGATGGATAATCCGTATGCGATGTCCACATTATTGGGACGCCTTAGCCTGACTGTTTTGTCCGGGTTTATTTTTCCCGAAAGGTCAAAAACATACAGTCCTCCTTCTCCGGTGTCTCCACCTTTGTCTGTCCCGATAATAAGACTTTGAGAAGGATCCGTCGGATGTATCCAAATGGCAGGATCATCACTGTCTGTGGCTACTTTATCAGTAATAATCACCGGTTTTATGGCAAATTTTGAAATTTTCTGAACAGAACAGGACAAAAAGAAAACAGAACAAAAAAGGGTCGATGCCAATGTTTTAAACAACATAAAATCTTTGTTTATTGAAAGGGCAAAATTCATTAAGTTTTTATGATATATATTGTGAAGAGCGATTAATTTAATATTAAATCAAAATATGACCTCTTTACTGTGGTTGTAGTGTATTCAACCCATTGAAAAACAAGTAATAAAGCTCTAGAATGAAGCTGTGTCTTTTGTCATAAAGTTCAAAATAAAAACAAATTTTCCTTCATTTCCCGGTTTGTTATCAAAGTCCTCACATAATCTTTATTTTGATGTTGGTTTTGATAATATCTGGTTAACAAATAGTTTACATTGACAGAGTAACCTTGTGGCTTCATTCATAACAAAACACAATTTTATGTCAAAACTTTTACACGTCTTTTTCTGTATGGTTTTTTCCATCGTTTTTGTTTCCGCACAAACAGGAACTATCCAGGGTAAAGTCATCGATGACCTAGGCCTGGTCATGCCCGGAGCGGGAATCATGCTCAATACAACACCACCACAGGGGACCATCTCCGACAATGGTGGAAAATATCAAATGTCCGGTATTCCGGTGGGAAGTTATACCCTCGAAGTATCTTACATCGGTTATAAAACCCTGACTTTTCAGGTGACTGTGGAAGCAGGAAAAATAACAGAACAAAACATTTCTTTGATTGAAGAATCCATCATGGGTGATGAGGTTTTGATATTGGGAGACCGCCTCAGAGGACAGGCAAAAGCACTGAATCAACAAAAAAATAATGCCAACATCACCAATATCGTGGCTGCTGACCAGATCGGAAAATTCCCTGATGCCAATATCGGAGATGCTGTAAAAAGAATTCCGGGAATCACCATGCAAAATGATCAGGGTGAGGCCAGAAATATCATCATCAGAGGTATGGCACCGCAACTCAACTCAGTGATGATCAATGGGGAAAGAGTACCTTCTGCTGAAGGTGACAACAGAAATGTACAGATGGACCTTATTCCTGCCGATATGGTTCAGTCTATCGAAGTAAACAAAGCTGTATTGCCTAATATGGATGCGGATGCTATCGGAGGTGCCGTCAATTTGGTCACCCGAAAAGCTGCTGATGGATTGAGATTGTCAGGTACATTGGGTAGTGGTTTAAATCTATTGTCCAACAAACCGATCTGGAACGGTTCTCTTGTAGTTGGTGACCGTTTTTTTAATAAAAAATTAGGTGTCGTACTTTCAGCATCATATAATAATCACAATTTTGGTTCTGACAATTTTGAAGGTGTCTGGGCAGAAACTGACAATCCGGATTACCCGGTTGTTTTAAGTGGTTTTGACCTCAGAAAATACGATGTACAAAGGGTGAGAAGAAGTGCTTCCCTTTCGTTGGACTATTCTTTGGGTAAAGGACATACGATCTTTTTTAATTCTATGTACAACTGGAGAGATGACTGGGAAAACAGATACCGGTTCAGAGTGGACAGAATGGAAAGACCGATCGAACCCGGAGATTTTACCAAATTATCTGACGGCGTTTTGGAATTGACCGGAAGGGTTGCCATTCAGACCAAAGGTGGTATTGACAATGACAGAAATAAAGGAACCAGATTGGAAGATCAGAGAGTAGGAAATTATACTTTGGGTGGAGAACATCTTTTTGGTAAATTAAAAATGAACTGGACGGGAACGTATGCTACGGCTTCAGAAGACAGACCCAAAGAAAGATATATTACCCACAGAAGCAACAAAACGGTAATTGTGGATACTAAAGATCCTTCAAAATATGTCGTTAATCTGAAAAATATCGATGACGAGCTGACCTTGGGATTAAATGAAATCTATGAATCCAATAATAATACCAACGAAACGGACATCAACGGAAGATTGGATTTTGACTATCCTTTTGCTAATAATAAAGGAAAAATTTATTTCGGAGGAAGATATCGTGGTAAAGACAAAGAAAGGGTAAATACTTATGACATCTACGAACCAATCGAGGATTTGGGTGCAGGTGGAAACAATCTGGGAAGTCTTGCTATTTCAAAACAGGATGAAAGAGTGTTTTTGAATGGTGAAAAATATGTGCCCGGAAGGTTTGTCACCAAAGAATATCTGGGAGGACTTAATTTGGCAGATGGAAATATCTTTGAAAAAGAAGATGCTTTGGCAGAATATATCACGTCCAACTACAATGCAAACGAAAACATTACAGCCGGTTATATCATGGCCGACTACAAAATCACCAATAAGTTTATGGCCATCGTCGGGGCAAGGGTAGAAAATACCAATATTACCTACAGCGGATTCGAATTTGACGAAGATAATGAAGAAGCAATAAAAACGCCTGAAGTCAATAAAAATTATACCAATATATTGCCGGGAGCACATTTGAAATATAATTTTTCAGATAACTCTATATTGAGATTTGCATGGACCAATACATTGGCCAGACCCAATTATTTTGATCTGGTACCTTATGCAACGTACAGTCCTGACAACATGACGCTCCAAAGAGGAAATCCGGAACTGGAGGCCACCACTTCCATGAACCTTGACCTGATGTTTGAAAAATATTTTTCTTCTATCGGTGTTCTTTCTGCCGGAGGTTTTTATAAAGACATTTCCAACTTTATCTATTCCAGAACGGATCTGAACTTCGATGACCCGCAATTTGGAAGATTGATCTCTTATACCCGACCTGAAAACGGCGGTAATGCCGACGTTTATGGTTTTGAAGTTTCTTTGCAAAGACAGCTTGACTTCCTACCGGGAGCTTTGAAAGGTTTCGGAGTATATTTGAATTATACCTTTACAGAATCATCCACAACAGGAATCCAAGGCAGAGAAAATGAAGATCTCAGACTTACAGGGACCGCAAGAAACATGGTTAATGCATCGTTATCTTACGAAAATAAAAAACTGGTAGTGAGAGCATCTTTAAATTTTGCCAGTGATTATATCGATGAAGTGGGAGGTTCCGCATTTAATGATATTTATTACGACAAACAAACCTTTGTCGATGTCAACGCTTCATATGCATTCACGTCAAAATGGAGAGTTTATTTTGAAGCCAACAACCTGACCAACCAACCACTGAGATATTATCAGGGTATTTCAGAAAGAACCTTTCAGGAAGAATTTTACAATGCCAGAATCAACCTGGGTATTAAGTTTGACTTTTTCGGAAAATAATACTATAATTTTTAGCATATAAAAATGTCCGTTGACTTTGGTCGGCGGGCATTTTTTTTTGTATCCGGGTAATGATTTATAA
The DNA here is from genome assembly GCA_022842725.1 of Saprospiraceae bacterium. GTDB lineage: Bacteria > Bacteroidota > Bacteroidia > Chitinophagales > Saprospiraceae > OLB9. Next base: position 21,945 of record JALHOZ010000036.1, read on the forward strand.
GTCGGGTCGACAAGTTCAAGGGTGAAACCTTCTCAATCTCAATCTCAACCTTAATCTTAACATCAATCTTAACCTTAGCCTTAGCCTTAATATCGGGGTTTTTGGTATGATTTTTGTATTATAATTATTTATAATATGTAATTATCATTTTATAAGTATCTTATGAATAACAAAAAATAATAATGTAAATTGAAAAACCGCATCTATATATGGATGGTAGCAGCAGTACTTTTGATGACTGTTGATCACAAAACCCCGGAATCACTTGTCGGGGTTTCGGCCATTCAGGTATATGCAGGGGATGATACCAATTTATGTCCGGGTTCTTCATTAGAGCTCTCCCAACTCGGTGCCTACATCACCGGTGAAGTTTCCAATGGTTTTTGGTTTACTTCAGGAGATGGCAGATTTGTTCCGGGTTTTACAATATCTTCGCGTTTTTCAGTGGCAACGATGTATATGCCGGGTGTTTTGGATAATGCCAACGGCGGTTTTACCCTTACGTTGGTTTCGGATGACCCGGATTTGGACCCGATCACCGGTACCAACGGACCAAAAGTTCAGGTTTCCGATCAGGTACGCATATCTTTTCCTCCTCCTCCTACTTTGGTTTGTAATACCAATCTTCAGGTTTCACTGAATTTTGATTGTACCATAGAATTGGAAGCTGACGTCCTTGTAGCCAATCCAAGAATGCCTTATGACGATTATACGGTACAGATGTTTGACAAAAACAACCAGATCATTCCAAACAATATTCTCACAAAAAATCACCTCAAACAAAATATTACCTTCCGTGTCGGTCATGCCTGTACCAGCCACTTTTGTCAGGGCAACCTTCAGGTGTATGATTATTATCCACCGATTTTTGTCTGTAAAAATGATACCATTTCCTGCCTTGAAGATGCTGCACCGCTTCAATTAGGATTGCCTGTTCCGACAGGTGCGGCAGTCGACAGCATCAGAAACGGAAAAATATATGTCCGGAATTGGGATGCCTGTGGTCAGGTACAATTGACCTACACTGAATCCATTCAAAAAAGAGATTGTTCGATTCCGGTATTCGACAAGATCATCACCCGACAGTGGAGCGCCAAAGATGAATCCCAAAACCTCAGCACTTGTTTTCAAACCATCTTCATCCGAAAAACAAGCCTGACAGAAATTACCTTTCCACCTTCATTTGACGATGTGCAGGAGCCTTCCTTTAATTGTCTGGATTCTTTTCCAACCTTTCCCAACGGACATCCTTCCACCGATACTACAGGCGTTCCGACAGGAGGAATGTGTGACAATATCGGAATTATTATGACAGACCTCAGATTTGAGACTTGTGGTGCAGGATTTAAAATCGCGCGATCATGGTTTGTCATCGAGTGGTGCTCTCAACAAAGTGTGACCAGAAATCAAATCATCCTGGTGAAAGACAAAAATGCTCCGTCCTTTGTGTGTCCAGAGGATATTACCATTGGTACCGGGTTTTATCAGTGTGCTACCGGTCAGGAAGTGCTACCCTTGCCGGAATTTATAACTGACTGTAGTGATTACCAGACTTTGGTCACCATTTCGAATACATCAGGTCAGAATTTTAATGCCAATTTGTTTTTTTCAAATCAAAACTACTATATCAATCAACTTCCGTTAGGAAATTATATTGTAAAATATATCCTCATTGATGCTTGTCAGAATACAGCTGAATGTGAGATGTCGCTCACGGTTTTGGATGTTGCTCCTCCGATTCCTGTTTGTGATAAAGATACCAAAATATCTGTCGATCCATTCGGAAATGCCAGACTTTTTGCCACTTCTCTCAATGACGGTAGTTGGGACAATTGTGGTATTCAAAAATTTGAGGTCAGACGAAAAAACAGTTCGTGCGGACAATCATTGGAATGGAGGCCTTTTGCAGATTTTTGTTGTGCCGACGTGGGAACCCTGCAACACGTCAGCCTTCAGGTCACCGACATCCACGGATTAGTCAATACCTGCCATGTAGAAATCGAAGTGGAAGACAAACTTAAGCCGGTCATCACCTGTCCGTCCCACATCACTATCAGTTGTGACAACGCCTACGATCCTCAAAATCCGGATCTTTATGGCAAAGTTGTCACCAAACCTGCCGACAGAAAACCCATCATTATCTTTGACAGAATCAATCAGGGAATCGTAGGACAGGATGGTCTCGCTACAGACAATTGTACATTAACCATCTCAAAAAGAGAAAAAATAAACGTTCAATGTTTTAAAGGCACCATTGAAAGAACATTTATTGCAACCGACAAGGGCAATCTTAAGGATTCCTGTACCCAAATCATAACCTTACGAAATCCTGATCCTTTTGATTACGTTGATATTACCTGGCCACAACATTATACCGGTCAGGGTTGTAAAATCTCTGATGTGGACACCAGTGTATCGGGAGCACCAAAATACAATAACACCAGTTGTTCGACGATCGCATCTTATTATGAAGACCAACCTTTTTACCTTGCCGACAGTGCCTGTGTCAAAATATTCAGAAATTGGTATGTCATCGATTGGTGTCAGTTTGATCAGACAACCCAATATGGCAAATGGGGTCCTTATACCCAAATTATTAAAATTCATAACACAACCCCTCCTACCCTTTTGTCAGGATGCAGAGATACGATCATTTGTTTTTATGGCAGCACTTGCGGACCCGAAACGGTTTTGTTACAAGCTGAAGCATCAGATGATTGTACGCCAACTGATGCCCTCACCTATCGATTCAACTTTGATACAAACAATGACGGAACAATAGATTTTACCGGACCTTCCCGAACTTTTGAAAGGCAGATTCCTCTTGGAAATCACAGCATCACATGGACCGTTTGGGACAATTGTGGCAATATGACTTCCTGCAAACAACAGATTACCACCAAAGATTGCAAAAAACCAACCCCCTATTGTCGTTCTCAGGTGAGTATGACGCTTGACGAATCAACCCACCAGGCCGAAATCTGGGCTTCAGACTTTGATTTGGGAAGTTCTGACAATTGTACGCCGTTGGAAGACCTTGTTTTTTCTTTTTCACCGGATACGGCAGATGTTGTAGCGTTTTTGTCCTGTGATGACCTGTCAGACGGCATTTCCGGCGAAGTTTTAGTAGAAATGTATGTCACCGATCATACGGGAAATCAGGATTTTTGTTCTGTATCTGTTTTCCTTACGGATAATCACGACGTTTGTGAGGATGATGTCACTTTTGGCAATATCTCTGGAAAGGTAGCAACCACAACCGGGTTTACACCTGAAGGAATTCATGTTCGTTTTAATATTGAAGGAAAAACAGAATTTGCGACAGCTCACCCAAATGCGCAGGGAATCTTCAACATTCCTCAGGTTAATACAGAGTTTGAATATGTTCTGAAACCTCAGTTACTGACAGAAGTCGAACGCGGCGTTTCAGGACTTGACCTTGTGCTCACGCAACGCCATATTCTGGGTCTCAAAGAATTTACCAGTCCGTATCAATGGATTGCTGCAGACGTCAATCGTTCGCGAAGTATCAATTCACTCGATTTGGTAGAGATACGCAAAATCATTTTGGGAACCAGAACTCAGTTTCCAAACAATGTACCTTCCTGGGTTTTTGTAGATGAAACCTATGAATTTCCGTTTGGTCCTTTGGGCGAAAAATTTAAAGATACCATCGTCACCCGATCACCTTCAGTAAATCAAAATTTTGTCGCTGTCAAAATGGGTGATGTGGACAATAGTTTTGTGAATGGTTTCAATAACCATAATGTACAAAACAGAAATCAAACCCATCATTTTGAATGGTTGCAACATAGAGATGAATCCGGTCATAACCTCACCCTTCGCAATTCTGTCGAAAAATCATTGGATGGTTTTCAGATATTTATGAAAGTTCCGAAAAAATATCATCCTGAATTGTGGACGATCAATCCTCTTTTCCAAAATCAGGGCGTTCACTTTTATCACAGTATTACGGAAGTTGATGAATCCCACGATTTATTGAAATTCCTTTGTTACACAGACAAGCCGATCCGACTCTCTGAACATGAGGCTCTGATTCATATTACCCTTCCGGGAAATGATTACCCATTCATTCAGACAGAAGAAACGGAGTGGATATCCGCAGAATATTATACTGATGAAAGACCTTTCCCGTTAACCGTTTCATCGGTTACCTACGAAGCAGAAAAAATTCAAAAACCATCATTTTCCTTAACGGCCAATCCGGTAAGTGATCTGATCAGAATTTCATATACCCTTCCGGAAGATACCGATATAAGGTATGTTTTGATGGATGTGACCGGAAAAATCATCCTTGAAAACCCATCATTCGTGGTTCCCTCCGGTGAAGGAATGTTTGATATAAGTTTCACAAATGATGTTGTGCCCGGTATGTATGTTTTGCGATTATTTTCGGATACCATTCAGAAAACCTTCACCATTATCAAAGTGAATTGATAGGTTGTTCCTTTCGGGAAAAAATATAGACATCTTATCCTATCTGCTTGCCTTCCCGTTAGTCAGTTTCATTCAAAACCTGAATAATCCGGTCGGTTTCAAATCCTTTGGACTGGATAAACCGAATGACGTCTGCCTTCGTTTCATAGTCTGACAAAAATTCAGTTTCGCACCTTTTGTTTATCCAATACCGGATAGCTTCCACATAGTCTTCATCTTTGAATTGTTCCAGTGCCACCCGGATAGAATAAGACGAAACACCTTTCAGCTTAAGTGCCTGCTGAATTTTAATCCTGCCCCATCTTTTTATCCTGAACTTTCCGCCTGCATACATAATGGCAAATCTTTCTTCATTCAAAAAGTTGTTTTGAATCAAATCACTGATCAATTCTTCTAAAAAATCACCATAAATGCCGTGCGACAATAATTTGGTTCTGACCTCATCGTGGCATCTTTCCTGATAAGCACAATAACGTTCAATATTGATTGCGGCATTATCGCGATTCCATTTTTTGACCTTTTTTTCTATCATATCACCAGCCATGTTTAGCAAAAACTTCTATCAGGTCCTTTTTCGGATTATGGTGATATACATGAATCCCTAAAGCTGCGGCAGCCTGGATATTTACCATAGAATCGTCGATAAATATACTTTCTTCTGCTTTAATACCAGCGTCTTTAAGCACTTGTGTATACATGTCGGGATCGGGTTTGTGTTTGCCCATTTCAAATGAATAATACGTTTTGTCAAAAAAACGGGTTTCAAAATCGTGGATGCCATGTTTTGTCTTCAAATCTCTCATGACCCATTCGATGTGTAGTGTATTGGTATTACTCAACAAATAAACCTTATATTTTTTTCGCAATTGGTCAAGAAAAACAAATTTTCGGGGGTCCCACCCTATCAACATGGCGTTCCATGCCTGAACGATGTCAAAACCCTTAGGTTTGGGATCTGGACAAAGATGTTGTACATTCCAGATAAATGTTTCGGTATTCATTTTTCCGGTTTCAAACTCAAAAACCCATTTTTTTATATTTTCCGGAAGTTCCGGATATACCATCTCATTTTTAGTCCAAACGGACAGAGCGTCATAAGTGCGCTGAAAATCAATATCCAGCAACACACCGCCAAAATCAAAAATTATATTTTTTATCATGTGATATGATTATGGTAATTGTTTAACAACCAAACCCTCCTGAATGGTTTTTTGAAACACACGGATATAATCGATTTCCATGATATTCGGAAAAACAGGATTTTTTTCTTTATGTTCCCAACAAACAAAATTATTGGCTATAACCTGAACAGGTTCTCCGGGATTCGGGAAGGCCGGGTTCATGTAGTATTCACCGGGAGGAAGAGAACAATGATAGATTGGCTTCTTTTTTAAGGTATAATATTTGGGGACAACCCTCACCATCACATTGTCGATATAAAATTTGATGAGATGGGGCTCGTACTCCATACTAAAAATATGGTAGTCATCAGAAAAATCGGTACCAAAATCCACCAATTTAGAGCGGTTACTGTAACAAGGTTTGTTTTTTTTAGGATTGTCGTTGTCACAGGCTTTACTCAACCAATTGTGGACGGAAAACTCCAGTTTTGAAGTGCCTTTGCAGGAAAATTCAAAAATATCGATTTCTGTATTCCACCCAAAAACCCAAAATGCCGGCCAGTGTTGTTTGCCTTTTGGCAGTTTGCAGCGAATTTCATATTTGGCATATCGGGTAAAAACCTGTTTGGAATGAACCATGCCGGAAGTGTAGCGAAAATCGCGTTCAATCCAACGGATGGGTTGTTCTTTGGTCAAAAGATGCAATTTTCCGTCTTTCAATACACAGTTTTCATCGAGGTATACATTGGCGGAAGCATGAGTTCTGCAAAAACCACAGGAATCTTTGGTCGAATTATTTCCATAGGGATAATAGGTGTACCAAACGTTCGTATCCAAGGTCTGACCTTCAAATTCGTCTGTAAAAACCAATTGGTAATACCCGAGATCACATGAAGTCGGTGCCATCAGGGTTGTTTTAACAAGATTTTTTTGTGCCCCAAGGGTGTGGTGCTTTATCAACAAAATAACAAAACAGAGAAAAATTCCATTTTTTATCATACTAATGTATTGAATGGTCAAGCGTAAATATTGAAAGAACGGGTCAAATATTTGCAAAAAACACGACATTGATAAAATTTTTAAATATTTTTTTGAAAAAAGTTTCTCTAGTTGAAGAATAGCTCTATTTTTGCACTCCAATTTAGAAAGTATCAAATTTTAAAAATTTATGGCACATCATAAATCCTCTAAAAAAAGAATAAGACAGGATCTGAAAATCAGAATCAGAAACCGTTATTATAAAAAATCAGCCAGAACATCTATCGCCAAGTTGCGTAAGATGACTGACAAAGCTGACGCAGCAACATTTTTGCCAAAGGTTGTAAGTATGGTCGACAAATTGGCCAAAAAAAATACGTGGCATAAAAACAAAGCTTCAAACTTAAAATCGAAGTTGACGAAATTCGTCAACAGTTTATAATATCACCCGTTAATCGTAAAAAAGGTGTGCCCTCGACAAGAGAGCACACCTTTTTTCGTTTTGTTCTTTTTCCCCCTTTTAGTATTGTCTCTATAGTATAACAAGTAGTCTTTTAAAGTTTGATAAAACTTTTAGTCAGTTTTTGTCCGGTAGCTACATGATCAAGTACTATAAAATATATTCCAGACCCAAGACATGAGACATCCGCGAACGCATCTACTGACTGTTGACCGGACACCATTATCTCTCCCTTTTGTGATAATATAGTATATGTCCAATCTGATGTAATATAGTTACCATCGATTTGAATCCACAATTTATCTTTAGTTGGCAGTGGCCATACCATCAGGGAAACGTTGTTAACATCATTTGTGTAATCCGGCAACAAGACAAAGCTGCTCACTGTGTTGGTTGTGATAGGAGGATTATAGTCAAAATAGATGTGTGCTGTATTGTTAATTACATCACCTGCGTCCATTGCTCCACTTGTTTTTATTTTGAAGCGGATATAACCCTGACTCCCAACAAAATCCCTGGTTGAATCGGGTAGCATAATACCCGGGAAATAAAATTTCACAATATTTTCTTTTCTCGTCATTTCCACCGGTTCATGGCTGGATGCAATAAATTCTAAACTATTCAGATCCAGGTTTGATGACAACGTGTCTGATAGCAAGACATTTTCAGCATAATAATTACCTGTGTTTTGAAAACGTATGGTATAATCAAGGTATCCCGATTCACCAAACAATAAATTTGAACCTTTGTAAGGGCCTTCGACGAGTTTGTCATTTGGATCGTAACTACATAACAATTCCATCATTTTCTCTTCATCATCCATGACAATCCACTGTCCGGATTCGTTCAATACCTGAAGTTCCCAATAAAAAGCATATTTATTATCACTTTCAGGATCCCATCCGGGGGCTGTTATCCACAAAGAGATTTTTTCGCGTTGAAAAGGTTGTAATGTATCCGTTTGCAACCAGACAATGGATTGGTTTTGATCATATTCATAGGAAACCCCTTCAAGAGAATCAAGTTTTATATTGTTGGGCAACTGCACTTTTACCCTTGTTTTTTCAACAAAACTTCCTTTATTCAATACCTGAATATCAACCTCCGTTGGACGATTGCAAACAAACAATCCGAATTGTCCGCTTATTAGCCCATCATGTATCGGATCCCGGTGAAAAATTCCAAAGTTGTTATCACTATTATCCGGACTATCAGGGACAAATCTTCCGGTATATCTTTCGGGTGTCGTTGTGATTCTGAAAGGTTCAATATCATTAAGACCTATATTTATGGTATCATTAGGCAAGAAAAAAAGATTGTATTTTCCGTTTGTACTTGTATAGACCGTATTGGGTTTGCCTAATGCAGAAATCTTTTGATCTGCCACCGGAAACTCTTCCAAATCGCGAATTCCATTTTGGTTTTGATCGTAGAATATAAAACCTGAAAACGAGTTGGATAAACAATCAAAATCTGCAGGATTGTTGCATTGTTGCCCGTTTTTACTAAAATTATATGGTTTGCCGTCTGCGATATGTTTACAAACAAAAGGAACATCACAAAAGTTAAGATTTGGGCAACGCCAGATTAATAACCCTCCATTCAATGTTAAGGCAGGATTCAAATCTGCAATGGATACAATGGCGTTATTCAGATTCAAACTAAAACTACCAGCCTTCTTAATGGAAGACAAAAATGATAAATCAGGAAAAGAAATATCTAAAAAATTAATTGAACCGGGAATAGAATCGATATTCCTGAGAAAACCGGAATGAACACTTTCCATGCCGCTCATGGAAAGGTTTTTGCCGAGAAAATCAATATTTTCAAGAAAACCTTCATCAATGGTTTTACCGGAAGGAGACAAGGAACCCATCACTTTTTCGACATTTGAAAACCCCTTAAGTGATTTGGCAAAAAGTTCAAGGTTATTGCCTACATATTTCAAATTTGCAAAGGACGTATCAGAAAAAAGTTCTGCCTGGTTTGTAGAGGTAATGACCAAGGATCCCATTATGGAGTCCAACTTTGACCCCATGCCTATTGTATGCAGTTGTTGGCTTCGTATGATGATTTCACTCACTTTTTCCAGGTTTTTGGCGGGCTCGAGCGTGCTTACTTTACAATTGTCCAGATTCAAATTGCCCCGGATCACTTTGGTGTTCTTTAAAAAATCAATATTAGTAAGATTATTATTGGTAAAAGTTGATAGCGTGATGTTGCCGAAATATTCAGGTTGACTCTGTATACCCAGGTTAGTAAAATTTCCGGAAGGCAGATTAATATTTCCCCCGACAAAACGGACGTTGCCCAATTCACGGGTATCAAGCAACCAGTTTGGAGAATTGATGGCCGTGTGATTCAACTCAAGATGTTTGCCAATGTAGGTCAGATTGTCAAAACCACTTAATTTTTTCGTGGAAAATCTGTTCAACAAAAGCGAACCTTCAATCGTATCCAGATTTATAAAACCAGAAAAATCAGTGAATAGAGGACAATAATGTACTGTCAGGTTACCCTGTATTTTTTTTATATTTTGTAAACCGGAAATATTCTTAATATCAGAATTACTGTTTTTAGCCAATCCTAAAAATAAATCACCCGGAATAACCGGGCATGTTCCGTATTTTTCAACAAACTCATCAACCTGTTGCTGATTTCGCAAAAATACGGAGCCTGACGGGCAGGCATTTGCAACAAAAGCACCATTGATGATATAAAACAGACTTCCATTGGCATTCGAAACAATAATGTCGTCATCTCCGTCACCGTCGAGATCCCTTACCTGAAAATTTTTATCAGTGCCGGCATCGAAATTGATTTTCTTTAATTCAGGGCTACTGATATTATCCGTAATTATCGAATGCAACCCTTCTTCCTTGGAAAAAACTATGTCTTTCCAGCCCAACCGGTTAAGGTCAGCAAATCTTGCCCTGTGATAGCCATTTCCTTGTGTAAGTGGAAATACATTCATTTCAGCATCCTGTGAACCCAAATATAAAATTACCGAACCTAAAGCTTTTCCGGTGATTATTTCCCCGGTCGATAATAACACGTCCATGATACCATCGTGATTCACGTCGGAAATATCAGCCATCAAAGGACTGTAAACGTCTTTGTACAACAACTTGGGCTCGCTGAAAACGAGCGAACCATAATTTTTCATCCACGCCATGCCACTGGCCACAGCAATGAGAATATCCTTTAATCCATCACCGTCAAAATCTTCAAAATACAATGCCCTGAGAAAACCACTGATCGTGGCATTGGTCGCTAATACTTGTTTAAGACTGAAAGTACCGGCGGCATTTTCGTGCAATTCAAAGGGTTCACCGAAGCGGTTGTACGTCAGAACATCAATGTCCCCATCACCGTCAAGATCTTCTCTGAACACGATATTGGTAAAAAATATCTGCGGATCAACAAAGACCGGATCAGGAACCCTGGATTGATAGGGCTCGAATTGTAATGCGCCATTATTTTTGTACCAGCCAAACTTCAGTACATAATCCAAATCACCGTCTCCGTCAAAATCTTTCCATTGTCCTCCGGTACTGTCAATATTCATAGTAATAATACCATCAAACCGGCGCTCTCCCAGGTATCTTTTAATAGAAAAGTTTTTTATCAGATCAACAAAACCATCCCCGTTAATATCCTGATAATCTGATGGTAAAAAAACAGTAGGCGATAAAAATCTCCTGACCATTTTATTTTGCGGTTTGTCCCAGGAAACCCCTTCAATCTGCCCGGAATACCGAATAAATATTTGAGGATCAAGTCCCTCACTGACTGTAAAATTTTGAAAATTGGGGGCACCATACGTATGCACGTTGAGTTTATCCGTCAACGTGTCATAAGAAAGTATAGTCAGTTGATTAAAATATTGATCAGAAATTATTTCTTCCACACCATCACCATCTAGATCCTTTGTCATGATGGAATAGGTTTGTTTGGTGTGGGAATAAGAACCGATTTCCGTATGACCAAAGGTATTGTTTTCGTAAAAAACCCGGTAAAACTTTTTATCGCCTCCGGAAAAAACGATAATAACATCTTTGTTTCCCGCTTTGATTACCCTTGACCAGCTCGTTCTGTTCAAAAAAGCATCAATATTAATTTGTTTCATTCCTTCTTTGCCCGTGTTCTCCATGACAAAAAGATTTGAAACCAATAGCATCAACATATCTTTATCTCCATCCAAATCGTAATCAAAAAACTGAGCAACCCGAGGATAATAATTATCAGGAAGGATGTAATGTGTCCTTTCAAAAACAAATGGGGATTTCGCTACATATAAAATATTATTGAGCAAAATATCATCGTATCCGTCGTCATTAAAATCATGAACAGAAAGCGTATTCGCATTGATCCAGTTGAATATTCTGATATTTACATTATATATAAATTTTTGATCTACCCTTTCATACACCTGAATCGGGCCTCCCTCAATGACCGCCATTATATCTTTATCTCCATCCCAATCCACATCTATCAGGATAAAGTCTTTCACACCGGTCACCTGGTTTTCAAACGCCTGTACTTCCATGCTGAAGGTTTCGTCATACCAAACGTGAAACAAATCTCCCCCGGATAAAAACACAAGTTCACCCTGATCAACATGCTCAATTTTGCCTGAAGCATTTGAATAAGAAGGCGTAAGTTCCACTCCGTTCCAGGAAAGATTTTGAGAACTAACGGTGATTGTTTGTAGTAAATTACACACAATTATAAGTAAAAAGAAACGCTTCATGCCCTGGTCATTTTTTGGCTTTATCTGACAAAGATAATTATAATTTAATGGTTGGTTTAAAAAAGCTCAATTATAGACATCAACCACATTCTTTTTAAAAAAAATCTAATTCTTTTTTTGCAAAGGAGATTAAACTTAGAAGATATTTTACAAAATTTGTATTTAATCCCGATCAGGTAAACCAAAATGTCAAATATTATCGTTTAGCTTTTTCTACCCAAGACCTTTACACCTTAAACTTTTACAAATCACAAGAAAGACGACTAAACGGCACAATTTTTGCTCATTATATATTAATAATAATTTTAATATGTTATCAAGACCAGTCATTTTATGGTACAGTCTGTGGTTTTTAATCGCTGTCGTGTCACTTTCTTCCTGTTCTTCCACCCAGAGAGGATCACAATACAGCTCTTCCAAAAAAAGAAGTTCACGGGATAAGTCAGGCAGATCGCCGTCCTATACCAAAACATATACCCACAAAACAAAAGACCATGTTACCAAATCTAAAAAAAGTACGACATCAGTTTCAGTCTCTTCGTCCCGACAAAAAATAGTTGATTCCGCACACCAATACATTGGAAAACCCTATAAAGCAGGCGGTAAAAAACCGGAAACGGGATTTGACTGCAGCGGTTTCACCGGATATATTTTTACACAAAACGGCATTCAGATATCCGGACCTTCACACGATCTGGCAAAACTCGGCAGACATAAATCCAGAGAAAAACTTATTCCCGGTGATTTGGTATTTTTTGGCAATCAGGAAAGGATTTCCCATGTTGCGATCGTTTCATCTGTCGACCGGGAAAAACTGGAAATCATCCACAGTACAACTTCTGCCGGCGTCAAAGTGGACAACATCGTGGGCTCACCTTATTGGGAATCCAGATTTTTATTTGGGGTTGATATTATTGATTCAATTAAATAACTTTGCCCATGTTCCATTGGTTACGCCAATTTTTTCGTAAATTTGCCCTTCAAATGAATAAAAAAAACATGATCAATATCGTTTTGTTTGGTCCTCCGGGTTCAGGAAAAGGAACTCAGGCCGAATTATTGGTAAAAAAATACAATATACTACATATCTCTACAGGAGATTTGTTCCGTTACGAAATGGGTAATAACACACCACTCGGACTTAAAGCCAAAGAATATATGGCAAAAGGAGAGTTGGTACCCGATGAAGTGACAATCGGTATGTTGAAAAACAAAGTGAATGACAATCCTGATGTTACAGGTATCATTTTCGACGGTTTCCCACGCACGATTATCCAGGCAGAAGCTTTGGATACTTTTTTAGCTGAAAAAGGGACAGCCGTCACCAACCTTATCGCTTTGGATGTGCCGGAAGAAGAACTCGTCGTTCGTTTGCTCAAAAGAGGAGAAGCTTCAGGAAGGGCGGACGATAAAGATGAAAGTATCATCAGAAACCGCATTCATGTATACCAATCAGAAACCAAACAGGTTTTTGATTATTATGACACCAAAGGAAAATCTTCCCTTATTTTTGGCGTTGGAACCATTGACGAAATATTTGAAAGAATAACTTCCGTCATCGACCAACCAAAATAAGATTTTATATTATGCTTGCTGCCTTTATTTTGAAGGCAGATTTTTTTCATTATTATCAGAATTCCCTCGTCTTGGCAGAACAAAATTTTGTAGATTACGTAAAAATTTGTTGTCGTTCCGGTTCGGGAGGTGCAGGATCTATGCATTTCCATCGGGACAAAACCACTGCTTTCGGAGGACCTGATGGCGGAGACGGAGGACGGGGCGGTCACATCATCCTGAGAGGCAACTCCAATGAATGGACTTTGTTGTCCTTAAAATACCGCAAACATATCACGGCAACATCCGGAGTAAATGGTGCCGGAGGTATGAAAACCGGTGCTTTCGGCAAAGATATATATATAGATGTACCTTTGGGTACGGTTGCCCGGGATGCTGAAACCGGATTGGTCGAATTTGAAATCACCGAACACGGTGAAGAAATCATTCTGGTGCCGGGAGGACGAGGAGGACAAGGTAATGCACACTTTAAATCTTCTACCAACCAATCACCTGATTACGCCCAAAAAGGTGAAGAAGGTATCGAAGCCTGGAAAATTCTCGAATTAAAAGTTTTAGCTGATGTCGGTCTCGTCGGATTTCCAAATGTCGGCAAATCTTCCCTTCTGGCTTCGATCACAGCCGCAAAACCGGAAATAGCCAATTATCCTTTTACGACTTTGGTGCCCAACCTCGGGATTGTAAGGTACAGAGATGAAGGTTCCTACATTATGGCCGATATTCCCGGTATCATCGAAGAAGCCCACCAGGGAAGAGGTCTGGGTCTGAGGTTTTTGAGACACATAGAAAGAAATTCCATTTTACTTTTTATGATTCCGGCAGATAGCGAGGATATAACCAAAGAATACAACATTCTGCACTACGAACTCAAAATGTACAATCCGGAGTTGCTTGAAAAACCACGTCTTCTGGCCATTACCAAATGTGACCTCATCGATGATGAAATCAAAACCTGGATAGATAAGGACTTAAAAATCAATATTCCTCATGTATTTATATCTTCAGCTACAGAAGAAGGACTGGTTCATCTCAATGATGTATTGTGGAAAATGTTGCATGAAGGATAAACCTATTCCTTTTTCAACCAAAAATTTTGTGAAGTATTTCAAACCATTATACTGAGTGATCCTTAATCAGAGGGCTTTTGCTGCTAATTTGATTACAAAGGCGTATAAGGTCTTTTGAACAATAAAAAATATCTGATTCCTTTTGACATAATCATGCTATCAGGATTTATTCGTTCCATTGAGGTCCATTAGGGTTTGTGTCTGAGTTGGATTCTTGGTGGTCCACCCTCTTTTCAGTGTTGAGGCGTATTTCGATATCTTCACTCTCCATAAGTTCAGGTTACCGGTATTCCTGATTTTTCCATAAAATCTTCAAAAAATGCTTCGGTTTTGTCCATTTTGGTATAAAAAATGAACAAAATTTAACTTTTTTTCAAAAAAATGAAAAAAGGACTTGTTTTATTAAAAATAAAAATTTAACTTTGAGTTCATTTTTTAAAATCATCAATATGGAAGTACTTAATCCACCTGCAGACATCCTCAAAGGAGGTCAGTTTCTCGTCAAAGATTCCGACCCCGAAGCTCTTTTTATACCTGAAGATTTTACAGAAGAACAAGAGATGATCCGTCAGACGATCAGGGACTTTACGGAACAGGAAATCAGACCAGTCACTGACAGAATTGAAAAACTGGAAGAAGGATTGATACCTTCCATCATGGAAAAATTCGGAGAGCTTGGATTTTTTGGTACCCACATGCCGGAAGAATACGGAGGAAGTGCCATGGACTTTATTACCAATACCGTTATTGGGGAAGAAGTTGGACCTTCCGGCTCCTTCAGCGTAAGCTACAATGCGCACACAGGAATCGGCATGTTACCTATACTATATTACGGTACCGAAGAACAAAAAAAGAAATACCTTCCGGGTTTGATTACCGGAGTCTTGAAGTCCTCTTACTGCCTGACAGAACCCTCCAGCGGATCAGATGCATTAGCTGCCAAGACAACTGCATTTTTGAATGAAGCCAAAACCCATTACGTTCTCAACGGTCAAAAAATGTGGATCACCAACGCAGGATTTGCGGATATTTTTACCGTTTTTGCTCAGGTTGACGGAGACAAATTTACCGGATTTATCCTTGAAAAAGGTATGCAGGGGATGACCCTTGGGGCAGAGGAAAAAAAATTAGGTATCAAAGGTTCTTCAACCCGAATGGTTTTTTTAGAAAATGTTTTGGTCCCTGTTGAAAATGTTTTGGGAGACATCGGAAAAGGACACCTCATCGCCTTCAACGTATTAAATATAGGCAGATTCAAATTAGGAGCATCAACTTTGGGAGCTTCCAAAATGTTGGTCAATATTTCTACATTATATGCTTTGGAAAGGCAACAATTTGATACTGCTATAGCCAATTTTGGCGCTATTCAATACAAACTTGCCGAACAAACCATTCAGTGTTTTACAGCAGAATCTGTCATTTACCGGGTTGCTCAGGCCATCCAGAATGTAGAAGAAAATGAAAAAGTTTCAGGCAGTGATTTTACAAAATCCAAACTGAATGCTGCCGAAGAATACGCTTTGGAATGTTCCATTGTTAAAATACTGGGTTCTGAGGTACTGGACTATTGTGTCGACGAAACAGTTCAGATACACGGAGGTATGGGATATTCAGAGGAAGGTGCCATTGCAAGAGCTTACCGGGACAGCAGGATCAACAGAATTTTTGAAGGAACCAATGAGATCAATCGTCTTTTGATCATTAGTACCCTCTTGAAAAGGGCCATGAAAGGTCAAGTAGATTTGATGACACCTGCTATGGCTGTTCAAAAAGAACTTATGGAAGGTGCCAACGATGAAACCGTATTTTCCGGTCACTTTACTGAAGAACAAAAAGCATTAAAAGGTTATAAAAAGGCATTGATCATGTTGTTGGGCACAGCGGCACAACAAGCGATGTCAGGCACCCTTGATCTGAAAACAGAGCAGGAAATCGTTATGAATCTGGCAGATCTTATCATGACCATTTACAATGCGGAATCGGTACTTTTGAGATGCCAAAAAATTGCTGACAAACCTTCTGTATACCAACCTGAATTACACCAGGCTCTGGTAAAAACCGTTTTTCATCAGGCCAATCAATCTGTTTATACGTTGAGTCTTGACCTTACCGGAAGTTTTATACCGGAATCCATGCAGGGAGCATATATCAGCGGCATCAGAAAATACACAAAATATCCGATTCAAAATATCGTCAAACACAGAAGAACCATAGCTTCAGCGGTCATCGATAAAAAAGGATATTGTTTTTAACACAGGGTGCTCTGTCTAAAAAAACCTTTATTTGTGAATCTTTGTAAGATCACACAATGTAATAAATATTTTTGGACAGAGCACTGATGTTACTAAAAATACAAAAGTCCGGTTAAAACCCATCTTCCGTATCTCTTACTTCCTGACAAAGTTCAATCAACACACCCGATGTATGTTTCGGATGGAGAAAACAAACCCATTTGTTGTCGGCGCCTCTCTTGGGATTTTCATTAATCAGCACAAAACCTTCAGCTTTCAGACGCAACATTTCCGCTTTTATATCATCGACTGCAAATGCCACATGGTGGATTCCTTCTCCGCGCTTGTTTATAAATGATTGTATCGTACTGTTTTCATCCGTTGCAGCTAATAATTCAATTTTGTTGGGACCACACGAAAAAAAAGACGTTATCACTTTTTCGGATTCGACGGATTCTCTTTTATACGGTTCTGCATGAAATAATTTTGCATAAATTTTTTCGCTTGCCTCAAGGTCTTTAACCGCAATACCAAGGTGTTCTATTTTGTACATAATCATGTTAATAAGTAGCTAAGGTAAATATTTGTCCCGGAATATGGATGATATTTTCTGTGGATTTATATAAAAATGGTCCGGAACAACAGCAGGATTCCATGGTAACCCTAAACGGAAATACCAAAAAGTATACGTTTTACTTCTTTTTTAACACCTGTTTGAGGAAATCCGGTACAGGAAAATATAACCTTGTTTTTATGGTAAAAACAAAAAAGGTCCTATTTTTGTATGAACTAATGATCTGAAGCCCGACAAAAAAGATCGCGGTATAAAATATGTCACCACCACCCTATTCACACAGAAACAAAAAAACAAAAGATTTGTCATACTACCTCAATGGTTTGGCGGAATCTAATACTTTTGTTTTGGCTGAAGTCATCACACTTATTGAAAGTACAAGGGAGGACCATCAGGTTTTGGCATCAACCATTCTGACAAATCTTTTTGAACAAAATCCAAAAACCGAAAGTCTGAGAATAGCCATCACAGGCAGTCCGGGCGCAGGTAAAAGTACTTTTATCGATTATTTTGGCTGCAGCCTGTTACAAAAAGGGCATAAAGTTGCCGTTTTGACCATTGACCCATCGAGCAACAGTTCCCGTGGCAGTATATTAGGTGATAAAACGAGGATGGAGCAACTTTCTGTTTCCGAAGGAGCATACATACGGCCTACAGCGTCCGGCAATCTCCTTGGCGGTATAGCAGCCCATACAAAAGAAACCATATTACTTTGTGAAGCCGCAGGTTTTGACAGGATCATCATTGAAACCGTAGGTGTCGGACAAAACGAAGCAGAGGTATCTTACATTACGGACATCAATCTTTTTATTCTTCAACCCGGTGCCGGAGATGATTTGCAAGGTATAAAAAGAGGTGTTTTAGAAAATATTGACATTGCGGTCGTTAATAAATCCGACGGAGATATGAAGGATTTGGCAGTCGAAACAGTAAGACATTATACACAATCTCTGGCATTTTTTCGCCATGCCCTACAAAACTGGCACATCCCGGTTCACCAGATCTCATCTCTTGAAAAAAGAGGCGTGGAACAGATACTTCAGTCTTTGGATTTTTTTGAAAATGAATCAAAAAAACAAGGACTTTTTTATGTAAAAAGGAAAGAACAGGAACTTAAGTGGTTTGAAAAACAAATACCATCCTTATTTTGGGAATGGGTAATGGCCAAAACCTCTTTTAAAGAATCTGTCGACACATTAAAAAAAGAAATTGAAAACAGACAGCTCAACGGTGTTCTGGCCGTTCGTTTATACAAAAATCTGATCGAAAATTTTGACTGGACAAAAAATGGTTCGTAAAAAATTATGGATACATCGGTATAACAATTCCGGAAAACGCCGGTAAATTTAGTTTTTTACTGGTGACCAAATCAGCACCACCGACCTGAAAACATGGTTTATCTGTTACAATGCTGTTAGGTAAAAAAATGATTTGTGTTTCGGGATTATTGTTCAGGACTACCAGATACTTATCTTCTTTGTATTCTCTGAAATAGGCAAGAATATTTTTTTTATCAGCTATGGAAATAAATTCATATTTCCCGTAGGTAAACGCCGGATTTTTTTTCCTGAAAGTGATCAATGATTGATAATAGTCAAACCATTCCTGTTTGAAAGAAGGTTTTTCGGCATATACAACCTTCGATCCTGAAAACGATGTTTCCGTTTCAAAAGGTATATCCTGCCAGGGAAGTGGTTTACGACAATCCGGATCATCAGCACCGGTCATGCCCATTTCATCGCCATTCCAGATGTGTGGGCTTCCTACAAAAGTATATTGATGTAATAAAAATAATTTTACCCTTTGTGCTACCTCATTGTCAGGTGTAGCGGTGTTATAATCTTCATTATCCCGCGGTACAGCATTATATTTATATTTGGAAGGATTGGCAAAACATGTCAATAATCTCGGAGCATCGTGGGAAGCAGAAAGATTCATCATCGCTTGTTGGGTGTATTCCGGATATTTTAAAAAAACAGAATCTATCCCGCTTTTAAATCCCGAAAGAGAAAGTTTATTTTCTGAATTGGCAAAATAATCTCTGGCAACTTTATACCATTGGTAATGCATCACTGCATCAAAAACATCTCCTTTGACCCACGGCAAGGGATCCATAAGCACGTCCGGCCATTGTGTCCACCAGTTTTCACCGACAAGGTAAAAATCCGGATTAACATTTCGGACATATTTCCTGAAATCCCGCCAGAATCCGAGAGGCACATGTTCAGCAACATCCAATCTCATGCCATCAATACCATCGTCAAATTTACCGTCTCCATTGGGGTCAATCCATCTTCTGCTGACGTCAAAAATATGTTGTGTGACATCGGGATGCAAGGTACCTTCAAAAGGATGTCCCGGTTTTTTATTTTGAGGATTGATTTCTTTCCATTCCGGCAAAGATGAAATGCCTATCCAGCCTTCGTAATTGTATTTTGTTTGACCGGTAGTTTCATCCTTTACAAACGCTCCCTGATACCAATCGGCATATTTTGAAGATTGTCCGTTTTTTTCAATATCCTTAAAAGCCCAGAAGTTTTTTCCTGTATGATTCCATGAAAAATCAAGTACCACACGAATGCCTTCACTGTGCAACTTTTTGACCAGGTTGATGAATTTCATATCCGCAGAAGTCCAAACCCATGTTTTTGGGTCTGAAGGATCCTCTGTTGCCATCAATGCCAAATCCTTTTTAGGATCATCGCCCAGGGTAACATCTATGTGATGATAATATCTTGCATCATATTTGTGAAGTGAAGGTGCATCATTTAACGGATTAAAATAAATAGCGTTAATTCCCAAAGATTTCAGATATGGAATTTTTTCTTCCACACCATGTAAATCACCACCATACCTTCTCATTTGAATCGTACGGTAAAAATCCAATCCTGTTTCCTTTGCCCAGGATTCTTGTTCATACCAATTTTGGCCCCACGGTGTGAGTTTCCAATCATTTGGAATCTGATCTGAGAGTGCGTTATAACAGGTTTCCAAAGTTGGGTCGTTTTGGGTGGAACCATTTCTGAACCGCTCGATAAAAATCTGATACCAAATGGCTTCTTTTGACCAGGACGGAGGTTGATGAAATGGTATCGGTTTACTTTTTTGTGCTCCCAGAATGGTTGTCAAAAACAGTCCGACCGACAATAAAAACAAGTGTTTATTTTTTTGAAAATTCATATATCAAACAATTGAGAATACAATGATAGTGAAAAAATGATTTCTTTGTCATTGCCTGCTTCTAAATATTGGCAAAAACCACAAATTAATGTTGAAATAACATAAAAAAAGCCGGCCATGGGATCACAACCGGCTTTTAAAAACCTCAAAATATACTATTTATTATTATCTGTCAACAACAATCAACTTCGTGGTTGTTACGATGCCTCCGTTGTTCATTTCCAACAGATACAAACCACTTCTGACCTGATCAGGCAGATCAATCTCGATATGAAGTTGTGATAATTTTTTATGTGGCAGTTCGTTATTGCCCACTAATTTGCCATCTGCTGTAAAGATTCTGATTTTCAAATCATCAGAAAGCGGGTTTACGGATAATACCTGAAACTTACCGGCTGTAGGGTTTGGATATATTGTATTTACACCATTGCTTTCAGGATTGACAAAAACAAACTTTCTGCCGCGTCCTGTACATTCCATACAATCCGTAACGTCAAGTGAATATACAAATGATATTGCAGGGCTGACAACGATAGAATCTGTTGTCGCTCCGGTAGACCATCGGTAAAATAATGATGTCAAAGAGTCAGGACAGATACTGTTTCCGGTAATTTCCGGTCTCAAGGTTATGCTTTGTCCTTCTTCAATCATTACGTCAGGTCCCAGATCAACTTTGATATTATTAACTCTGACTTCGTACGTTGATGTAGCTGAACAACCACAACAATCTGTTACCGTTACGGTATACTCACTGGTCTCTTCCGGCGAAACTGTCAATCCCGGTTCTGTGGATCCATTGGACCAAAGATAAGTAATTGAACCATGATTTCCGGTGGTACAACAACCACCCAGAACTTTGATTTCATCAATATCCCAAACACTGTGTTCAGCTCCGTTTCCAACAGGACAATAAGGAATGATTTCAAAAACAAATTCTGTTTCTTTACTGAAAGCAAAGTGATTGTTGTTAGCAAAATCAAATGTTACCAGATTCCAGTCCCTTTGGGAAGTCAATTCATCTTTGTAATAGATTATTTTACCTTCCTTCAGTACTCTGATCAGGTATTTCTGTAAATAATTATTTGGACCTGAAATTCCCATTACCCATTCGAATTGTTCAGGTGAAGCTTCATAAAATTGCAGTCCTGAAATTCTTCCGGTTTGACCGGGACGAATATTGACGGAAAAACGGAGAGCCTTATTATAATCAACTTTTGAGCTGTTACACGTTTCCTGACCACCAATACACATACTGACACCGGTATCATCAAAACCAAAAGAACAAGAATGTTCACCTTGATTTCGTCGGACATTGGTAGCGCTTACCTCAAGGCATGAACCGGAAATCGTCACAGGAACAAACTCGGAATAATCTATATGCGTACCTTGTGAAGGAAAAGCATGGCATGCCTCAAGATCCCAATATGCCAGAACCAAAGGATCTGATATTTTACATTCATCGGGACATTCATTATATGCGTCAAGTGATGCAACAATGATAGCAGAATCACCGTAACAAATCTGTTCATTTCCGTCAAAAACAATAGATGGTTTAGGTTTTACTTTGACCTGAACACTATCTACGGCATTACAATTAAATCCTGAAGTTACCGTCACGATATAAGTTGTGGTAACCAATGGTGTAACAAAAATACTTTGTGTATTCTGACCATTACTCCATTGGTAGGTTTCACCTCCGGAAGCTCTTATCTGTACGGAAGTTCCTTCACACACCTCACTGTTGTATACAATAAAAACATTAGGCAAAGGGGAAACACGAACATTTACTGAAGCAGAAAGCAAACAACCACCTGCGTCAATGGAAGTAACAGAAAATGTTCTGTCTGCATCCGGTTTGACAATGATGGAGGCTGTATTTTCACCGGTATTCCAAAGATATGTGGCACCACCTGTTACCGTAAGCGTCGTAGAATCTCCGGCACAAATGGAAGTTTCACCTGTAATAATTAAGGAAGATGGTGTATTTACCACCACAGTCACACTTTGTGAATTTTTACATCCATTTTCATTGGTCACCATAACCGTATAGGTCGTTGTTACATCGGGACAAACATTAATACTTGCTTCAGATGACGAAAAGCCGGGTGCTGACCATTCATATTGACTACCACCACTTGCTGTCAATGTTGTACATTCTCCGGTACAGATCTGCAAGTCTCCTATGATGTCGACCTGAAGATTGTTGTTAACATTTACCATAACTGATATTACGTCAGAACATGCATTTTGATCTGAAATGGTAACCCTATATGTAGTCGTATTGGCAGGAGATACTGTGATTGATGAAGTAACAGCTCCTGTACTCCATAAAAATTCACTTCCTCCCGATGCTGTTAAAACGGTTGTTTCACCGGTACATAGATTCGTATTGCCTGATATGGTTCCATTTATTTTATCTTTGACAATAACTTCGTAAAATAATTCTGTAAAACAATCCAAAGAGTCTGTAACCAACAATGAATATGATGTTGTTTCTTCAGGACAAACTTCGATGAAGGATTCATTTGACGAAAAACCAGGACCTATCCAAAGGTATGAAAATCCTGATTGAGTTTCCAATCTGGTACATTCACCGACACACAATGTATTATTGCCGGTGATATTGACAACAGGTCTTGGATTGACTTTGACCGTAATTTGAGCGCTCACCTCACATGTCAAAGGACCGGATACTGTAACCGAATAATTTGTGGTGACATTCGGATTTACAATAATACTACCTGTTGTTTGGCCTGTACTCCAAAGGTAGTCACCACCACCTGTAGCTGTCAATGTGGTACTGATTCCCTGACATATCTCCTCATTTCCGGTAATAGCTACGATCGGTTTGTCTTTGACAACAACACTAAATGCTCCTGTACTTTTACAACCAAATTCACTGGTTACCGTAACAAAATAAGTTGTATTTTCAATCGGACATACTTCAATTAAAGCAGCTGAAGATTGGATGCCTCCTCCTGACCATTGATAAATGGTACCTCCCGAAGCAAGGATTTGAGTACAATCTCCTCTACAAATCTCATTTTGTCCTTCAAATATGATGGTTGGGTCAGGTCTCAAATTGATGGTAACATTTCCGATTCCGTCACACTTTCCATTTCTTGTAATCGTAACTGAATAATTTGTTGTCGTTGTCGGACTCACCGTTATAGACTGAGAAGTATCGCCGGTATTCCAAATATATGCATCTCCGGCCGGGGCAGTAAGGGTTGTCCTTTCTGAATGACATATATCTTTGTCGCTTGCCTGAATATTCACTGCTTCAAAATCTCTTACCACAACCGTTACCGATTTGGTAGACGTACAGCCGTTAGCATCGGTCACGGTAACGGTGTAGGTAGTTGTTTCTTCAGGACATACTTCGATACTTGGTTCGTCATTTCCGCCTGTGCCACAAGGCAAACATGTGGCATTGTCCCCTCTATAATCCAATGGAAGACCTGTTGTGATCAGGCTGAGTCCTGCGGTGCTTGTATTGATTTCAAATACCCTGCCCCGGTCAACCTGCCATCCGTACAAGGTATTGCCTTCGTAGTACAATCCTCCGAATTCATCGGTTTGTACGCCAACTGT
>JALHOZ010000037.1 GCA_022842725.1 Saprospiraceae bacterium
ACAAACTCCATGCGTCCCGGTAAGCATTTGATCCCAAACCTCTCCTGTACATTTCATGAAATGGATTGTAGAGATCTTTGTCAGACATTTTTTCAATTTTTGATTTAGCCCTCAAAAACGACGTCACGCTTTCATCATCCGGATTGTCATTGAGGTCACCCATGACTACAAAATGAACATTTTTGTGAACGGTCAACAAAGAATCGTATACTTCTCTGCATACTTTTGCACCATTGTTACGGTAGGGTTTTGTTTGTTTTTCACCACCTCCTCTCGAAGGCCAGTGGTTTACCATGATGTGCAAAGTATCGCTTTTGTCGAGCACACCTTTTACATAAAGAATGTCCCGCGTAAACCTTCGTTTTCCGTTTTCAAAATTAATAAGAGGTATTGCTTTGAATGATAAAACATTGAAGTGTGCAGGATTATACAATAAACCCACATCCACACCACGTCCATCAGGCGAATCCTGGTGAACAATTTGATAGTTTCTGTCTTTCAAAGCAGGTTGTTTGACCAAATCTTCCAATACTTTTTTGTTTTCAATTTCGGCAACACCCAATACCGACAATCCTGCAGGACAAAACTCCAACCCAATCTGTGAAATCACATTTGCCATGTTAGAGGATTTTTCCTGATATTTTTCAGGTGTCCAGTTTCTTTTCCCTTCAGGCAAAAATTCTTCATCACTTATTAAAGTGTCATCCACCGTATCAAACAAGTTTTCAAGGTTGTAAAATCCGATTGAGGTTACTTTAGCTTTCTGTGAAAGACCTTTTGATAAAAAAACGACACTAAAAAATAAAAATAGAATAAAAAATCTCATATTGACTAAATTTCGGGCAAAGTTAACAGAATATCGGAGGCTGAACATATTTTTCCAAGGTTATAACTTTGAATTATTATTGTTTACACATATTTCATATTATGATTATGCTGACTTTCAAAAAATATGAATACTTTTACGCCGCAATTTAATAACCACGAATGTACAGACGAATTCAAACCTCTTTTTTGTTTCTTTTTTGTTTTTTTACCATTTCTTTAACTTTTGGTCAAACGGTCAAAGGAAGACTGGTGAATGAAAATACAAAAACTACTTTACCCGGAGTGAAAGTTGTCATCCTGGGGACGGATTTAGAAACCTTTACAGACCCAACGGGTAGTTTTGAGTTTTCACCGGTGGCTTATGGCACATATACCATAAGAAGTTTTGTTGATCCTGACAGTCCTAAAGAATTTGTCATAGAGGTAAATTCAATAGTAACAGATTTGGGTGAAATTATGGTCAATACTGCATTTAAAGGTTCAAGAACAGCAGAAATAGGCATTGTCGATTTTTCTGATTTGTCCGGAGGTGAGAGTGAAAATGATAATTTTTCAGGTTTGCTTACGGCGAGTCAGGACGTCATAGCCAATAATGCTGCATTTAACCTGTCTTATGCAAGATACAGGATCCGAGGTTACCAGAATGAAGATACGGACCTTATGCTAAACGGGATGCCCATGAATGACCTGGATGATGGTAGGATTTTATGGAATGCGTGGGGTGGTTTAAATGATGTGGTAAGAGCCCAAACAGATGTTTTGAATCTCAGACCCAATGAATTTGGTTTCGGTGGAATAGGAGGGTTGAGACAAATTGATCTCAGGGCATCCGATCAACGCAAACAGAAAAAAGCCGTATATTCCTTTTCCAACAGGACTTATCAGCATAGAATCATGTACACTCAGTCTTCCGGAATGATGCAAAATGGCTGGGCTTACAGTTTTTCAGGATCTATTCGTTATGGAAATTCCGGATATATACCCGGAACCAATATGTCTGCCGGCAGTTATTTTCTGTCAGTGGATAAAAAATTGGGAGAAAAACATTTGATCAACGGTTTGTTTTTTGGTGCTCCTACCCGACGGGGAAGAGCTTCAGGTGCCGTACAGGAGATGTATGACATCACCGGAGATAATTTTTACAACCCCAACTGGGGATACCAAAACGGAGAGGTTCGTAATTCCAGAGAATATATTACCAATCAACCGGTAGCCATGTTGCGCCATGATTATAAACCCAACAAAAAATTTAAAGTTTCTTCAACATTAGGTTATCAGTTCGGAACTTTCGGATCGACGAGATTGGATTGGTATGATGCTCCGGATCCAAGACCGGATTATTACAGAAAGTTGCCAAGTTTTTATAATGAAGATCCGGCCTTTGCAGATTTGATAAGGCAACAATTCGTCAATGATGTCAATGTGAGGCAGGTCAATTGGGATCAGCTCTATGATGCCAATAGTAATCGGTTTTATACTATTAATAACGTGAATGGAATTCCGGGAAATAATGTTTCCGGAAAATTGGCGGCATATATATTGGAACAAGAACATTTTGATAATGAAAAATTGTCTTTCAACAGCAATTTTACTTACGTTTCTTCCCCTAGGTTTACTTTGAATGGTGGGGTGCAATTTCTTAATGACATTACCCACAACTATCGGGAAGTTGTAGATTTGTTGGGTGCTGATTTTTATGTGGACTTCGACAGGTTTTCAGAACAGGATTTTCCGGACAACCCGGAAGCCATTCAGAATGACCTTAATAATCCAAACAGGATTCTGAAGGAAGGAGATATTTTCGGACATAATTTTGATATCAATCTGACCAGACTTCAATCCTGGGTTCAGGCTCAGTATTCAACCAGAAAAATTGATTATTTTGCTTCCTTCCAGGTTTCCAATACTTCTTTTTTCAGAGAAGGATTTACCAAAAACGGAAGATTTCCTGATAATTCTTTTGGAAAAGGTGAAGTTCATTCCTTTTTTAATTACGGAACAAAAGGAGGCGCTACGTATAAACTGAACGGAAATAATTATATATCTGCAGGAGCGTCTTACAGAACCAGAGCGCCATTCTCGAGACAATCTTATTTGTCACCAAGGATTAAAGATGCCGTGGTCACGGGACTGGAAAGTGAGGAGATTTTTTCTTCAGACATTAATTATGAACTTCGTTTTCCGAGAGTAAAAGGACGTATATCAGCTTACTACACTTCTTATAAAAATCAGATTACCAACGATGTTTTTTACCATGATGATTTGAGAACTTTTGTCAACTACGCCATGACCGGAATCGACAGGATTCACGCCGGTGTTGAGATGGGATTGGAAATAAGAATCTCTTCTATAGTAAGTTTATCTATGATGGGGAATATCGGAGAGTTTTTCTACACATCAAATCCGTTTGTGACGATAAACAGAGACAACTCTGCTGATGTTCTCGTCCAAAACAGAGAAGTTTTCCTGAAAAACTATTACGTTGGTGGTTTGCCGCAAAAAGCAGGTGTCATCGGACTTGATTTTCAATTGCCTAAATTCTGGAGAATCAATGTAGATGTCAATGCATTTGCAGATACCTATTTGGACCCGAATCCTGACAGAAGAACCCGTGAAGGAGTAGATCTGGTCGATCCGATTGAAAATCCTGAGTTGTTTAATAAAATAGTAGGGCAGGAGCGACTACCCGGCGGTGTGACTTTAGATCTTGGCGTATTTAAATCAATAAAAGTCAAAGACGGCCAGTTTATCCGAATTAACGTCAACGTTTCTAATGTGCTCAATGATACGAACATCAGAACCGGAGGATTTGAACAGTTGAGATACGATTTTAGTGAAAAAGATGTGGACAGATTTCCATCCAGATATTTTTATGCTTTCGGAACCAATTTTATAGCATCAATTAGTTATATCTTTTAAAACAATAATATATGAGATCCATGATGATTTCCAAAAAAACATTTTTATTTTTTAGTTTTTTTGTTTTGGTAATTTTTACCATGCAATCCTGTTTGAAAGGAGAATTTGAAACTCCTCCGGCGATCGAAGAACCGGTCATTGCCGAAGACCAGATCGTAACGTTGGAATCTGTCCTTCAAAAAATGGTTTCCGGTCAGAATGTCAAACTTGATATGGACAAATATATCAAAGCTATCGTCATCGCTGATGACAAATCCGGAAATTTTTATAAAACCATTCATGTAAAGGATGAAAACAGCCCCCGGGCAATTGGAATTGCCATTGAAGAAGTGGAAATTCATTCTCATTATCCTGTGGGAAGAAGGGTTTTTATCCATTTGAAAGATTTGTACATTGGTGAAAACGCAGGACTACCTACGTTAAATTACGGATTCTACATCGATGCCGGAAGAATCAATCTTACCGGAATTCCGGGAAGTTTGTTGCAGAAAACGCTCTTAAAAGGAAAAGCAGGAAATCCCGTTGTCCCGGTAAAAGTTAAAATCAGCGATTTAACTCCGGCTATGCTTAATTCATTGATTCAATTGGATGATGTCGAATTTGCCAATGCAGGATTTAATACAAAATATGCAGATAATAATCCTGTAAATCCACGTACAGTCAATCAGGATCTCGTGGATTGTAATCAAAATAAAATTGTGGTCAGAACGAGTGGATATGCAGATTTTGCCAATGCGTTTTTACCAAAACAAAATGGTAGTATTGTTGGAATTTATACCGTTTTTAACACGACTAAACAATTGTTTATCCGAGATACCACCGATGTTAAATTTGATTTACTGAGATGTGCGGAAAGAACAGGAGATCCAATCAGCATCAAAACCCTGAGAGATAATTTTGCGAATGGTATTACAGCCATACCGGCTGAAAGATACATAAGAGGTGTGGTCATTTCAGATTTGGCGAGTGCTAATATACACCCTAATAATTTGGTACTTCAGGATGGTGATTCGGGTATGGCGGTAAGGTTTTCAGCAGCTCATACCGTGCCCTTAGGGACTGAAATCAGAATCAATGTCAACGGGTTGAGTGTAAGTGAATTTAATGGTTTGGTACAACTAAACAATGTACCTTTGGGTAACATCGTCATTATAGGGCAAGGCACGCTCCCGACACCCAAAATCGTTAAAGTTAATCAAATCAATTCTTTAGATCATGAGTCAACATTGGTTAAAGTCGTAGATGCTGAGATAACAGGAGGAGCGACTTATGGTGTAAATACTGTTACGCTAAAAGATAATACAGGCTCTGTTCAATTGTTTACAAGGACTCAATCGACCTTTGCAGGAGAAGCTGTTAAGGCAGGAAAAGTGAGTGTGACAGGTATAGTGGGTAGATTTAACAGTCTTCAGTTTTCTGTCAGAAATCTGAGTGATATACAATAGTTTTCACATTAGAAAATACTTTTGTAAAGAAAAACAGGATATAATATTGACATTGTATCCTGTTTTTTTTTTGGTTAAGATTATTTTGCTTTTTATTTTTCCATCATTTTTTGATAGGCCTCTTTTAGATAAGCCAGTTCTTCCTGCGGGACTTTATAACCGTATTGATCAAGAAGTTTCAACCAGTTTTTCCACTTTTGCGGATCCTTTTTTTCTTTGACAATATTTTCAATAGCCATTTTGTACAATGTGACACTTTGATAGTCCGGAGAGAGCGATTCTGCTGCTTTTAGGGCAAATTCCAATTCGGGAAATAAAGATTTATTACCTTCTGTAATAAAATCCTGAATAAATATTTTCATAATTTCAAGAATGTAAAACAAATCGACGTTTTCAGAAATCTTGTGCATATTCAATTCTGATGCGATTTTTACTTTAGCATTTTTTTTCTCATTTTCAGTTTTAAGTTCAAAAATGTTTTTTTCTATCAATGAACGGTAATAAAAATATTCTGAAGATTGATCAAACTCTGATTTTTCAAGTTTTTCGATATTAGAAAGTGCGTCTTTGTATAGCCTGTCAATGTTTCTTTTTTTGATTCCTGCCAGATTCAGATTGGCTTTCAGGGTGGTCAGTTTGTCAAATTCCTGTTGAATCAAAAAATGATAACAAGTTGTTTCGGCTTCTTTCCACAATTTGGAAGCATACGAATTTTCTATGTCTTTTGGGCTTTGGTCAGTATCGTTTTGTGATTTCCGGATACAACTCCAAAGCAAATTTTTTAATTGATCATCCCGAATAAAAAACGGAGAGTCAACATATTTTTCAAAAGAAGAAAGTTCTACTCTGTCAAAGCCACCCAGTATTCCCGTGATGGTTTTTAAATCAGCCATATTTATACATCTTTTTTATCAAACATATACCAACCCAACCCCAAAAAAATCAGGATGTATACTGAAGAAAGTCCTATGGCTTCCGGAACAGTCTGAAGTGCTTTGAAGCCAAACTCTTCTTCGATCCAGGTGTCAGGAAGTTTATAGAGCGGTAATGGAAAAAGATCTTCAAAGGTATTCATCGGCCAAAATATCATGCTTCTGCTTTTGAAAAAATATAGTTGTACTTGTCTGAGAATCGGTTCCATAACGTGTACATACATAATAAATACAAGAATGACCAACATGCCTCTTTTTATCCATACAGATAAAAATAATGCAAAACTCATGTAGCCCATGCAAGCAAGAAAAAATCTGATCCCTGCGTAATTATTGTCAAATATCAATTCGGCATCGGCTCCCGGAGTATGCATCAATCCGACAATCATCGCTGAAAGATAATACAAAAAGGTTGCCCCTATACTCAACAAAATAATCGTCAATACCTTTGAAGTGAAAAATTCTTTTTTCGACAATCCGGTAATGATGTTTTGTCTTAACGTTTTATTACTTACTTCAGATGTAAATATATAGATGACGATAAAACCGAGATTGAAAGAGATAAACCAGCTTGCGGCATATCCCTGATAATCCCAAACCAATGGAAACTCAAAAAAACTTTCTACGTTAGGAAAGGGTGGCGGAGCACCTTCAAAGATATTTTTGACTGAAAATAAAATGACAGGTGCTAACAATACATAAGTGATTAACAATAAAATGATCACGGTATTTTTGCTGAATTTATTCCATTCAAGCCGGGCTAAAAATTGAAAATTCTGAATCATCGTGACTATTTAATTTTTTGTAATGTGTAAAAACTCTTCTTCCAGCCTTCGTTTTTTTACGATGAGGTGATTGAGAAGAATTCCATCTTCAAACGCTTTTTTATTAATCAATGCATGGTCATAATCCTTGGGTATTTGAATTTCAAATCCAATATGAGCGGCTTTTGAGTATTTCCATCCGTTAATTTCAATCCAATGTTTGAGTTTGTCATTGTCTTCAGCACCAATCTCTACGATTTTGTCATCGTGAATAATCTGACCGATCTTGCCTGAAGCCAACAGCTTCCCTTTTTTAATTATAGCTACATGGTCACATATTTTTTCTACCTCATCCAGCATGTGGGAAGCCATTATGACGGTTTTTCCTGTATCAGCGATGCGTTTCAAAATACTCCGCACCTCTGCAATTCCTTGAGGATCAAGACCGTTAGTAGGTTCGTCAAAAATCAAAACTTCGGGATTGCCGATCAGGGTCGCTGCTATGGCAAGCCTTTGTTTCATGCCCAGAGAATAAGTTTTGAAGGGCGAATTTTTTCTATGACTAAGGTCAACGATTTCAAGCAAATGATGAATATCGTCTGATTCTGCCTTTTTTATTTGGGCTACAATTTTTAAATTATCTACAGCATTCAGATAAGGATAAAAATTGGGTGTTTCGAGAATAGCTCCGATTTTCATATTAAATCTCTGACCGTATTTTCCTTCAAACCATTCAAAATCGCCACCGTCCTGATGCAAAATGCCGAGGATGATACCGAGTGTTGTGGTTTTTCCACTTCCATTCGGACCAAGAATGCCCCAGATTTGTCCCTGTCCTATGGTCAGTTCCAGATTGTCAAGGGCTTGAATCCGTCCGTATTTTTTGGACAAATTATTAATTTTTAGAATATTACTCATTCGATCATATTAAAATATCTACAATAACGTCAAAACTCGTCATCAAATTCTTCTTGTTTCATTTTTTCTTTGAGAATATTACTTCTTTCACCTGAAACTGAAATTTCTTTAAATTTTTCGCAATTGATGATTTCGGAAAATTCTTTAGGTGGTGCAGGAAATTTTGCTTTGGCGTCGTACAATCCGGTTGAATCATTTTCCAAAGATTGCAGAAGTTTTATAGCTATAGGTCTTGCCATGACAAAACCTTCTCCGTCATTTAGCGAAAGAAAGCGAATCCACTTGTCGTCAGCTCCTGTCCATACGCCGATGACAAGAGTTGGCGTTATGCCCATAAACCAGGCGTCCGTATAATCATTTGTCGTTCCTGTTTTTCCACCAACCTGTGATTTTACACCCATGCCAAATCTTCCGGAAACATTGTTTTTGAGCATTTCAACCATAACTGCGTTATATAAAGGATTGATAGCAGGTTTTTTTTCAGAAATGCCCTGATAAATTACTTTTCCGTTTTTATCTTCTATTCGGGTTACAAATACCGGTTTCGAAAAAGTACCGTTATTAGCGAATGTAGTATATGCGCCGGTCATTTCCAACGGAGTAAGATCCACTGCGCCAAGACAAATAGAAGGAAGATTAGGTACAGCAAGTTTTCCGTTAAGAAGTCGGGTATTTTTATCAATGCCCATATTCTGTAAAAGATTTCTGATAGGCTCTACACTGCCCAATTCCTTTACAAGTTTTACCGTAATTGAATTTTTAGAATACAGAAGTCCGTGAAATAAGTTGTATTTGTTTCCTGTAAACATTTCATTGGCGTTGGCTGGTGACCATTCAGCATTCACTTCAAAATTGGCATCTCCGGGATGAATGGTGTATTGAATGTCGTCAAATTTCTCACAAGGCGAAATACCCTGAACCGCCATTGCTTGAGTGTAAACCATAGGTTTTATGGTCGATCCTACTGATCGGCGCATGGTTACGTGGTCAAATTTAAAAAAGTTATGATCTATACCACCAACCCAGGCTTTGATATGACCATTGACCGGATCAATGGCCAATACACCGGCCTGTAAAAACATACTGTGATATCTTACGGAGTCAAAAGGTGTCATTTCAATTTCTTTGGATTTTGATGCTGAGTAATCAAAAACTTTCATCTTGACCGAAGTACTGAATTCTTTTTGATACTCTTCCTGCAATGCCTGATATTTGTCCCATAAATTCGCCCATATTTTTGATTGAATGAGTTCGCGGTAAACTTTTTCGGATTCGCCGGTTTGTTCGGTAAAATGAACAAGTTCTGCCCATGTTTTGAGGTTTTTTTGTAGGGAATCGATAGAAGTAATGGCATAATCTGAAAGAGGAATATCGCCAAACTGATTCTGACATTCTTTAAGAAATCTGCCCAAATATTTTTCTCTTAGTTTTAAATATCTTTCAGAGCCTTTGTTTTTATTTTCCAGGATATTAAGCCTGACTTTTTTTTGCATTTCATCTGCTTCAAAAGTCCAGGGGTCTCTGTTTTTCCATGTTCGGAATAATCTGTCCTGATTTTTTTTCATATGTGAAAAAACGGCTTCCTCGGCATATTTCTGATACGTAAGGTCTATTGTGGTGTAAATTTTCAGCCCATCAGTATAAATATTATATTCCGATCCATCCGATTTACGAATATTTTCATCTGTAAACAGATTTTTGATAAATTTTGTCAATTCTGCTCTAAAATATGGAGCCGGCCCTTCACTTTGGGTTGAATTTTTGAAGTTTGACATATCAATAACTTCATTTCTCAAGCTATCCCTTTCAGCATTTGTAATATAATTTGCTGATGCCAGGATACCCAATACAATATTTCTTCTTTCTGTACATCGGTCCGGAAATCGGACAGGGTTGTAATAACTGGGGTTTTTTAGCATTCCAACTAACGTGGCTGATTCCAAAATGGTAAGGTCTTTTTGATCTTTTCCAAAATAAGTCAGGGCAGCAGAATGAATTCCGTGCGCTCCGTTGATAAACTCA
Organism: Saprospiraceae bacterium; assembly: GCA_022842725.1. Classification (GTDB taxonomy): domain Bacteria; phylum Bacteroidota; class Bacteroidia; order Chitinophagales; family Saprospiraceae; genus OLB9. Next base: position 9,829 of record JALHOZ010000037.1, read on the forward strand.
AATTGATTGAGGTACATGGCAAGAATTTCTTCTTTCGTATAATTTTTTTCCAATCTGACAGCGGTAATCCATTCTTTGATTTTGGTGTAAACCAATGAAGCAGTACGGGAAAAAAAGTTTTTGTTTTTCAGGTCGGGTCTTTTAAAAAGCAGTTTGGCTAATTGTTGACTAAGGGTGCTTCCTCCTCCTGCGTGTTTTTGTCTAAGGATGACGGTTTTTATACCTACACGTAATAAAGCTTTAAAATCTATACCATGATGATCAAAAAAGCGGTCATCTTCTGTCAGAACAGTAGTTTGAATGATGTGTTGAGATAAAGAATCGTAAATGACAGGAACTCTGTTTTCGACATAATATTTTCCGAATGGAATTCCTTGTACATCATAGATGACAGAAGCCTGATCAGATGTCGGATTTTCAAGTTTGTCAAAACCGGGAAGATCCGAAAAAAGAATCATCCAAAATATAAAACATAATAAAACGATCCAGCTTATTCCAAAGAAATAAAAAATACCTTTGTTTTGGTGAAATGTTTCTCTGAGTGCACTGAAAATCCTGGTCATTTCCGGTTTTTTGAGACTTCAAGAATTCCACTGGATTGATGATTAGCTTTGTATCTGCCTTTGCCGAATTTTGTTCCGTTGAAGGATATTTTTCCTTTCAGTTCTTCCTTTTTTTCTTCCGGCAATTGATTGAATTCCTGACACTCGACGGAGCAACAATGCTGAAACTTTTCTGCACAGCCTGCACATTGGATAAACAAAATATGACATTGATCATTGGCACAGTTGACATGGTGATCATCCTGTTGACCGCATTGATGGCACTTTGCTATAACATCAGGACTGATTCTTTCACCTAATCTTTCATCAAATACAAAATTTTTGCCGATAAATTTATTTTCGATGCCGAGTTCCTCCGCTCTTCTTGCATATTCTATAATACCTCCTTCCAGTTGGTGGACATGTTTAAATCCTTTATGTTTGTAATAAGCACTTGCTTTTTCACATCGGATACCTCCTGTACAATACATAATGATGTTTTTGTCCTTGTGATCTTCCAACATTTTTTCTACGACAGGTAAAGCTTCTCTGAAGGTTTCCACATCCGGAAGAATGGCATTGACAAAATGACCAACTTCGCTTTCATAATGATTTCTCATGTCTACGATGATGGTGTTTTGTTGTTCTGCCAGCGCATTAAACTCCTCCGCTTTCAGATGAACCCCTTTGTTGGTGACATCAAAACTATTATCATTCAGACCATCGGCAACAATTTTATTTCTGACCTTTACGGCAAGTTTAAAAAACGATTTACCATTGTCATCTATAGCTCTGTTTAGCCTTATTGAGGACAAAAACGTGATAGAATTCATAGCTTGTTCAAAAAGTTGCCAATTTTCCTGTGGAACGGAAACCTGCGCATTAATGCCCTCATAAGAAACGTATATTCTACCTAAAACGCCAACATTTTCAAACAGAAGGTATAGATGGTCTCTGAAAATTTGAGGATTTTTCAGGTGATAATACTGATAAAACGATAAGGTTATCCTTTGGGTGGTATCGTTTTGTATTTTCGATTTAAGAACTTCTTTGTTGACTTTATTATGTAAAACTTTCATGGTGAATTTTATCGTTTTTGCAGGAAACGTTGATTCAAAAATGATTTGTAATTTTTCAGTGGCTGAACTTTTTAACTAAAAAATCTCCTTCAAACACTGTATGGGCACAAAATTACAAAAAAAGACCCGAATCGAAAAATTCGTTTTAATAGATTTGGTTTGACGATTTTGATTTTTCCTATTATAATCACAGGATTAAATCCTTAAAACTCTGCTGTTTTATAAGAAAAAGTTGTAATTTTGCAGCTATTTTCAGAAAACCATGTCAGAACAAACATTCAGATATCATCACAGAGGGGTTTCAGCTTCAAAAGACGAGGTTCATCAGGCTATTGAGTCTCTTGATAAGGGTATATTTCCCAATGCTTTCTGTAAGATTCTTCCGGATTTGACTTCTTTTGATCCGGCATGGTGCAATGTTATGCATGCTGATACGGCCGGTACCAAAACAAGTCTTGCCTACATATACTGGAAAGAAACGGGAGATCTCGATGTATGGAAAGGTATCGTGGAAGATGCATTGGTGATGAATACGGATGATATGGCCTGTGTAGGTTGTATTGACAATATCATTCTTTCATCTACCATCGGAAGAAATAAACATTTGATTTCGGGAGAAGTTATAAAAACCATCATTCAACACGCTCAGTATTTTATTGAAAAAATGTCTTCTTTGGGCATTCATATGTATCTGGCAGGCGGAGAAACAGCCGATGTGGGCGATATAGTAAGAACCATTGACGTTGGATATACTACATTCTGCCGAATACCCAGAAATCAGGTTGTGGATATAAATATTCAGGAAGGTGATTGGATTGTAGGATTTAGTTCATATGGTCAGGCAACCTATGAAAATACCTATAACGGAGGATTGGGAAGTAATGGTCTTACCTCAGCAAGACATGATGTTTTTCACAGTGAATATCGCGAAAAATACCCTGAAAGTTTCAGTGCTGAAATGAATAAAGATTACGCTTACACCGGAAGTTACAGACTTACGGACTGTATAGAGATTGATGGAAAATCTATGACCATCGGAAAGTTGGTTTTGTCGCCTACCAGAACCTATATGCCTCTGATAAAAAATATTTTGGACGAATGTAGGGACGATCTTCACGGTTTGATTCATTGTTCAGGAGGAGGTCAGACAAAAGTTTCAAAGTTTATCCAAAATAAAGTGAGAATTGTAAAAAATAATTTATTACCTGTTCCACCTTTGTTTGATTTAATTAAAAAAGAATCAGGAGCAACCTGGGAAGAAATGTACAAAGTTTTTAACATGGGACATCGGTTGGAAGCTTATACATCATCTGAAAAGGATGCACAAAAAATGATCGAACTAGCAGGTAAGTATAACATCGATGCTCAAATCATCGGTAAAGTGGAATATTCTGAAACGCCGGGAGTTACTATACAAACGGAAGACTATACCATAACATATTAATAATTCAGAACGTTATAAATAAACAATGAAAAATATCAGGAATTTTTGTGTTATCGCTCATATTGATCACGGAAAAAGCACGTTGTCTGACCGTTTATTGGAATTTACCAAAACGATCTCAGAAAGAGATATGCAGGCTCAGGCTTTGGATGACATGGATCTCGAAAGGGAAAGAGGTATAACCATCAAAAGTCATGCGATTCAGATGTACTACCATCATGCAGACGGTGAGACATATACATTTAATATGATTGATACACCGGGACACGTTGATTTTTCATACGAGGTGAGCAGATCTATTGCAGCGTGTGAAGGAGCATTACTTTTGGTGGATGCATCTCAGGGTATACAGGCACAAACCATTTCAAATCTGTATCTTGCGATAGAAAATGATCTTGAGATAATACCTGTATTGAATAAAGTAGATATGGAATCAGCCATGATAGAAGAAGTTTCTGATCAGGTGATTGACCTTATAGGTTGTAAAAAAGATGAAATCATTCTGGCAAGTGGCAAAACCGGAATTGGGATAGAAGAACTTATGGCAGCCATCGTAAAAAGAATTCCCCCGCCAAAGGGTGATACGGCTGCTCCGCTGCAGGCTTTGATTTTTGATTCTATTTTCAATTCATTCAGAGGAGTGGTAGCTTATTTCAGAATTTTAAATGGTACCATTAAAAAAGGAGATACCGTAAGGTTTTTTAATACCGGAAAAGTGTATGAAGCTGACGAAATTGGCATTCTTCAAATGAGTCAGATTCCGAAACAAGAATTGAGTGCCGGCAATGTGGGTTATATCATAACAGGAATCAAAGAATCAAAAGAAATAAAAGTTGGTGATACCATTACCAATCACCTTCACCCTTGTAGTGAGGCCATTCATGGATTTGAAGAGGTAAAACCCATGGTTTTTGCCGGAATATATCCTATTGAAAATGAAGATTTTGAGGATTTACGGGATTCATTAGAGAAGTTACAGCTTAATGATGCTTCTTTGGTATTTGAACCGGAGTCTTCTGTCGCTTTGGGGTTCGGATTCAGATGTGGGTTTTTGGGTATGCTCCATCTTGAAATTATTCAGGAACGATTGTCCAGAGAATTTGATCAGGAAGTTATTACAACCGTTCCAAACGTTTCCTATGTTTGTTACCCTCACAAAGGAGAACCGGTGACGATTAATACACCGAATGAATTGCCGGACCCGACGATGGTTCAAAAGGTTGAAGAACCCTATATCCGGTCACAGATTATTACCAAACCCGAATATATTGGGGCCATTATGACCCTTTGTATGGACAAAAGAGGTACATTGACAAGGCAAACCTATTTATCTCCGGAAAGGGTAGAGCTGACTTTCGAGATGCCTTTGGCTGAAATCGTATTTGATTTTTACGACCGGTTGAAATCCATATCAAGAGGTTATGCTTCCTTTGACTATAGTCCTTTGGATTACAGAGCTTCAGATTTGGTAAAACTGGACATTCGGTTAAACGCAGAGCCTGTTGATGCTCTTTCATCGTTGGTACACCGAAGTAAAGCTGATTATATTGGCAGAAAAATTTGTTCTAAATTAAAAGAATTACTGCCGAGACAACAATTTATGATAGCCATTCAGGCTTCAATAGGCGCTAAAATCATTGCCAGAGAAACCATTTCTGCACTGAGAAAAGACGTTACAGCCAAATGTTATGGTGGTGATATCAGCCGAAAAAGAAAATTACTAGAAAAACAAAAGAAAGGAAAGAAAAAAATGAGACAAATCGGAAATGTGGAAGTGCCTCAAAAAGCATTTTTACAAGTATTAAAGTTGGATAGTTAATTTTTAAACCAAAATAGTATTTTCATGAGAACCGTAAAAATTTTATTTTTATTCATGGCATTCACAGCCATTTCATGTGTGAGCAAAAAGAAGTTTAATGAAACTCAGGCTGCATTAGATGCACAGAGATCTTTATTAAAACAATGTGAAAGCAGAAACCAGGATTTGGAAACGCAATTGTTGAATGCAAACCGTAACCTTACGGATTGTAATACCAAATTGACAGCAGCCAATGCAGAGTTGAATGCGGCTGGTATTAAAGCACAAGGTTTGGAAGCTCAATTGGATTTGCTTAAAAAATCAAATTCAAATTTATTGGAACAAATGTCTTCTTTGCAGGTAATCAGTAAAGCAAGTTCTGAAAGTATTAAAAAATCTTTGGAAGCGATCAACGACCAAAGTACTTACATCAAAGATTTGACAAAAACAATGCAGTACAAAGATTCAGTAAATCTTGCGTTGGCAATGAATCTTAAAAAGTCTTTGCAGGATTTTAATGATTCAGATGTGACCATTGAGGTTAAAAAAGGTGTTGTGTATATTTCGCTTTCTGATAATTTATTATTCAGAACAGGAAGTGCTGTTATTAACTCAAAAGCTGAAGGAGTATTGAGTAAAATCGCTTCTATCTTAAATGATCAGAAGGATCTGGACATCCTTATCGAAGGACACACAGATAATGTTCCGATGTCTTCTGATTGTATCACAGATAACTGGGATTTGAGTGCCAAAAGAGCAACAGCTGTTGTAAGAACATTACAAAATAAATACAAAGTTGCTCCTGAGAGAATGACAGCAGGAGGAAGAAGTGAGTTTGTGCCGAAAACAGAAAACACTACTTCAGCAGGTAGAGCACAAAACAGAAGAACAGAAATTTTGATTTTACCTAAATTAGATCAATTTTTCAAATTGCATGAAGCACCGGGAGCAATGAAAAAATAATATCCCTAAATCAAAGGATTAACCTGATATTTTAAAAAGCCGGATTTAATTAAGTCCGGCTTTTTATTTTGTTGTCAGTTTGTATTTTAAATAATGATGGTAAGTTGCTCCTGTTTTTAATAATGTATCAGGAAAGTCCTGATGATGCGGACTATCCGGAAAATACTGTGCTTCTAAACAAAAGCCTGCATTTTTTTGGTATATAGTGTTGTTTTTTCCCTTGATACCTTCCAACCAGTTTCCTGTATAGAGTTGTAAACCCGGTTTTGATGAAAACACTTCAAGAACTAAACGGTTTTCATTTTCCCTGACAACAGCAACAGGAAGTTCCTGATAATTTTCTGATGGAATGATTACAAAATTATTGTCATAACCGTTTTGTTTATCGACAAGGTCAGCTTCCGGAAAGTCTTTCCACTGTACGGATCTTGGTTTTGTGAAATCATATATGGTATTATGGACATCAGTAAACTTTCCTGTTGGTATCAGATTTTCATCCGTTTCAGTAATTTGAGATGCCTTAATCTGAAGTTCGTGATCCAGAATTTGAGATGTATTTCCGAGATTAAAATAACAGTGGTTGGTTAGATTACAAACAGTGTTTTTATCGCTTTGAGCATAAAACGTGATAATTAATTCATTATGGTTTGTGAATGTATATCTGACTACGGTCTTCAGATTGCCTGGATAACCTTCTTCGCCATCCGGGCTTTCATAAGATAAAATCAAGGTTGCGTGATCATTTTCCTGTTGGATATCCTCAATTTTCCAAACCTTTTTTCCAAATCCCAAAAAACCGCCATGTAAATGATGTCCGTTCAGATTACGGCTTAGCAAATAGGTTTGATTATCAATGACGAGATTTCCTTTTGCTATCCTGTTGGCATATCTGCCGATTATACATCCGAAATTTGCCTGATCAGCCAAATAACCTTCCAAATCATCTTTGCCCAATAAAATATCATGTAATTTTCCTGAATGGACAATAGGAACCGACCATTTGTGTACGATTCCGCCATAATTTAAAATTTGAACCGTTTGTCCGTTTTTATTGGTGCACTCAATAAGATAAATGTCTTCAGGGCCAATACTTCCAACATATGCTTTAAGCCAATTCACCGTCTTCTTCGTGTATTTGGTTTAGATAAAAATACCTTTTTTATCAATTCCAACAGAATGATTAACACTATAGCACCGCCAATGGTAAACACAATTCTCCCGATTAATCCCTGAGGCAGGCTCACAGAAAAATGTTTTACCAAAGCATTACCGATCCAACCACCTGCCACTCCTATGAATATATTGCCTAAAAGACCAAACCCGTCACCTCCCAGGATTCTGCTGGCAACATAACCACATACTGCACCGATAATAATGATTTCAATAATATCCCAATTCATACTTATCTTTTTGACGCAACAAGATACATCATAAAATATATCAAGGCTTTAAATTTACAAAAATAAAAAAAGGCATCCTTAAGAAGAATGCCTTTTTTGACTTTTATATTTACCCTCCGAAATCGTCGAAAGCTACATTTTCTTGTGGGATTCCCCAATCATCAGCCATTTTAAGAACAGATTGGTTCATCAACGGTGGTCCACAAAAATATAATTCTACCTCTTCAGGTGCCGGATGTTTACTCAGGTATTCCTGAATAACTACATTATGTACAAATCCTTTGAATCCATCTCCTTCCGGATCGTTGAGATCTTTTTTGAGGGTCCAATTATCTTCTGGTAGCGGATTGTCCAGTGCCACCGCAAATCTGAAGTTAGGAAAGTTTTTCTCAATTTCTCTGAACTCTTCTACATAAAAAAGTTCCTTTTTGGTTCTTCCTCCGTAAAAAAACGTGACTTTTCTGCCGGTTTTTACGGTTTGGAATAAATGATACAAATGGGATCTCATCGGAGCCATTCCCGCACCACCACCAATATACAACATTTCAGCGTTGGTAGGTTTGATGAAAAATTCTCCGTAAGGACCTGAAACAGTCACCTTGTCGCCAGGCTTTTTAGAGAAAATGTAGGAAGAACAGATTCCCGGATTAACGGCTTCATATCCATCCCAAACTCTTTTTCCGTCGGCACCAACTTTAAATTTAAAGGGTGGGGGAGCAATACGAATGGTCAATGAAACAATATTCCCTTCTGCCGGGTGATTGGACATTGAATAAGCTCTGAATATAGGCTCATCGTTGACCATTTTTAAGCCCCACATCTGACTGTGATCCCAGTCTTCCTGAAACTTGTCAGGTCTGTCATGATATTTTGGATGTGCTGTTATATCAATATCTTTGTATTCCACAGTACAAGGTGGTACGTCAATCTGAATATATCCTCCGGCCTGAAAATCCAAATGTTCGCCTTCAGGTAATCGTACAATAAATTCTTTGATATATGTTGCCACATTGTAATTGGAAATAACCTCACATTCCCATTTTTTAATACCGAAAATTTCTTCAGGAATACCTATTTTCATATCCTGACGAACTTTAACCTGACAAGCAAGTCTCATACCTTCTGCGGCTTCCTTTCTGGTAAGGTGGTTCATCTCAGTTGGTAAAACGTCACCACCACCTTCGTAAACATGGCATTCGCACATAGCGCACGTACCCCCTCCGCCACAAGCTGAAGGTAAAAATATATTTTTATCACCCAGACATGATAATAAAGAAGATCCGGGTTGAGCAAGGATTGGGTTTTCTTCGTCTCCGTTGACGATGATTTTTACTTCACCTTGCGGGACTAATTTTTTTCTGGCATAAATCAAGAGATATGAAAGACCCAGAATTATGGCCGAAAATACAATGATAGATAATAATACAAACATTGTTTTGAATTTTAATTATTTAAAAGCAGCAGGATCTATTCCCATTAAACCCATAAATGCCATTCCCATCAGGCCTGTTAAAAAAAACGCCATACCCAGTCCTCTTAATGCAGGCGGAACATGAGAATAGGCAAGTTTTTCACGGATTCCTGCAATTGCAACTATAGCTAATGCCCATCCGATTCCTCCGCCTAAACCAAAAGATACCGATTGTGCAAAATTATATTCTTTGGAAATCATAAATAAAGAACCTCCCAAAATGGCGCAATTAACTGTAATCAAAGGAAGGAAAATTCCCAAAGAGTTGTACAATGATGGAGATACTTTTTCAACAACCATTTCAACTAACTGTACAAGAGCAGCTATCGTTGAAATAAAAATGATAAACCTTAAAAAGGTCAGATCCATCCCAAAAACCCCTCCTTCTCCGAGTAAATAATGGTCAATTAACCAGTTTACAGGCATGGTTATAGCTTGTACGAAAACAACTGCAATACCAAGACCTAAAGCTGTTTTTACACTTTTTGATACAGCAAGAAAAGAACACATCCCTAAGAAATAGGATAGGGCAAGGTTTTCAATAAATGCTGATTTGATAAATATATTGATAATATCGCTCATGATTAATTTTATTCTCTGTTAAGAAATATCTACTAATTTAGGATTTCTGCTTCTCTGGACCCAGATGATAATTGCAATGATGAACATGGCTGCAGGAGATAAAATGGCAAGGTTGTTTGGTGCATACCAGCTAAGCCATGATATTTCCATAGTATTCAAAGCATATTCTGAGGTAGGTCCAATGATTTTGTAATCCATTAATGATCCTTTTCCGGCCAACTCTCTGATTACTGCGATTATAACTAATATAACGCCATATCCTAATCCATTGCCAATTCCGTCAAGAAAAGATTTCCATGGTTTATTAGCCATTGCATACGCCTCTAATCGTCCCATCAAAATACAATTGGTAATGATCAGCCCAATAAATACTGACAATTCTTTCCAGATTGGATAATTGACAGCTTTTAGTATTAATTCAACTACAGTTACTAAAAATGCTATAATTACCAACTGAACAATCATCCTGACTGACTTTGGAATGTATTCTCTCAACAGCGAGGTAAAATAATTGGAAAATGCTGTCACCAACATTACCGCTATTCCCATTACCAAAGCTTTTGAAACTAAAGTAGTCACTGCTAATGCAGAACAAACTCCTAAAACTTGAACAGTAATAGGGTTATTGTCACTGATAGGATCCGTTATCAATCTTCTTTCAGTTTTACCAAAAGAAAATACAGAACTTTCTGACTTTACGGGTACTTGAACTTCTGCCATATTATGATTTTTTATTTTTTTGAATATAAGACTCGTAATATTTTAATCCTCTTTTCATCATCTCATCAACGCCGTTAGCTGTTATGGTGGCACCGGAAATTCCATCAACCTGATGGTCGGGTATTTTAACCCCTCCTTTTACAACAGAAACAGATTTAAATTCACCTTCAGGATTGTAAATTTTTCTACCTGTAAATTGTCCATACCAGGCTTTATTGTCTTTGATTTCAGCACCAAGTCCCGGAGTTTCTCCTTTATGGTCAAAGGCCTGACCCGCTATCGTATTCCAGTCACTTTCAAAAGCGATGTATCCCCAGATTTCGTCCCATAGACCTTTGCCTCTGACATAAAGAATATTATATTCTTTATTATCTTTTGACTTGTAGGTAAATACCGGCAAAAGTCTCTCATTTTCAGGTTTTTTAATCTCTTTTCCCCAATCAATATCGACAGGTTCTGAAGCCCCGGTTTTAGCTTTTATATCCTCAGGAGAAATAACCTCTCCTTTGAGATTAATTACTTTCTGATCAATACTTGTAGAAAAAAGTTCCTGAACTTCTTTATTACCCATTGAATTGATGTCTTTGCCCAATTGTTGAGAAACAGCTGACAAAATCCCTTTTTTATTATAAACGGATTCATTTTCAGTATGTACTCCTTTTAGTCCTGAAACCAATAGGGATAATACCAAGGCCACAATAATTGTCATGACCAAAGTAAATTTGATGATATATGAAGTACTAAACACGATTCAATCTTTTTTTAATGTTTGATTCCAAAATAAAATAATCGATAGTAGGTGCAAAGGTGTTCATCAAGAGAATTGCCAACATCCATCCTTCCGGATAAGCCGGGTTCATTACCCTGATGATTAATCCAATAGCTCCAATCAGGATACCATAAATCCATTTACCTTTTTCTGTAGACGCAGCCGTGACAGGATCTGTTGCCATAAATGCCATAGCAAATAAAAATGATCCCATTAGCATGTGTTGATACCAGGTAACTTGCATAAAGGGTGTAGAACCTATCGCATTCAACATCAAAGTTGTACCAATCAGGCCGACTACCATTCCTGCCATGATTCTCCAACTGGCCACTTTGGTTATGATTAAAAATAAAGCACCAAAAACTATAAATACTTTATTAGTCTCACCAATAGAACCAGGTACCATTCCCCAAAGAAGTTGACTTTCTGAAAAAACACCGGTGACTTTTTCCCAACCGCCTTCATAAGCTAAAGCTAATGGGGTGGCCCCACTAAATCCATCCACGATGGTAGTTGCTTTATTAAAGCCATCCAGCCCCATCCAATCGAATAGGGTGTTGAAAAAGCCTGTATGCCACCACCCGTAATTTGCAGTAACTCCTCCGGCAATTTTATCAAAACCTGAAATCCAGCATTGATCGCCTGAAATAGTTAAAGGATAGGCAAAAAAGATAAAAACTCTTGAAAGAAGGGCAATATTCCAAATATTCATTCCTGTACCACCAAAAGCCTCTTTACCAATGATAACGGCAAAAGCAATGGATATAGCAAGAATCCAAATCGGAAGATCAGGAGGCATTATCAAAGGTATCAGTGCGCCCGAAACCAAAAATCCTTCTTCTATGGCATGACCTTTTTTGGCTGCATAATAAAATTCTATTCCCAAACCTACAACATGCGCTACCACAAAAGCAGGCAGCAACATAATTAAGCCGTGGGCAAGTTTCAGATGGAAACCTTCAAGAAATCCCAAATACTGACCTGCTGCGACAAAATGTTGATGTCCGATATTGTAAGTACCAAAAAGATAACAAAGTTGCATGGCGATTACAACGTGAACCATCAATCTCTTCAAATCCATACCATCTCTGATATGAACGCCGTCTTTTGTTACTGTATCCGGAGCATAGGCAAAAGTGAAAAATCCGTCATACAAAGTATGTAAAAAAGGACTTTTCTTTTTATCCGGTTCAATGCGCTTTAAAATATTTAATAAACTCATCTATAATGTAATTAAATGGTCTTTAAGATTGTTCTTTAACGGTCTCAAGTCCTTGTCTCAGGATTTGTTGAATCGGGTTTTTGGACGTGCACACAAATTCACATAATGCTACATCTTCTTCAGTAAGTTCCAAAATTCCCAATCCTTCCATCTTTTCAAGGTCGTTGCTTAATATGGCTTTGAATAAATGTTGCGGGTAGGTATCAACCGGTAAAACTTCTTCATACTGTCCGGTCACAACCATAGCTCTTTTTTCGCCATGTGTGTTGGTATTAGCCTCAAACTTATGATCAGGATATAAAAAGTTCGGAAAAGTTCCTGAAATACTTGGCCTGGGCTCAATAGGAAGCAACCATCCAAACAATTCATGTTCATTTCCTTCTTTGATAACGGTAACCTGATCATCTCTGAAACAAAGGAATCCGTCTGCATGCACTTGTTTTCCACTCAGCACATCACCTGAAATGATCCGACTTTCCGGATTTTTAAGATTTCCTATAAGTAAATCTCCAATGTTTGCTCCCAGAAAGGTTTTAACATAAACCGGATTTTTAAGTTCGGATCCAGTTAGTGCTATAATTCTGCTTGCGTCAAATTTTTGATATAAAAACATTCGACCTATGGTTATCACCTCCTGTATTCCGAGTGTCCAAACAGTTTGTCCGGCTTTGATAGGAGCTACGTGATGGATTTGTATACCTACATTGCCGACAGGATGTTTACCTGCAAAATAGGCTTTTTCCACACCTGTAGCATTTACAAAGGTTGCATGTGGTGATTTTTTTGAATCTCTGCCATCCAATCCCAAATGAACTTTACCTGAAGTGAGTTTTGATAAAACATCCAAACCTTTTTGAAAGGATTCCTGGTTGCCTTCAATGATGAAATTAGCATCCGGTGCCAGAGGAGCGGTATCAAATGTAGAAATGAAAATATTGGCAGGTATTTTTGTAGCGTCAGGTACCCTGTCAAAAGGTCGTTCATTGATCAAAGCCCAAAGACCTGAACTGTGAAAAAAGTCGACCAACTCTTCACGACTTGTTTGTTCGATTGAAGGAACGTTAAAGTTTTTATACTGAATGTTTTTGTCCGCAAGAACTACAACAGCACTTATAGAACGCTTCTCACCTCTTTCTATCGCAACGATCTCTCCACTTACAGGAGAACAATATTGTATGGTATCCATTTTTTTATCATAAAAAATCGGATCACCTGCTTTAACAGATTGCCCGATTTCAAATTCAACTTTAGGAATAGGAGACATTCCGTGAAAATCTGTTGGTTTAATAGCAAACCGATGAACATCTGCAACATGAATTTCTGGTTTTGCTTCTCCTTCAAGTAAAATGTCATGACCTTTTGATAGCTTAATATATCGGTCAGAACCAATATACTTTGGTTTTCCCGGCATAAAGTCTGATATCCATGGAATAATACTAAAGCCAGACTTTTCTGTATCAATCCCATGTTTTTTAGCTTCAATTTTTAATAAATTGGATGCCAGGGTGAATAAAGCCCATAAAACGAGAATAACACAAGTTGCTATCAATCCTATCAAAAGGGGTGAACCACCTGCAGATGAAGATTGGGCAAAAACAGGCAGTGAGGACATAAGGAATATAAGTATTCCTGCTGATTTGGTTGGTAATGTTTTCAATTCTAAAATTTTATGAATTTTAAAAATCGTGCAAATTTATAATTTCATAATATACTTAAAGAATTAAAGTTTTTTAAACTTTAAATTTATCGTTTATTTAGAATGATTCTAAATAATAATGTCAGAATATTATGTATTTTTATCAAGTGAATACCGTTTGGAGAAAAGTTTTAATCTTTAATAACCTGAAAGATATATGGATAACTTCCGGGAAAATTTTTATAGATTCCTTCCCATGTGGTTTTACCGGCCTTTTTTTGTTCGAAAAGAGATTGAAGATGCTGTACATCTTTTACCACGAGACCATCCATCGATTTAACAATAAAACCAGGCTCCATTTTGGTATTATAAAGAATACTTTCCTTTTTAATACTTACCACAAAAATTCCGGTATTACCAAATAGTGCTCTTTCTAATGCATCGAGATTTCTCACTTCGATCCCCAGGTTTTCAAAAATTCCGGTTTTGTATATGGCTACCGGATCATACGTATTCAAATGGTTTTTTAATGTAGTAGTCATTGAAATGACCTGATTTTTGCGCCATATCTTAACATCCAGTTTTTCCCCGGGTCTGTACAACGATATGATTTCCATAAAATAGGCTGTATTTGTGACGGGCTTTCCGTTGACTTCCAATACGACATCTTTTGGTTTTATACCTGCCAGGTAAGCTGCACCATCTTTTGAAACACTACTGATTAAAGCGCCTCTTATAGGTTCGAGATTCAGTTCTTTGGCTGTAGCATCGTCAAGATCTTCAAATTCAACACCCAGCCAACCTCTTTGAACTACACCATATTCCTTAAGGTCCTGAACAATTTTTTTAACCACATTTACAGGTATGGCAAATGAAAAACCTTCGTATTGACCTTTTTCACTGACAATAGCTGTATTTATACCAACCAAATGTCCATTTGTATTGACCAGTGCACCGCCACTGCTTCCCGGATTGACAGCAGCATCTGTTTGAATAAAAGATTCCACACCATTTTTTTCCATCATGTTGATGTTCCTTGTTTTTGCACTGACGATACCGGCGGTGACAGTGGATTGAAGATTAAACGGATTACCTATAGCCAACACCCACTCTCCGATTGCCAAAGAATCAGAATTTGACATAATAAGGTAAGGAAGCTGGTTGGCTTCAATTTTTAACAAGGCAAGGTCAGAGTTTTCATCGCTACCGATAAAAATACCTTCAAACACTCTTTTGTCAGACAAAGTTATCGTGATTTTGCCGGCTCCTTCGACCACATGATTATTGGTTACAATATATCCGTCTTCAGAAATTAATACCCCGGAACCATTGTTTTGACTTCTGACCGAAGATTCCGTTTGGTTTTTATATTGGCACTTAATGTATACGACGCTTAACCTACCTTTTTCTGCAGCTTCTGTAAATGCGGTTGGCATTGAAGAGGGAAATAAATCATCCAACTCACTTTCCCATGAAATTTTATGTTTGGCCACTTCTACGATACTGTTTTCGTGTAAGGCCAGCTGTTTTTCTATTTTATAAATGAGGATAAAATAAAATAAACCCATACACAATAAGGAGGATACAATTGTTGTCAGGACTATGGTCCATAAAATATTTTTTGAAAATAAAGGAATCATAATCCGGGAGTTGTTATGGGGCCAGTCTTTCTATGATCCATTCATTGCCTGATTGTCTGTATCTCATCCTGTCATGCAATCTTCCTGTTCTGCCTTGCCAGAATTCGATTTCAACAGGTCTGAGCACATATCCTCCCCAAAAATCAGGTAATGGCAATACATCCGTATTTTTATATTCTTTTTCTAAATCCACATATTTTTTATCCAGATATAAACGGTCAGGAATAACTTCGCTTTGGGGAGAAACCCAGGCTCCTAATTGGCTTTCTTTAGGGCGGGATTGAAAATAGGTTTCTGAAATATTTCGTTCTATTTTGGACACATCTCCCTTTATCCTGATTTGTCTTTGCAATTCCAGCCATAAAAAAGTCATGGAAGCTTTTGGAGATTTTTCAAGCTCCACAGCCTTGTGACTTCGATAATTTGTATAAAAAACAAAGGTATGCTGAAAAATTTCTTTTAATAATAATACCCTGCCTGACGGATATCCATCCTGACCTACTGTTGATAATGTAAATGCATTTGGTTCAGGAACCTGAGCCTCTATTGCTTCTTTAAACCAAATTGAAAACTGGTCAACAGGATTTTTATGAATCATGTGAATATCCAATTCGTGTTTACTGTATTCCTGCCTTAGTTGGGCCAGTGATAGTTGTTCAGACATATTATTTACTACTTGTATAAAAAAATCCTTTTCCGGTCTTTTGTTTCCCCTGAATCAACCCTACAAACAATATTTGATGTTGGTTAACTTTGCTATTTTCACTTAAAAGATTCGGTACTTCAACATTGATAAAAGGTTGGCCTTTTATAAAAGGAACTTCTGTCCGGAATAATAACCGCCCCAATACATCAAATATGAAAATTTTCAAATTTTCTTCACTGTCCGTTTTATATTTGAATGAAAAACTTTCATTATTAAAAGAAACAGGTGAAGTAATTTCCAGAGGACCTTTTATGATACAATCATTATAAACTTTGGTCATTTCAATCATCGCATTGTGGATATTCAAACGATTGCCACTTACTGTGATTTCGCTCAAAGGTTTTATTTGTGAACCACTTCTGTAAGAAATAGGATCTCCGGAATTTAAAATAATATCTTTTAACATCAACGTTGTATTCCCGGGATTATTGGTATAATCTTCAGTAAAGGAAGCACACTCCATGGAATGAAGTAAAGAAATTGCTCCTGCCAGAATGGGTGCAGAAAGAGAAGTGCCACTTACCAAACTGTATTTTGATATCGCATCGTTGGTAGTCAGAATGTCTTCACCGGGAACTGCCATGTCAACGTGTTTTGGTCCAAAACCCGCTTCCCGGACTTTAATATCGTTGTCATCAGAATTGGTGACCACAATAAGATATTTACTCTCGCAGGTAGAAGGAACATCTCCAACAATGTCTATATTATCATTAGAGTTTGGAGAGGCCCCGACACTTAAAATTCCTTTTGCTCCCATTTTGTCATAAAGCGAACACCATACCGGAAATTCACTGCCAAACCGTTCTGCAACTCCGGCGGAATAAGATACGGTAACAATATTGGCTCCTTTGGTTCCTCCGGAATCAAGATATAATGACTTCATTTTGAAAACGTAATCATAAGCTTTCTGGACTTCTGTGGTTTTCAGAGGAACCTGACACAAAATAACTTTTGCATTCCAATTGATACCTGATATCCCCCGACCATTATTGCCCTTTGCGGCTCCTGCTCCCAGAACCTGGGTGCCATGGGTTTCGGCCGTAATGGTACCTGTATTGGTGTCAAAATTAAATCCGTTGACATCATCTATAAATCCGTTCGCATCATTGTCAATACCGTCTCCCGGGATTTCGCCGGGATTGGTGTAAAATATGTCACTGAAATCCTCATGTGAAGTCAGAAAACCATCGTCCAGAATGGCAATAACTATCTCTTTGCCATTAAGATCGGGGCCGCCTTTGGTAATACTCCACGCATCAAATGCTTTGATAGTTTCAAGATACCATTGGCTGGCTAACTGTGGGTCATTTGGTCTTGTATTTCTGTTTTTTGTAATTGCAGCTCTTTCTATATTGATGATATTTTTATCTCTTACCAATGTTTTATACCATTCTTCCGAAGCATCTATATCAACTTTAAGGGTATAATATTCATTTTTCGGATGATTACTAAATGCTTTAACCTCAAAAGCTGAAGCTTTTCTGGAACTAAGTTTTCCTGACAGATTTTGAAGGTGTTGTTGAATATCTTTTTGGTGATATTCCAAAACAAATTCATTATTAATTAACTGAGCTGAAAGAAACACAGGAATTAACAAAAAACTCAAAAGAACAAATCGTTTCATCATAAGTTAAAAAGTTATATTTTGAAAATGGATATCCTGCAAAATTAATGGGCAAAAAGATATAAACATAAATTTTTTTTGCAATTTTGGTATTACGTAAAAATCAACAAGGTTCGAAATGTTGATTTGTTGTTTTTGATTTCTACACGTTTTCATCACTTAATCACCACTATTTTTTCATAAAAAAATTGTTTGTTTTGTTTGATCTGAATCAAATAAACTCCTTGTTGTCTGTTTTGTAAACTAAACAAATTTTCCCGTTTCTCAAGGTTGATTTGATTTCCAAACATGTCAAAAACGGTTATATCTGCATCATGTTCATAGGTGGAATAAAAATCCCCGTAATTTGGATTTGGATAAACGAAACCTGGATTACTGTTTTCAAAATTGTCAGCTGCAACATTGTTTTTTTGAAATGTGGTATTAAAAAAACTGATGCCACCTCTTTCGTTCCCAATGACCATTTCAAAATATCCATCATTATCAATATCATAAAGTGCAGGCACGGTTCTTGTACCCACAAAAATATCTCCGAGTTGACTGTTTGTAAGGGTAAATGCTGTTTCCGGCCTATTGTCGGTTACTTCATATAATTTTACCGGACCTCCCTGATTTCCAAACAACATCTTGAAACCTGTTTTGTCTTCAAAAAAGAACGGTGCTCCGGATTCACTGAAATAATCATTTTGCTGACTGAATATCTTCCCCAGATTTTTGGAATTCGGAGGGTTATTGACGGAGCTGATAAATGAAGGATTTGATAAACTTCCAGTGTTCTGAAAATAATTTAATTCATTATTTAATTCTCCGATTACAATATCGTTAAGGCCGTCTTTATTAAAGTCAGTGATAAATGGTTTTATAGCAAAACCAGGAAAAATATTAGCAAATGGATATACTCTGGGATCAAATGCTACAGGTTTGCCTGCCCCGGCATTATTTTTATAATAAAACAAACGACCTGTAAATTCTCCGACCAAAAGGTCTGTGTCGCCATCACCGTCCAAATCTCCTGCATGAGGAGCAAGCCGCACATAAGGATTTACAATTTTTGAAAATTCCAGGTAGTCACTGTTAACCAAAGAAAAATGTGGTTCTTCCCGACTTCCAGTATTTTGGTAAAGTTCCATCCAGGTTTTTCTGGAGCCGTCGTACTCTATACTTCCGTTTCCGCCAATAAGTAAATCCATGAGTCCATCCTCATTAAAATCAATAAAACAAGGATGACTGCCTGAGCCCAAGGTTACGGTTTGGTCTATCAAAAAACTTTTGGTAAACAACTCGAAATTCGGATTCACTTCCGTTCCGTTATTCAGATAGAGCCAGATGTGGTTTGTTCTTTCACTGTCACTGCGTTCATTTGGGGATATAATCAGATCCCGTTTGCCGTCGTTATTGACATCCACATGATATGCTGCAAGAAAAACCTGAATATTCACAGGTATGTCATTTGATGGAAAATTATGGTCAATCTGATTGATCCATCCTTTTTTTGCGGTACCGTTATTGATCAAAAGCTTCAACTGAGGATTTGTTAAGTCTCCTAATAATAAGTCTTTGTCGCCGTCACCATCCATATCTAAAAACAAACTGGTACTGCCACTGTGCCGGATTTTACCTTTGTCAGGAATGTGAAGATTGTAACAATCATCAGGGCTTGTACTTAAAAAAATATCGGATGAAAATTCATTTTCCTGAAATCCTCCCCAACATGCTGTATTTAAAACAAATTTAAGACTGTCAGGAGGCAGGTTTTCGTCTGAAGCTCTGTTTTCATAAAAAGTCAGTTTGTCACTGCCTGATTGAAATGATAAAATATCTATATCGCCATCATTATCCAAATCTGTAATGGCCGGAATATCAATGGAACTATTGTAAATCTGTGTGTATCCGCCGACAAAAACCTGTAAAAAATTTCCGATACTTCCCGAAAAGCCGAAAGTTACCTGTTCAAATTGTAATTGATCATCGACTCTTTTTCCTTTAAACACTTCAATCGTAGACGGAATGGCACCACCGGTAAATATATCTTCCACGCCGTCACCGTTGTAATCAACCAAAAGAGCAAAAGTATTTAGTTTCGGGAAAAAAGCAATGTACTCGGGCGCAAAAACATAAGAAATTTCATTATTTGCCCCGGTATTTAAAAAGGTAAGGATGGTAAATCCTTCCTTGTCAAAAATGAATAAATCTTTGTTGCCGTCACCATTCAGGTCAATGTTTGAAAACATTGGATTTTTTATGCCTCCTGTACCGGGAAATATCAGGTTTTGTCCTCCTTTGTCAAAAGGTATATCTATAAAATCAAAATTTTGACCCTTGAGATAAAAGGAAAAAAACAAGAGAAATATGTATATATAATGCTTCATTTTAAAAAATCAATTAACTTTCCAACATTTTTTAAATAATTTCTGAATACCAAACAAATCGCTCATGTGTCAAAGTATTTGTAAAACTGTTCTTTTTTTTATTTTATTGTCCTGTAGTTCATGGTTGTTTTCACAAGAAACCATACAAATGTCAAAGGACACATTACAGCAAAAAGAACAAAAATCTGATACTTTTAGTTTATCCCGACCTGAATTTATCACCAAAGGAAACAAAGTTTTTTTCAAAACAGATAAACAAGGTGTCGCTTCGGTGGATATCAATGGCGAAAAAGTTTTCCTGACATCAAAAAATGGTATGGCAGAATTTCCATATTCTGTTGACAGATCCGGAAAATTGTACTTATTTTCAAAAGATGAAGGATTTGTTTTATACCATATTTCAGCAGATCAGGTTGGAATACCCAGAATTAAACCTATTCCTTTTTATTTATCGGTGTTTCCTCCTTTGGTAGCCATTATTTGTGCTTTGATTTTTAAAGAAGTATTGTTTTCTTTGTTTTTAGGTGTATGGGCCGGAGTTTTTATATTGGAGGGACTTAGAATTGATTCATTATTTCATTTTTTACAAACTATTTGGAAAGTAGTTCAGACTCATGTTGTCAATGCATTGACAAATCCCGGACATATGTCAATAATCGTATTTTCAATGTTGATCGGAGGTATGGTAGCCCTGATTTCAAAAAACGGAGGCATGGGTGGTATTGTTAAAAAACTTTCTAAATATGCAAAGGATAAAAAAAGCAGCCAAATGGTGACGTGGTTTTTGGGAATTGTGGTTTTTTTTGATGATTATGCCAATACGTTGGTCGTTGGAAATACCATGAGACCAATAACGGATTCTTACAGGGTAAGTCGGGAGAAATTGAGTTATTTGGTTGACAGCACAGCTGCACCGGTAGCTTCGATTGCTTTTATTACAACCTGGATTGGTGCACAACTTGCCTATATCCAAAGTGGAATGGTAAATCTGGGACAATATGATATATCACCATATTCTCTATATTTCAGTTCCCTTCAATATGCATTTTATCCAGTTTTAACCATAATTTTTATGCTCATCATTATCCTTTCGGGAAAAGACTTTGGGCCGATGTATCATGCAGAACAACGTGCTGCAAAAGGATATATCATGAGTCATGACCAAATTTCAGAAGATGAACCCAATATGGAGGATTTAAGCCCTGTTAAAGGAGCGTCTTTACAATGGCACAAAGCGGCATTACCGGTTTTTACCGTTGTTTTTGTTACACTTTTTGCATTAATGGAGACAGGATTTTCGTCTCTTTTTGTAACGTTATTTCCTGAAGGAGGCATTTTTTCATGGAGTAATGTCTGGAATGAATTACATCAAACGCTGCCAGCGGGTGAAAATGGATTTTTTGTCAAACTTGGAAAAGTTATTGGTTCTGCGGATAGTTACATATCGCTGTTATGGGCCAGCTTGAGCGGATTAATTATGGCTATTATCCTGACTTTAGCGGATAAAACGATGAAGCTTTTTTCTGTCATGCATTGGGTCACTGTTGGTTTTAAAACGATGTTGCCGGCATTATTGATCCTGACCCTTGCCTGGGCTTTGGCCTCAGTTACAGAAGAACTGCATACGGCTGAATTTATAAGTATGGCATTAGCCGGTAATGTGTCACCTATGTTTATGCCTCCTCTGGTTTTTATATTGTCCTTTTTAATAGCTTTTTCAACAGGATCCAGTTGGAGTACCATGGCTATATTTTATCCGATAGCCATTCCTGCAACTTATGCCGTTTGTATGGAAGCCGGAATGTCCTCTCCTGAAGCACTGCCTTATCTGATTCATGTCATCTCTATTGTTTTGGCAGCGGCCGTTTTTGGTGATCATTGTTCTCCAATATCCGACACAACGATATTGAGTTCTCTCGCTTCTGATTGTAATCATTTGGATCATGTTAAAACCCAGATGCCTTATGCCATGGCAGTCGGGCTTACTTCTGTGTTTTTAAGTTTTATCGCTGCCCTGGTCAACGGCGGATTGTTTTTTAATCTGTCTTTATTTGGTATCGGCACTTTAATATTGTACTTTGTTGTCAGGATTTTGGGTAAAAGGCTTGATTTGAATACTTTAGAATAGTTTTTTAATACAAAGTTGTTTTCATATCTTTGGTGTGAAGTAGTAAAAGTCTGCTTCAATCACATAGAAACAGACACTTGGAGTTTCTCCTAAGCATCGACATACTTCAAGGCTTTTTAAGAAGCATTACATAACATTTCCCATTTTGATCAATTGCATGGATAGACTGACAGTTTGACCCGGATTTTCAGTGATATTCAGTTTTGAGGGTATGGTGATAAAACTTTTTACACCGTTGGGGAATTGACTATCCAAACCTAAGATAACTTTTCGGACAGTGACCAAATCAAGGGAATTAATTTTTGTATCCCCATTTACATCTGCTGCAACTTTTTGATTATTGGTGATTAGTGGTTGCAATCCCAAAATATGTTTTTGAATAGTCAGGAGATCTAATGAATTGACACTGGCATGATATGCCTGTGCATTAGTTTCCATAACCACAACAGGATTTGGCAAAGACGGGAATTGTTGGCTTGGATAGGTAAAAAGATATTGTCCCTGACTGTTTTTTACAATTTCATATTTGGGACCGGCGGCATTATCAGATTTTAAAAAGTAACGCACCGTTCCATCAGGAAGATTCAGGTTATTGTTCTGAATAGAAAGTTGAACAGTGGTAGGATCCGGCGCATTATTGCCGGGTTTTTCGGCACCTGTAGCAGCAATAGCAGCATCCAATTCCGAAAAAAACACAGGATAATTTACTTTTTTATCAGGTCCTATGACAGCAAAAGAAGGTGTACCAAACCAGGAGCCAAACTGTCCTGTTTTAAACATATCAGCTATTAAATGTGAATTGCCGTCAGAACCCGCAGAAATCACGGTCATACCAAACGTGTTTTTATAGCCCCGGACTTTATTATTATCATCATTAGATAAAATGGATAATTCCATAAAACGGGTGTCGTTTTGATTATTACCCCATTCTATGTTTTTAGCCTGAAATGAAGGTGCATTGGCTCTGCATGGAGGACAGTTGACAAAAAAGAATTTGATGACCACTGTTTTTCCCTGATTCAGATGGTTTTCATATAATTGATGTTGTACTCCGTCAATGTCTGTAAAACTGAAGTTCGGAATCACAGGCAATTGACTTAGCAAAAAAGAGCAACTTATTAAGCTTAAAAATGTTACAATAAACAATCTGAAAAACATTTTAAATTATTTTAGATACAAAGATAGTGTAAATTTTATTATAAAAGACACATTATTAACGTATTAACAATTTTACAATATATTTTTTTTAACAAAATATTCAGGTATTGAAACAAAAAGTTGCCTACGAATGGTTGACAGGCAAATCATATAAAGAAATATGGGAATATCAATCTGAGTTGCACCAATCTCTCATTTTATCAAAAAGAAAAAACCATTCTTCTGATGAAATTCCGGGTGCGACTATCCACCATATGTTGTTTTGTGAACATAATCCCGTCATCACCATCGGCAAAAGCGGTAAAGAAGAACATTTGCTTCTTGGCGAAAATGAATTAGCGTCAAGGGATATTGAATATTACAAAATCAATCGGGGAGGGGACATTACCTATCACGGACCGGGCCAACTCACCGGTTATCCGATTTTTGATTTAGAGATGTTTTATACCGACGTACACCGTTATGTCCGGGAATTGGAGGAAATCATTATCTTATCCATAGCTGAGTGGGGCATCCGGGGATTCAGGTTGCCAAAATACACCGGTGTTTGGGTGGGTGATGATCAGAACAAAAAGGATGCCCGCAAAATTTGCGCAATCGGAGTTCATCTTTCCAGATGGGTTACCCTTCACGGGTTTGCGCTGAACGTAAATACTGACCTGACTTATTTTAATCATATCATACCTTGCGGAATCAAAGAAGATGAACTCACGGTAACATCTATGGAAAAAGAAACAGGTCAAAAAGTTGACATCCGCCTTGTGGAAGAAGTTTTAAAGCGTAATTTTGCAAAAATTTTCGGGTTGGAATATATTTGACAGACTTCCTGAATCACATATAATGACCAAATATATATGAAAAAAGAAAAATTAGTAGCCGAATCACGAACAGTAATGACTGAGTTGATTATGCCAAATGATACCAACCCTTTAGGGGATTTAATGGGAGGTTATCTCATGCGCTGGATGGATATCGTCAGTGCTATATGCGCATCCAGACATTGTGAGTGCCACGTGGTAACTGCGTCTGTTGACCATATATCATTTCACGAACCGATTAAATTGGGAGATGTTATTACTTTGACAGCTACGATTACCAGAGCTTTTAATACATCAGTCGAAGTATTTGTAGAAGTTTCAGCTGCAGATATGCCGGGAACCAATCCAAGGCAATCCAATCATGCGTATTTTTCTTTTGTTGCTTTGGATAAAGAAACAAGAGTTCCTCAAAAAGTCCCTACATTATTACCTATCACCAATGAAGAAAAAAAGTTGTACGAAAGTGCCATACGAAGAAGGGAAATAAGGCTCATCCTGGCAGGTAAAATGAAACCTTCAGAAGCTATTCATGTAAAAAGTTTTTTTGCAGAATTATAAAGATAGGACGATATATTATATTATAAAGTTCTTACTGACAACCTATTTTTACCATAGGTTTTATTCATTTTGTAGTCGGCCATTCAACCATACGCGTTGAACGTGATTGGTTCCGAAGTGATAAAACATATAGGCCAGATTAGGAATTTGATCCGTAAGGAAAAAGTTTGCTGACTTTCCTACAGTAATGCTGCCATGACTGTTTTGAATCTCCATGGCGTAAGCTCCGTTGATGGTTGTCGCGTTAAAAACCTCCTCAGGAGATAATTTCATTTTATGGCACGCGATAGACATCATCAGTGTCATATTTCCTGAAGGGCTTGAGCCGGGATTATAGTCTGTAGCCAGTGCAATGCCCAATCCGGAATCAATCATCTGCCGGCATGGTGCATAAGGAATGTCTAAAAAAAATGAAACGTTGGGTAATGCGGTTGGAATGGTGTCAGAATTTTTGAGGCATTCAATTTCTTCCTGTCCGATTCTTTCCAGATGGTCTACCGATACGGCATGATGTTTTACACCTACCTGAACGCCACCTGAATTTGCCAGTTCATTTGCGTGGATTTTGGCTTTGAGTCCCAAAGATGCCGCTTTTTCCAAAATATGATCGGTCTCATCTACGGTGTAGAAACCCTCGTCGCAAAAAACATCACAATAATCTGCCAATTGATTTTCGGCAATATAAGGCAACATTTTTTCTGTTATGATTCGGATATACGCTTTTCTGTCTGACTTATATTGGGTTGGAATAGCATGAGCTCCCAAAAAAGTTGCTTTTATTTCGGCGTCAGTTGTTTCTTTTAACCTACGAATCACAGTCAACATATTGATTTCACTCTCAAATGTCAAACCGTAACCACTTTTGATTTCTATAGCACCTGTGCCGAGTGAGATTACTTCTTTCAACCTAGAGTAAGCATCCCGATATAAATCGTCAGGATCGGCTTTTTGAAGTTTTTCTGCTGAATTCAGGATTCCTCCTCCTGCCCTGGCTATTTCTTCATATGTTTTTCCCTGAAGTCGGAGTACAAATTCATTTTCTCTGCTTCCTGCAAAAACGATATGACTATGGCTGTCACACCAGGTAGGCATAAGGATTGTGTTTTGTGCATCCAAAACCAAATCAGCCCGTTCAGGGCAGTCTGTCATCTGACCAAATTCCAGTATTTTGGTATCAAAAAGAATGTAGGCATCGTGAATGATACCTACATTTTTCATTTGATCACCTTTTTTGAAGGAATTATCTGCATTGGTTGTTACCCCGTAAATACTTTTGATATTTTTGATTAAGGTTGTTCTCATAAAAATCTACTTATATTAAGAAAAGTAAGTATTTACAGGATGATGGCGTCCATTTGATTTTCAGTTTTCAAAATTTCTTTAAACTTTTGAGCTTCATCTATTTGTTCGAACTGACCTATAAAAACCCTGAAAACGATTTTTTGATTGATAAAGTCATTTTTAACAGTGACAGGTTCGGTATACAATTGATTGAGTTTTTGAATAAAAAACTCTGCGGATTCATATTTTTCAAAAACACCTACCTGCAGCTTATAAATTTTTTGGTTTTTGGTTTCTTTTTGGAAGTCAGCTTCTTCCTCCGCACTTAATTTCATCTCTGCCGGTTTTGAGGCAACAGGAACCAACATAGTAGGTGCCGTGTTTGCAGAGTGCGGTATGACTTTTTTATTGACAGGTTCATTGTGTCTTAGCAAAATTTCTTTTAAGATCCGCGGCGTAACTGTTTTTTCAATCCTTTCGATCATAATGCCTTCAGAGTTGAATATGAGTAAAGTTGGAAGATATTTTACATCAAATTGATTTTTGATTTCATATCCTTCTTTTTGATCAATATCAATCTTTAAGGCTACATATTCCTGTTGCAGGATGTTTATAATCTGTTCATCCGCAAAAGTGGTTTGATCCATCCAGGTGCACGGACTGCACCATTTAGCATGAAAATCCAGAAAAATGAGTTTTCCTTCCTGACTTGCTTTTTCTTTAGCCTCTCTGATGTCCATAGTGTTTGTCATAAACGGACTTTCTTTTGCATTGAGGCTGATCAACTGACCGACTATGGTTAAAGAAATTAAAACGAATCTTAACATATCTTTGAATTTATGGTATAAAATATTATATTATAATTATTTGGTATTTATAAAAAGCCTATTACCAATACACTGTGTAATACAAATGCTGTACCAATTTTTTAAAAAAATCAAAATTTCTTGTAATATATTGATTATATATTTATATAATATACTGTATTATAGTTATATAAGTATAATGTATAAATTTAATTTATTCATAAAGCCAGGATACTGTTATTATTTACTTAATGTAAAAAGACCGGCTTGTCTACTCATACTGATCAGATCATTTTGCACAACAGTAGGAGATTATTTTAGAAAAAAAAATAAAAAATCATGTACATTATTTGTGATTTCAAATTTAGTTATATCTTTGCGTCGCTTTTACAGAAAAGCTGAAATTAATAAAAGAAATCCACGGTGGGGTGGGTGAGTGGCTTAAACCAACAGTTTGCTAAACTGTCGTACTGGAAACGGTACCGGGGGTTCGAATCCCCCCTCCACCGCGTTTCCACTCATCTTCATCGATAAGATATTCGGGACATAGCGCAGCCCGGTTAGCGCACTTGGTTTGGGACCAAGGGGTCGTAGGTTCGAATCCTACTGTCCCGACATAAAGCCTTCCTTTCGGGAAGGCTTTTTTTTTATTTGTATTTTGGTAGGCTGCTGAGTGTTAGGGTTGTTTTGCATAAATTTTTCTGACTAAAATTTCTTAAAAAAATGTTTGTCTAAATATTATTAATACATTTAATGTATATTTTAAAAATAATTCTTTTCTTTGTGAATCATTTAGTAAAACTCTTATTATCAAGTTAATAAAGATATGTTAAGCAGAAGGAGTGTTCGGATCAAGGTTATGCAACTTCTTTATTCTATAAACAGGGATGAAGAAATGACCAAAGACCAGTTGGTTAAAGAATATTGGAAGAGAATTGAAGAAACCTATCAGATATTATTATTTAATTTGTATCTGATTGAAAATATTTGTAAAGTTTCTGCTGAAGATTTTGAAAAAAGGAAAAGCAAACATTTACCAACAGAACAGGATAAAATTTTCACACCATTTCTCTGGACCAATGAGATCATATCGTTTTTAGCAAAAAACAGTAAATTGCATAAAGTCTTCGAAAAGTCCGGTTTTCAACAAAAAGCGGATAAAGATCATTTCCGTACGATTTACACTGAATTTTCCAAACAAGATGCTTATATATCGCTCATTGGTAAGGAGTTAACTCACGAAGAGTTGGTAGAGCTGCTATTAGAATTCTATCGTTTCTGCAGAAGTAATGAGCTTTTTAATGAAATTGTTGAAGATCATTTTGCGAATTGGGAATCAGACAAATCTTTAGTCATAGGAGCCATCAAAAAAATATTGAAACAACTGCCGGATGCAGAAGAAAATTTCTTCGAAGAATACTATCCCGAAAGAGAAGCAACAAAAGATTACGGAGAATTTCTACTTTTGGGAACTTTTGGCGAGGATTTTGCGTTACTGGATATAATCAAACCCGTATTAAAGAATTGGGATTCAGAACGTGTGGCCGTGATTGATATGATTATATTAAAAATGGCAGTTGCAGAATTTTTATATTGCACTACAATTCCCCCAAAAGTCACACTGAATGAATTTGTGGATGTTGCCAAGGATTACAGTACATCTAAAAGCAAGGAGTTTATAAACGGGGTTCTCGACAAGCTCCTTGAAGATCTTAAATCCAACGGTAGTTTAAAAAAGGAAGGAAGGGGTTTGGTTGATTAACATTTGTTAACATATCAATTTTGTCCCATGCAAAACAACATTTCCAGTACATTTTTTAGTGGCATGTTATGTGTCCTTTTTTCCGGTGCTTTAGTAGCCCAAAATGAACGTGATATACATTTGTTATATAACACTGTTCCTGTAAATGCCCGTGTGACCGATAGTGCTGAAGTAATTCAGATTCTGAATACCTTACCTGGCTATATGGATGGATATGAGGGTATAGGAACAGAAACCCGGAAACAACCAGTAGCCGAAAATACAGATGTTAAGGAACTGCAACCATCTAATGCCGGAGCTTATGTAGTTTCCTCTGTTTTTTATAACATTCCGTTCAGAGAAGGATTTGCAGTTTTGGATGATGAGGCTGCACTCATGTTGGATGATATCATCGCCGAATTAAAAAAATATCCTTCCAAAGGGGTCATCATTTCTATTTTCAATGATTATGTGTTTACCAATATATATAAAAACAGGGTCAACGCTATAAAATCTTACATGAAAATTGAAGGCATCACACAAGACCGTATTAAATTAAATTATCTCGACGGCACATCAAATCAAAATCTCCTGAAAGTACATTTTATTGAATAAAAATAGCAAGTTTATCAGAAATCTTAGTGTCTAAAACATTCAGAAATTTTGAATATTTGTTAATAAAAAAGGAACTTTTTCGCCATTGAAAAAGTTCCTTTTTTGATACAGCTTTTAACTATTATTTACCCGTTAAACAGGCCGTCATATTCACTACTTTTTCCTTTTATCTGCATTTGCGGTGTTTTAAGCTCGAGTATATCGTCAGTCTTTTCAGATCCACCAAGCAATAAAAGGGTTGATTTTTTTTCGTATTCTTCAAGCATCTGTAAACCTTGTTCTTCAAATACGCCGTTTTGTAAATCGATTGAACTCATAAAATCTGAAGAGATTTCCATAAATCTTTCCATCTCTCCCACTTTATTAGCAACGTCATCAGCAATGTGTTCCATTGCCTGATCAAACAAAGCTCTTTTATCAGCGTCACCTTTGATAATGCTCATGGCTGACCGCATGGCAGAATGGCTTGCACGAATGGCTTTTCTTTCCTGTTCTTTTACTTTTACCTGATCTTTGGTATCTTCAATCAGTATTTCTGAATTGCTGTACATTTTACTTAAGATTCTGTACAATACGGACATTTTTGAATGAAGGGCTGTATATTTTTCGTTTGATTCCTGAAGGCGTGCTGCTTTTCTGCTTGCCAAAAGCATGGCGCTTTCATTATTTTGTTCTTTGGCCTTTTTGGCAATGATAATATTGGTGTTAATTTCCTTATTGTTCTCTTCGACAATGGTGACAAGTTTTCTCATTTGGCCTTTGAGATTATCGAGTTGTCCTCCCATTTTGCGAAGATTACTTTCCAGGTCGCTGATATAATTTTTAAGGATACCAATAGGATCAATGGTCACAAAAATGCCGGTAATCCAACGCATAACGCTTTTGTAGAAATAAGATACAAGAGTACGCCACTTAGGGTCCAAAACCATATAAATGATAACACCCAATATACCTAGCAAAGCAACTATGCCAAGGGTATTTTGCAACATCAATAATATCTGAGCGCTGAATTTAAAAAGTACAAAAGCAAGACCTCCCAAAAGAGCGATCAGAAAAAATGCACCGGTTTTTCCTTCGGGCTTTTGCCAGAAAGTTTTAGGAGTATATCCTGAATCAGGGTATGAAGACATGTGATTGTATTTATAAATTTTAAAAAATGCTTATTAATGACAAATGTAAAAATAAATGTGATTTTTCAGACAATTCTGTTGAATAATTCTAAGTCATTATCCAATTCTTTTTCCAACAAAGAATAGGTATGAACAAATTGTTGGCGCGTATCTTCAATTTTATGACTTGTGGATTCAATATCATTGTCCATATCTTTTAGTTTTGATTCTATTAACAATAGTTCTTCCTTTAATTTTTCAATTTTAGTGATGTTTTCTAATTTTTTTTGTTGGAGTCTGTCTACCTCAAGCTGTTTTGACTCTACATGGTTTGTGATTTGATTTTTTAGAGCCAGGGCAAATGCTTCTTTTTCCTTTTTTAATACCTGTTGGTAATAGTTTACACTTTGTACCAGTTTTTCTTTACTAAATCCCATGGTTTCAGCAGTCACAAAAGCACTTTTTGCTGCTGTGAATTCATCCATTCCCAGAGCACATAAACTACTGTAGGATTTTTTAAACTTGATGTAATCCATATCAGAAGTTGCTTTGGACTTGATAGCTTCCAATAACTTTTGATATACTTTTTCATTAAATGATCCTTCTATGGCAAATATATCTTTGAGGTCAATACTCATGTATTAAATTTTGACAAAATTAATCATTTGGAGCCAGAAAGAAAAATTCATCATATAAAACCACAAAAAAAATCTACTAAACCCTTGTTTTACTCTTTAAACTGTTATAATGATTTTCTATTAAACCTTCGTATAAGTTTTTATGATTGCTGTTTTCAGGATTGAACTCCGGGTCATACATACCGGATTGTAACCTTTGTCTGGCCATTTCAAAAACAGTCACAGCACATGCCACCGAAATGTTAAGACTTTGAACCATTCCAAATTGCGGAATGATAAAATTTGTATCAAGATAAGGTTTCAGGTTGTTTGAAATACCGTCTCTTTCGTTTCCGAACACAAAAGCTACAGAGCTGGTCAGGTCCATTTCGTACAATGAAACGGATTCTTCTGATAAATGCGTTCCGGCAATAAGTTTATATCTGTTTCGTACTTCCGACATACATGAATCGGTGTCGTCATAAAAGTGAACATTGACCCATTTCAGGGCTCCGGAAGAACTATTCAGACCAACTGAAAGTTTTCGGGCGTTTTCACTATCTTCATTGTATAAAACAAACACATCTCTAATCCCAACGGAATCACATGATCTGAGTACAGCCCCGATGTTATGTGGATCGTGGACGTTTTCCAGAACTATAGCAGCATTCAGCTGGCTGTTGGCAACGGCATGCTGTAATTTGATTTTTCTTTCTTCAGTAAGAAACCGGTCAACCATAATTAATCGATTCGTTCAAAGCCATTATTTCTGAATTGAATGATGGCTATCCTTTTATTTTCGTAGTAATCAAAAGCATCAGTACCAATATTTTCATTATCGTCCTGATACGTTTTTTGCAGTTCAAATTCTGATTGAGTGTATGTTTGTAATTCTCCGGTAACGGCACTTTGGAAAAAATTACCATGCTGAACAAGATTCCTTCCGGTAAACATCATCATATCGTATCCTTTTAGTGCATCGGGAGTAGGAATTTCACCAAACAAATTGAAAAAACGCAACTTAAATTCTTTGACTTTGTAATCATTTTCGTCAATAAAATCGGAAATGGCTATTCTCATCTGCATGGAAGAATAATATTCGAAGTCAATACGGTCTGAATCCAATAACAGGGGCATGCCATAAACAATCAGTTGATTTGTGCCTTTGTCTGCACTCAACCGTCGGACCACAGAATATAACTTGTCTTCATCATTAAAAGAATAATAGGGCAGAATAACCACCTGTGGCGGATTGTTGTTAAAGAGATTAACAAAAGCAGTGTTAGGTGAAATAAGGCTATCTTTTGAGACCGCTATGTGTTTTAAAGAATATTGCGACCCCATCAAATTTTTGGCGACATCATTCATAAAGCTAAACCATGCATTACCATCCTGATTTTGATGGGTGATTACGGCAATGTTGTCATACGAGTGGTTTGATACAACATGTTCCACTATTTTTTTGAAATGATCTTTGAGATTTGGTTTTAACTGGATGTAATATTCGTTTTGAGAAGCTATTTTTGTACTTGTTTGCCAGGGTGATATCAGGGTTATTTTTTTTTCTAAAGCTCCCGTTGCCATAGTTTTCAGGTCCTCTCTCTCAAAAGGACCTATAATCACATCGACAGAACCCGGAGTGATATCATTTATGGCTTGGGAAGCCTGAAAAGTGCTCATTTCAGTATCCACAACCTCCAGATTTATGTTTGCTCCTTCA
Source organism: Saprospiraceae bacterium (assembly GCA_022842725.1). Taxonomy (GTDB): domain Bacteria; phylum Bacteroidota; class Bacteroidia; order Chitinophagales; family Saprospiraceae; genus OLB9. Next base: position 42,345 of record JALHOZ010000037.1, read on the forward strand.
GTTTCAAGATCTTCCAAAGCAAGGAGAATGCCTGCATAATATTGAACAAATCTGTTGTTTACCAGGTTAGAAACCTGATAGTGATCGCTATTGAGTGGAATAAACAATTTCAAATGATAAGTTTCTTTCCATTCCGTTTTTCCTGATTTTCCTACTATTTTAGGTTTTATTATTTCTTTGACTTCAGGTACAGTTATCGGCTTTACCGAACCGGAGATGTCGTTCCAAATTATAGTATCAACAGGTAATACTGCGTATTCTTTCAGGGTATCCTGTATGGTTTTTCCTATTTGTGGAGAGGGTAAAGGTTTATTAGCAGGAATCGTTTTCGGACTGCAAGCTATAAAAAATATGGTGATGCATACATATATAAAATTCATTCTATTCCCATTCAATGGTGGCAGGTGGTTTTGTACTGATATCATACACGACTCTGTTTATACCTTTAACCTGATTAATAATATCACTGGAGATTTTTGCCAGGAGATCATAAGGAAGATGACTCCATTCTGCAGTCATACCATCTATAGAATTGACACAACGCAAGGCTATGGTAAAATCATAAGTCCTTTCATCTCCCATGACACCAACACTCTGTACAGGAAGAAGGATTGCTCCGGCCTGCCATACCTGATGATACCAACCACTGTCTTTAAGGTGTTTTATGAAAATAGCATCAGCGTCCTGGCAAAGCCTGACTTTTTGCTCTGTAATGCTACCCAAAATCCGGATCCCCAATCCAGGTCCCGGAAAAGGGTGCCTGTGAATCAGCACATCAGGCAATGCAAGGGCTTCACCAACCCGGCGCACTTCATCTTTGAACATCATACGAAGAGGTTCAACCAATGAAAGATGTAATATATCAGGAAGTCCGCCAACATTATGATGAGACTTAATGGTAACGGAAGGGCCGTGTACAGAGACAGATTCAATTACATCCGGATAGATTGTACCCTGACCCAAATATTGTACGTTTGGAATGTTTTTAGCTTCAGCCTGAAATATTTCTATAAATAGTTTTCCAATAATTTTTCGTTTTTTTTCGGGATCGGAAACATTTTCAAGGGCCTGCAAAAACTGATCTCTGGCTTTAACGCCCCTAATATTTAACCCAAGGCCTTCGTAAGACCTAAGGACTTCTTCAAATTCATTTTTGCGCAACAGCCCGTTGTCTACAAAAACGCAATGCAGTCTGGTACCAATCGCTTTATGGATCAGCATAGCAGCGACACTGGAGTCTACTCCTCCTGAAAGGCCCATAAGGACTTCTCCATCCTGAACTTTTTCCTTTATCTGCCGTACAGATTCTTCGATGATGGATTCGGGAGTCCATTCAGCACTACAACCAGCTACCTGAAAGACAAAGTTTGAAAGTAAGTCCGTTCCGTGGACACTATGTGTTACTTCAGGATGAAACTGAAGGCAATACACCGGATATTTGAAAGCATCCCGGGTTGATTTGTAAGCAGCGACGGGAATATCTTTTGTTGAAGCTATTATTTCGAATTGTTCTGAAAGTTGTTCAACCGAGTCACCGTGCGACATCCATACCTGACTTTCGGCAGGCAGACTTTTGAACAAGGCATCGTCGTTATTATTCTGAATCATTGCCTTTCCGTATTCTCTTTTTTCAGAGCGCAGGACCTGGCCGCCATATTTATGCGCTATCAATTGAGCACCATAACAAATTCCTAATACAGGATAATGATTGATAATAGAAGAAAGATCAAGATCCAGAGCATTTTCATCGAGTACTGAAAATGGGCTACCCGATAAGATGACGGCTTTGACGTGTTTGTCTGTGATATCAAATTTATTGTAAGGGAGTATTTCACAATAAACCTGCAACTCCCGGAGTCTTCTGGCAATCAATTGTGTATATTGGGAACCAAAATCTAAAATTATTACCAAATCCTTCATAAAAGCAAAAGTACGAAAATTGTATTAATAAATTATTTAAATACCGGGATATGGGTTTATTTTGAAATAAATCGCAATCTCAACCCTTTTCCCTGGACGGGTTCTTGTCCGATGCGGTATACCTGTTCGCCATTGACAAAGGTAGACTCAATATTTCCAATACATTCCAATCCCTCGAGAGGCGACCATCCGCATTTATAAGCAATATTACTTTTGTCGATTGTCCATTTTTTATTAAGATCCAAAAGAATCAAATCGGCAAATTTTCCTTCGTCCAAAAATCCTCTTTCAGCAATATTAAATATAATAGCAGGGTTATGAGCCATTTTTTCAACAATTTTTTCCAAAGAGATTTTTCCCTGATGAAAATAATTGAGCATAATGTTTAAGGTGTGTTGAATCAAAGGCAACCCAGACGGTGCAGATAGATAAGGTTGCGACTTTTCTTCAAAAGTATGAGGTGCGTGATCGGTTGCAATTACATCAAAAGTGTCATCCAGTAATGCCTGCCAAAGTGCTTCCTGGTGGTTAACATTTTTAATGGCGGGATTACATTTGATCAGATTTCCTTTTGTGGCGTAATCACCGGAATTGAAATGAAGATGGTGAACACATACTTCTGAAGTTATTCTTTTTTCATGCAAAGGCGTTGTGTTTTCAAATAGAGAAACCTCGTCTTTTGTCGAAATATGTAAAACGTGGAGTCTTGTGTTGTATTTTTTTGCCAGAGCTACTGCTTTTGAACTTGAGAGATAACAAGCTTCTTCATTGCGGATAAAAGGATGATGTTCTGCTTTGAGATCACTGCCAAATTTAGTTTTTGCTTTGTCAAGATTGTTTTTGACGGTCAATTCATCTTCACAATGAGTTGCAATCAACATGGGAGACTGGCTGAAAATTTTTTCAAGGGTGGCATTGTTGTCAACCAACATGTTGCCGGTTGAAGAGCCCATAAATATTTTTATACCGCAAACTGATTTTGGATCAGTCCTTAGTACCTCTTCCAGATTTTCATTTGTGGCTCCCATATAAAATGAATAATTTGT
>JALHOZ010000038.1 GCA_022842725.1 Saprospiraceae bacterium
TCAGTCACCAGATTGATCCACAGAATGTGTATCGGCAGCAGGGGAAGTGGCATACCCAAAAGCGGAGCGAGAAAGATGACCCATATCTCAGCACCATTGCAGGTCATGATATATTTGATAAACTTTCTGATATTGTCAAAAATGCGCCTTCCTTCTTTGACCGCTTTTATAATCGTCGCAAAATGATCGTCTAATAATACCATATCTGCAGCTTCTTTACTGACATCAGTACCGGAAATACCCATGGCGACCCCGATATTGGCAGCTTTGAGGGAAGGAGCGTCATTGATCCCGTCACCTGTCATAGCAACAAAATGACCTTTGTTTTGTAAAGACCGGATAATCCGCAGTTTTTGATCGGGAGCGACCCGGGCATACACAGAAACGTTTTCTACCATCCCGCTGAATGTTTCTTCATCCAGATGTTTGAGTTCTGAGCCGGTCAAAACCAAATCTTCTTCTTTCAAAATGCCTATTTGACTTGCAATAGCTTTGGCTGTCGACGGATGGTCGCCGGTGATCATCACAGGTCTGATGCCCGCACTTCTGCATTCGGCAATAGCTAATGCCACGTCTTTTCGGGGAGGATCTGTCAAACCCACAATACCGACCAATTGAAGGTCTTTTTCTACCGATTTATAAACAAAGGGTTCAGGAAGGTTTTTGACAATCTGAAAGGCATACGCCAATACTCTTTTGCCTTTTGAAGCCCATTCTTCCGACAAGCGATTCAAAACATCTTTATCATCATTATGTAATAAAGCTTCACGGATGACTTCACTGGCACCTTTGGTAATAATCAGGTATTGACCTTCATAATGATGAACTGTGGTCATACATTTTCTGTCAGAATCAAAGGGCAATTCGGCTACTCTTTTGTGATTTTTTGTCAGAGCGATATAGCCGTCATATTTGTCTTTATCAAGAATATATTGCACCATAGCGAGTTCTGTTGACTCGCCAAAAGGAAGTCCGGCTTCATTAAATTTTACGTCATGATTCAGGGCAATACACAGATCCAGTAATCTGTCAAAGTGTTTTGTGTCTTCATCTTTATTACAATTTTTGACAGCATCAACTTTCATTTTATTCCGGGTAAGGGTTCCTGTTTTGTCACTGCATATAAAACTCACAGAACCCAGGGTCTCAACAGCGGGCAATTTGAGGACCAAAGCCTTTTTTTTGGCCAATCGGTAGGCTCCGCCGGATAAGGCTATGGTGATCAGGGCTGGCAAGGCTTCCGGAATGGCTGCAACGGCCAGACTGATGGACAATAATAAAAGTTGCATAGGTTCTTCGCCACGCAATATACCGGAAACAAACAAAATGACACATATGAGCAAAATGATGTACGTAAGGTTTTTGCCAAAATGTTGCATACGGATTTGCAGAGGCGTTATGATTTCTTTTTCCTGGAGCAGGTTGGCAATTTTTCCCAATTCTGTTTTCATTCCGGTGGCAAAAACAACTCCTTTTGCCCTACCGTGAGAAACCAACGTACCCTTAAAAACGATATTGAGGCGATCACCCAGGGATACATCATCTTCGAGCAACACATCATTTGTTTTGTCCACCGGAAAGGATTCGCCGGTAAGGGAGGATTCGTCCAAACGTAAACCAAAGGTTTCCAGAAGACGCATGTCTGCAGGGACTACATTTCCGGCTTCGAGGATGACGACATCTCCCGGCACCAGCCCTGTTGCAGGGATGATTTCGGGTTTTCCATTGCGAAGCACCTGACTATTGGTGATGTTGATTTTTTTAAGGGCTTCCATGGTTTTTTCAGCACGGTATTCCTGAACAAATCCAACTATAGAATTGAGCATTACTATGACCAGGATGATAATCATATCCGTTTTGTCACCCATTATACCTGAAAGGATGGCTGCAAGGATGAGAATGATGATCATAAAGTCCTTAAACTGTAGTAAAAAAAGCAGCCAGGCAGGATGTTTTTTAGTTTCCGTCAATTCGTTTTGCCCAACTTCAAGCAGTCTTTTTTGTGCTTCTTCGGCAGAAAGGCCGGTATTTTCGGTTTTTAGATTTTGAAGAATGTTTGGGATAGATTCGTTATAGTATAACATTTTTTTGGTTTATTTCAAAGGGATCAGTCTCCCAATAATTCAGACAAATAATTTAGTTTTGGCGTTTTATCTGCAATCAGCTTTATGATACTGACCATCGGGACAAACAGGATCATTCCGGCAGCTCCCCACAAAATACCTCCTGCCACAATCATGATAAAAACAATCAGGGTATTGATTTTTAATCGTTTTCCTACAGCCAGTGGAAATATAAGTTAGGCTTCCAAAATCTGGACAAACCCAAACATGATAATGACTGCTACAGGATACCATATTGCATTATGAGTCACCCATACCACGATCACGGGCAGCAATGCACCGATCATGATGCCGACATAAGGTATAAAAGTCAAAACCGCCGCTGTAAAACCAAACAAAAAGGCATGTGGCACACCGATCAACAAAAGCCCGACACTATTGAGAATACCCACCAACAAATAAACGAGCAACATACCTTTCGCAAAATTGTAATAGGTAAGAATCGTTTCTTTCAGGACTTCATAAATGGTGGCCCGGTTTTGTTTCGGAAACAAAAGATACAACGTCTTGACCAGTTTATGCCGGTACAATAAAATCAAAAAAGCAAAAATAGGCGTCATGATTAAAAAAACAAATCCATCCGTAAAACCGGAAACCGTATCCCCCACCAGCGATAATATTCTGTTCCCCGCATTGTTGGCCATATTGTTGATTATTTCCTTTTGTCTGTCAGGACTCAGTCCCAGATTTTCTGCAATCAACACACTGATATTATCTAATGCTTCGGTCAGTTTGAGTTGGATCTCAGACCATTGGTATGACAATTCAGCCAGTTGGACAAAAAGCAAATAAGCCAATCCTATACTGATCATAAAAACCAAAACAACCGGAAGGATGATGGCCATGGTCCTGGGTATTTTTTTGCTTTCGAGCCAAAAACAAACCGGGTATAAGAGAAAACTGATGAGGATGGCAAAACTCAGTGGAATAAACAATGTTTTGCCCATATACAGAATCAAAGGAATGAGTACTACGTACATCAAAACATACAGAATCTGAGGGTGTGAATGGTTACTATTGTTTTGTTCCATGTTCCTCGGTTTAAAAAACAAATAATCAGAAATCAGATCTAAAATATGGCTCTGAAACTCCGTATCTTAATAAAAACAAAGTTACAAAAAATTTCAGACAATTCCTTTATTAACAGCTAAAAAGTGTATTTATGGGGAAGGATCATCTGAACATCGACCCCCAATCAATCGTAGTATCGTCGATGGTAATGATGTCATTAATAATGAACAGGATCGCAGGAATTGTTTAGGGTCTAATTTTGTTGTTTAATTGTTTAACGTTTAATGTTTAGGGGGTTTCTGGTGACAACTTGATTTTGACATCCCTTTTGTGCCACTTCAACCCAACTTACCATTCCGAAAGTTTTCGGAATCAAATAGTATCTTTTAAAAGGGGCGTAGCCCTGGCATCTTAATAGAATAATCAATAACACCAATCTGAGGGGCGTAGCCCTGACATCTTACATGAGGTTTAGATTGAGGTTGAGATTGAAAAGGTTCCACCACTAAAAAATGTCGAATAGGCCCCTAAATCACAAATAATCCGATGTTTTGGTCATAAAAACAAATGAAAAGAACCGCTTTTGTAATGTTTGATTATGCAGAAAACAAAAGATAAAAAGTCAGATTTAGAAATAAACTACTTTGAATGATACAACCGTGATTATTAATAGTACCTTGTTGCTTATTAGGCAATCTGCCACATTTTGTGTTAAAAAAAACATTTTGAAAGAGATATTTGAAACTTTGATAGAAACGTATCTGGCAGATAAAGTGGGAATATCGGACATGTTTTTAAGTAAATATCTTTCAGCACAACTGAAAAACAATCTGAATAACTTACATAACAACCGGGAGCTGATCAATGCCGGCACAGGAAACGAAGACATCATCCTCAAAGATACTACAGTAAGAAGTGATAAAATTTATTGGTTGGACAGAAACCACAATAACCAACATGAAGATGCTTTTTTTGATCTGATGGACGAATTTGTCAGATACCTCAATGAAACCTGTTATGCCGGAATCACCCATTATGAATTTCATTATGCTTTATATGAAAAAGGATGTTTTTATAAAAGGCATCTGGATCGTTTCAGAAATGATGACAGCCGTTTGTTTTCAATGATTACCTACCTGAATACAGAATGGAAAGAAGGTGACGGCGGTGAGTTGAATATATACCATGAAGACGGGACAGCACAAAAAATCAGCCCGACAGCCGGAAAAAGTGTATTTTTCAAAAGCGACGAACTGGAACATGAAGTTTTGGAAACCATGATGCCCAGAATGAGCATCACCGGTTGGTTGAGAAAATAACAAAAGGATGTAGGTACAAGGTTTTAGGTATTGGGAGCAGTTTAGGGTTAATGAGTCTCTAAACCTTAAACTTTTAACAATAAACAGTTAACTATAAACCATAAACTCTAAACATTAAACTCTAAACATTAAACAGCTACTAATAAATATTAATTTGTTTAGCCAAATAAGCCGGAATCCCAATGTCTTTATTTTGCACCCTGATGATAACCTGGTCTTTTTGAATCTGAACAATAGAAAAAATGGTTTCCGCCATGATGCCCAGTTCCCATAGTTCACCTTCGATGTCATGGTTGAGCTGCTCCTTGGCTATCCTGCCCTTTTGTTTTGGATTGAGCGATATCAATGACCGGGCTGGCGTTTTGGTTTTTGGAGGAATCGGACTACCGTGAGGATCGGTGGTCGGATATCCGAGTTTTTCGTCAACCTCATCGACGAGGTCCCGCGTGAGTTGATGTTCTAGACGGTCAGCTTCAGAGTGTATCTGTTCCTGATTCATACCCATTTTGTCGACCTGAAAGGTTTCCCACAATCGGTGCGCCCTGACGATCTCTTGTCCCGCATCATGACCTTTGAGCGTAAGGTGATACTTCCTGCCTTCCGATTCGACCATGCCCGACCGCACCAGGTTGTTTAGTTTTTGCTGGATGGTGCTCATAGATATACCCAGGGCGTTTTTCATTTTTTCTATGTCTTCTGACGACAAAATATCCTGTTTCAACATCCATTTGATGATGTCTTCCCGGATGATTTTGTCTGATTGTTTTTTGCGGTTCCAATACTTGCGCACCAATCCTTTTTCAGGAGCAAAAAACACCGAAATTCCGTACAATATTCCGGCGACAATCACCATGACAGGGCCGGGATTACTGTCCAGCCATACAGCGATGACAAAACCACAAATGGCCGAAAACATGCCAAATACAGCAGACAAAAACAATACTTTGCGCAATTGATGAAAATATAATAATGCCGTCGAAGCCGGCGTAATCAACATGGCAACCACCAGGATCACACCTACCGTCCGCATGGCAGATACCACCGCAAAACTCAGCATAAACATAAGGAGATAATGGGTGGCCTGAACACTGATACCCATGACCTGCGCCACCACCGGTTGAAAAGTCGTGGCAAAAAAGTACCGGTAAAACACCACAATCGTCGTTATCGAATACACCGCAACGATCACCGACATCCACAGGTCTGCCGGCGTCACGGCCAGTACATTGCCAAATAAAAAGTCCTTGAGGTCGAGGTGCACATTTTCTGTATTGTTGAGCCAGGAGATACCGATGATCCCCAACGAAAACATCACCGTAAATACGATCCCAATAGCAGCATCATTGCGGGTTTTGGCATTTTGTTGTATCCAGCTGATCAGGCTTGTACTGATCAACCCGGCGATGATGGCACCCAAAAAAAATCCCAACGGATTGTATCCGAAAAAAAGAAAAGCCACCACAATACCCGGCAATACCGAATGCGACAGCGCATCCCCCAACAATGACATGTTGCGCAATACGATAAATACACCCAAAACCCCGCAGGTCAATCCGACCAGGGTCGATGCGATAATGGCCCGAACGGCCCATGGTTGGGTAAATATTTCTAAAAAAGACTCCATAAGGTATTATATAAACCAAATCATTCTTCTAAAAACATTCAAACACCCAAAAAAGATGCAGGACCAAGTATGAAAACGAAGGATTATTTTTGGTTTTTGGGCGATCCCCTTCGGGTCGGGCTATCCATTTTACTTCGTTTCACTTCGTGTCCATTCCTATCCCTATCGCTGTTGGGTTTGCCTTCTACCTGTTTATTGCCCAACATTTCGGATACTCATACGCCCGAGATAGTTCAAAATTTTACTTTTCCAAATAAAAAAGAACAAAATCAGGTATTGGACAATCCACAATACGGTGTGTAGCGTATCAGACGTCCTTCCGTAAAAATGATAACTCATCACCACCACAAACGACCACACCAAAGAATAAACATTTCCGGTCAGCATGCCCAAAAATACCACAGGAATGACGTACCAGGGATGTACCGTAGTCGCCATTAACAAATACACCGTCCATATCAAAAGCATGGTCGTCAATTGTAGTTGTCTGTTGTTATCCCTCGCAAAAACTACCGATAAACGCAGGATCATACCCAAAGTAATCACAGCGAGCAGGGGCCCGACATACAAAATAAGATTGTACCCCGACAACCATAAACCCAATATCCGCAGGACAGCATAGATACTGCCGTTAAATTCAAAACTCCGGAAATACAAATCTACGCTGTGCAAAAAGGTGAAAAATCCTTCCCGAAAAACAAAAGGCAAAACCAAAATCAAACCCGTTAATGCTATGGATAAAATAAAATGTATTCTTTCTTTTCCCCGGATGGACAAAACCAACAAGGGCAATAAAATCAAAGGCAACAATTTGACATTTACTGCCATAACAAAAAAGATTCCTGCCGTTTTCATTTTTCCCGTAAGGAAATAATAATAAAAAACCGCCAAAAAAGAAACCATCACGCCTTCTATGTGCAGGTTGCCAAAACATTCGACCAGCACCAAAGGATTGAGGGCGTACCAAAGGATGGTTGAAGGGGATTTGTTCCACAGTTTCAGTATACGAATCATAAACACCAATCCGACGATCTCAAAAACCAGATAAATGATTTTGGCAAAAAAACTGAACAATAAAATATCTTTTGTCCACGCTGCCATCGCATAGATATATTGTGCTACCGGCGGATAAACGGTGTAGTACCCCGGCGAATTCATCTTTTCCAACAAAAAAGTGGGAAACCCGTACACATTATTCTGAAAATAATCCACCGGAAGCACCCCGTAAGGATTCTCCCCTGCCCTCGTCAACAATCCGTCAAAATGAAACCGGTACACATCGTCGGAAAGCATCGGAAACAACAACAAAAGGGAAAATTTGGCGATCAAAGACCACACCATCCAGACTTTCCAATGCTCCTGATGGCGCCGGATGATATAAAAATAGGCGACAAAAGCCAGAGAAAAAAACAAAAATATTCGTCCGAAATCGTATTGTGGCACCAAACACAACATGTACAGGGTCACCATCCAGATGATTCCCGCCAGGATCGTGGTGATACCAGAAAAACTAACGAAACCAGCGGGCTTTGACTGCATACATCATCAGTGACAGATAACCCAAAGCGAGCATCCCGTGTAAAATTAAAAAGTCATAAACACCCTGTTGTATCCCAAAAACCAAAGCCAGCACAAAATAAATGGCCAACATCGTTTCGCCGATGTTGATACCGTTGAATGATTTTTTGAAATAACTCAGAGCATTTGTCTGTATAGATTGCCGGGTGATTCCGTACTTGGGCGTCCGGATGAAAGCGCTTTTTTTGCCGATCCACCCCTGCCATACCGCTACACTGTTGTGAAAGGCCATCGCCATAGACAAGGACATAAACACCGGAAATATCACGACAAACTTAAATAGCTGCCATACTATATTTTTTTCCTTACGGAGAAAGATGACGTTGGCACTGAAGTACAGTACAACAATAGATGCAAATGACAATAGAAACAGTTGTAAAAAGTTATACGGCATCTGAATATAAGCTTTCAGAAAGATCAACGGCACACTCGACAAACCCAGACACAACACTGCGATAAAAACACTGCTGGCCATCAAATGAGACGTAGCATGGATTTTTTTCGGTATCGAAAGCGATGACGCCCAGATGCCGGACAACAATTTTTTTGCATTTTCAGCGCCTCCTTTCATCCAGCGAAATTGTTGGGATTTGAGTCCGTAGATGTCCGGTGGCAACTCTGCCGGAGAGCCTACTTCTTCCAGATATTTTATTTTCCAGCCTTTGAGTTGCGCGCGGTAGCTCAGGTCCAGATCTTCGGTGAGGGTATCTGCTTCCCACCCTCCGGCATCTTCTATGGTTTTTACACGCCACACCCCTGCTGTTCCGTTAAACTGCAACAGATAATCTCCCCGATAGCGACCTTTTTGTTCTACGGTAAAGTGTACATTGAGTTGCATCGCCTGCATCTCTGTCAGCAAAGAATGGTTTTGATTGATATGTTCCCATCGCGTTTGTACCACACCAATCCTTTTATCAGCAAAATGAGGGATGGTCTTTTTGAGAAAATCTTTTTCCGGCAAAAAATCAGCGTCAAATATGGCGACAAACTCTGACAATACATAAGGCATAGACTCTTTAAGAGCCCCGGCCTTGTACCCCGAGCGGTCTGTGCGGTGCAATAAAGTAATGTCAAACCCCTTGTTGCGGTATTCCTCCACTTTTTTCCGGGAAATCTCCAGCGTATCATCGATAGAATCATCCAGAACCAAAATGGTGAGTTTGTCTTTGGGATAGTCCAAAGAGGTGATATTGTCTATCAGACGGCTTGCCACATATTTTTCGTTGAATATCGGCAGTTGAATGGTAACGTGCGGCAGGACATGAGTCTCCGGTTTGTCCTTCGGGATATCTTTGGTTTCCTTTCGGAAAAGGTAGACAAAAAACAGGTGAAACTGAAAGAGACAATAGATGCCGATACAGGTTAGCGAGATGATGTACAAAACCAAAAAAAGATAAGCCAGAAAAGTCATTTATAAGGATTTGAATATGGTCCACAATATTTTATATCCGGCCAGAATGGTGCCTTTGATGGTACCGGAAACTTTGGATTCTCCGATTCTTTTTTTATAGTCTACGGCCACTTCTTTACAACGAAAACCTTTTTTGGCGGCTTTGACCTGCATTTCTACAGTCCAACCGTAGGTTTTGTCTGCCATTTGAAGTTCAAGCAATCTATCGTATCGTATCGCCCGGAAAGGTCCCAGATCTGTAAAGGTATACCCAAAAAAGATTTTTATCAGCCGCGTTGCGAGCCAGTTGCCAAAAATCTGTTGCGGCATCATGGCACCTTGTTCCATCTTTCCGAGTGCTCTGGATCCGATGACCATATCAAAGTTTTCTTGGATGATCGGAGCTACCACATCAGGCAATTGTCCGGGATAATCTGAATAATCACCATCTAAAAAAACGACGATATCCGGTTTGATATTTTGTCCGGCGATATATGCCATGCCTTTGAGACAGGCATTGCCATAACCTCTGGCGGGCGCATCGACCACTACGGCACCGGATCGGCGGGCGATGTCAGGTGTGTCATCCGTACTGTTGTTGTTGCACACAATGATATGTCGCACCTGATCTTTTGGTATATCGCGGATGACATAAGCGATAGAATCCGCTTCATTATAAACCGGGATGATGACATCGATGATGGTATTGGAGTCCAAAGTTTATGTATTAAGGTGCGAAAATACGAATAGTTTTGGTAGTGATTGGGGCAGGTGTTTTTAAAAAAGGAAAAAAAGGAAAAACCATTTGATAAAGACTGGCTGAGGCGAACTGTCAAATTTTCATCAATTACTTTGTCGAAATTATTTAAATGGTATGCCACGGACTTTGGAGATATTATTACCTTTATCAATAAATACAGTAGTGTTAAAATAAATAAAAATGCCGGTGTAGTCTTTAAAGATTATGATTGGACATTAAACGGAAAGTAAACATGGCAAAAATCATCATCATTGGCAACGGAATAGCAGGATCGACCGCGGCAAGGTATATCAGAAAAAACAGTGATCACGATATCACGATGATCTCTGCAGAGACCTTGTATCCGTTTTCGCGGACGGCATTGATGTACATTTATATGGGCCATATGAAATTTGAACATACCAAACTCTACGAAGATTGGTTTTGGACAAAAAACAGAATTAACCTTATCAAAGAATGGGTAAAAAACATAAATACCCAACAAAAAACCATATATTTGGGCAATGGTGATATCATGGAATACGACAAACTCATCATTGCCACCGGATCTAAATCCAACAAATTTGGTTGGCCGGGGCAGGACTTGTCAGGTGTTCAGGGTTTGTACCACTTTCAGGACCTCGAAAACATGAAAGCTGCCACCCGTCGGGGCATTCACAAAGCGGTTATTGTGGGCGGCGGATTGATCGGTATTGAAATGGCAGAGATGTTTCACAGCAGGCACATCCCGGTGACGATGCTGGTACGCGAAAAAAGTTTTTGGGATGTCGTTTTACCTCCGGAAGAATCAACCATGATCAACCGACACATTTTGGCCCATGGCATCGATCTGAGACTTCAGGAAGAATTATCGGAGATCAAAGGAGAAGATGGTAAAGTTTCATCGGTCATCTGCAAAAATTCCGGTGAAGAAATACCCTGCGAATTTGTTGGACTGACGGTTGGCGTGAGCCCGAATGTAGACTTTGTAAAACCTACCGGTATAAATATCAACAGAGGTCTGGTCGTGGATGAATATTTACAAACTTCTGCAGAAGATGTGTTTGCGATTGGTGATTGTGTCGAATTATCCCGTCCGAATCCCGGAAGAAGACCCATAGAAGCGGTTTGGTATACCGGCAGAATCATGGGCAAAACCGTTGCACAAACCGTTTGCGGCCAACCTACCAAATACGATCCGGGCATTTGGTTCAACTCTGCCAAGTTTTTTGACATAGAATACCAGGTGTACGGAGATATTCCGGCAAAAACCCCGGATTACATTACTTCGTTGTATTGGCAACATCCGACCGAAAATAAAGCCATCAGAATCAATTATGAGACGACATCAGGCATTGTCACAGGATTCAATCTGATGGGAATCCGGTATCGGCATGCCGTGTGTGAAAAGTGGCTGGAAGAAAAATCCCATATAGAAACCGTCCTGAATACCCTATCGTTGGCCAATTTCGATCCTGAGTTTTTTAATGCGTATGAAAGTTCTTTTGTAGAAATGTACAATCAAAAAAACGGCAAATCTTTAAAACTTTCTTCAAAAAGAAAACTGAGTTTGGTGGAACAGTTTTTATTTGGATAAAATAATGGAAACTATGAACTTAAATCATGTAGCGTACGTTATTAAGTACTAAAATAAGATATCATGGAAGTCATCAATTATTCTATATTAAGAAATAATCTAAAAGAAGTTTTGGATAGAGTATCTCAAGATCAGGAAACATACATCGTTAATCGTGGAAGTTCTAACGCTGTTATTATATCACTGGATGAGTATAATAGCTGGAAAGAGACGATGTATTTAATGGAGAGTGAACCCAATAGGAAAAGGTTGGATGAAGCCATTGAAAGAGAAAAAAAAGGAGAATTTATAATGAGAGATTTAATTGAAGAATGATTAGATCACTTAGTTGGGACCAATTAGCTTGGGAAGATTATTTATATTGGCAAAATACAGACAAAGTTGTTTTAAAACGAGTTAATCTTCTTATTAAGAGTATTTTGAGAGACCCTTATGATGGAATAGGAAATCCTGAAGTTCTAAAATCCAATTTTAGCGGGTACGTCTCAAGAAGAATAGATAATGAACACAGGATAGTTTATAAAGTATTTGATGATAAGATTCATATAATTCAATGCAGATATCATTATAAAAAATAATAAATTAAATTCCAGAAATGCAACCCTACAAATCCATCTCCATCACTGCCCATCATCAAACGGACAGCCTGAACAGCACCCAAAAAGTGTCTTTGACCCTGTTAGGTCTTGGCATACTACTCCAAATGGTTTTTTGGCTCAGTTTCCGGTCTGAAGGTGCAGGCCTTTGGCTTTGGTCGTCTTTAGGTTTGGTGACATTGGGATCGCTTTGGTATACATATAATCAGTACAATCAAACCCTGCCAGGCATCAAAAACAATCACAATTGGTTTTCGTCCCTCACATCAGGAGGCACATTTGCATGGATTTTGGCCATATTTCTCACCGGTTTTTATGTAATCCTTTATTGGTTCCCTGTTTTTCTCGGACTGGGAAAAGAGAGTGTTTCAAATACCGGATTGGTAGCTCTTTTTGACCCTTTGAGTATGATACTGAAAGGCAAACCCGCAAGCGAATGGTTTGTTTATGGTGCCATTTACACGATTACCATTCTGTTGATGGGTATAAAATTTATCTACAAATATCGGCACAACAAGTATCAGGTGTACAGAACTTTTTCTATCATGTTTTTTCAAACAGCCATAGCATTTATCCTTCCTGAGATTATGCAAAGTCTGAATAAACCTTATTACGATTTTAAAAATATCTGGCCTCTCAATTACTACTTCTTTTTTGATTGGAATATTGACGCTATGTTGGCGGCCGGCACCTTTGGATATTTTATGTTGTTTTGGGGCATCCTTTCTTTTTTGGTAATCACTCCGGTATTGACCTATTTTTACGGCAAAAGATGGTACTGCTCGTGGGTTTGTGGTTGCGGTGGATTGGCAGAGACAGCAGGCGATCCCTTCCGACATTTGTCGGACAAATCCCTTAAAGCCTGGAAGATCGAACGATGGATGATCCACAGTGTTTTGGTTTTTGTGGTATTGATGACGGTTTCTGTGCTTGTCGCCCGATTTACCGGAATCAGGAATATCTTTTTGATCGACAGCGGTACGTTGAGCCAGGTTTACGGATTTTTGATCGGAGCTGCTTTTTCAGGAGTGGTAGGCGTAGGCTTTTATCCATTATTAGGAAGCAGAGTCTGGTGCAGGTTTGGCTGTCCGATGGCTGCTTATCTGGGTATTTTGCAACGTTTTACCATCAAACTTCCCTGGAAAAAAGAATCAACACGGATGTCAAAATTTCGCATCACCACCAACGGAAGTCAATGTATTTCCTGTGGCAATTGTTCGACCTATTGTGAGATGGGCATCGATGTCAAATCTTATGCCCAAAGGCAGGAAGATATCGTTCGTGCATCCTGTGTTGGTTGTGGTATTTGCAGCGCTGTTTGTCCAAGAGGGGTTTTGAGGTTGGAGAGTATATGATAAAAAAAGGTGCAAAGTTAATAATTTTGATAATGCTGAAGATTATTTTGAAATAACTACATGCCTGTTGTTGTCAAAAAACCTGTTGGTGTTAAATTGAGTAATGCTCCACTTTGTACGGTTACGGATTTTACCGTCACCGAAGTACTGATCACCGGATCATTGGCTACATTTGGTATGGTTACATCTTCTGTGATCGTGGGAACAGTACCATCCCGCCAGTTTCCCGGGGTGGTCCAATCAGTCGAAACACATCCGGTCCAGGTGTCAGTAGTAGTAGTTATGAAGGCAGAATTTAATACCACAGGATTGTTTGCATAAACAGTCTCACACAAAGGGCTGGCGGTCAACCGGACCTTCAGATTATAGCTACCCGGTAAAAGGCCACTAAAAGTTGCACTTGAACTCCAGTTTGCTCCATTATCTACAGAATATTCTCTTGCACCAGTTCCACCGGCATTTACAATGATTGTACCTGTGTTGTTTGTACAGGTAGGTTGGGTTACTGTAGGTGCTGATATGGTGTGTGGATCACATAATGATTGATTATTGGAATATAAAATGGTACCCGATACACCTACAATCCATATATTTCCAACGTCACTGCCCCACATTGCCGAAAGGTTTTGTGTTGTGCCGGAGGATTGTGGAGTCCATGTACTACCGCTTCGTTTGATAAGGGTTCCTCCATTGCCCATAGTCCAGACATTGTTGCTGTTTATCCCCCACACACCACGTAACAGTTGTGTAGTGCCAGATGCCTGCACTGACCAGGTACTTCCATTCCATTTCAGGATATTTCCACCTCCGCCTGTACTCCAAACATTGTTCGCATCGCTGCCCCATACATCAAAAAGAGCTACCCCGGCACCCAAAGGTTGTGACTGACCTATCCAGCTGCTTCCGTTCCACTTTCGGATAACACCAAACGCTCCAACTGTCCAGATATTATTATTGTTTATACCACCTACTCTGTAAAGGAAATTCGTAGTTCCTGAGGTCTGAGGTGTCCAGGTATTTCCGTCCCACTTCAGGATGAGGCCGTCTTGGCCTATTACCCAGACATTGTTTGCATCGATACCCCAGACACCACTCAGATAATTAGTAGTACCTGAAGTCTGAGCCGACCAAGTGCTTCCATCCCATTTCAAAATGGTACCACCAAAACCTACCGCCCAGATGTTGTTAACATCACTGCCCCAGATGGCGTATAAGCCCTGTGATATGCCTGAAGTTTGAGCCGACCATGTACTGCCGTTCCACTTCACAATGGTACCCCCGTTGCCGACAGCCCAGATATTGTTGACATCATTTCCCCAGATTCCCCATAATGTTTGTGTTGTACCCGAGGTCTGTGGTGTCCAGTTTTGAGCATGTATAGTAGTGTACAATGAAATAGTCAAACACACAAACAATAAAAGTTTGTTATGTCCACCCTGAAGTAAAAATAATCTGTTGAAATTCCTGCTCATGATTTTAATAGCTACATTGGTTTTTGTTTTTGAATTGATATGGCAATATCTAAGGAATTTCAGATTTAAAACATAGTACCTGAAAATCTGGAATACGATATTAAAAAAGTGTATGCAATAATGATAAATAACTTGTTTTTATACATTTAAACATATAAATAAATAAAATATAAATCCACTTAACATATACAAAACAAAAGTACAAGATTTATTCGATTTGAAGGGATTTAAACTAAAAATTCTTTAACCGCAGACCGTCTTACTCAATATGGCTGTTTTCAAAAACTTTTCAGTTTCATAAAAAAGATCAACAGTATCACATTTTCAACATGATGAATATATACTTCAGAAAAAATCCTATCTCAAAATAATTCGAAAGTTTCAGAATTCCAATCCTGATGCAATCACTTCATAAAAACCTGAAAAAAATTTAACTCTTGTATCATAAAAATCATCTCTTTTCAACACGATATCTCAAGTCATTCCTACCGCTTTTTTTAAACTTACATTTGTAAAATGATGGTTTACGGATGATTGAATGGTGAACCGGTACCTATAATCTTGTAACAAGAACCAAAAAACAAACATTGTCCGGCATCTTTATATGTAGTCAATGTTGCCCAGATATAAATGACCAAAATTACAATTTTTGACAATCTTTAAAATTCTACCGATTCATCCATTTTCTGAAATCCGGACATCGGCTACGACTTACTGTAATTTCCATTTTATCGTGAGGTTTTTTCAGCTTGAGATCAATGGTGGCATTTTCCTGAGATTTAATGCTATGAATTGCATTCAGCTGAATAATTGTTTGCCTGTTGACACGAAAAAATTTTTGGGGGTCAAGCTGAGTTTCCACCTCATCTAATGTTATCGTATCTAAGTGATATTTTTCTCCACTAAAAAGATATAAACTGTTAATCGCTTCTTTATGAATAAAAGCAATGTCTGTTACCTGAACAGGCAGTTTTTGATTTCGAAAGTCCACCAAAAAAATCTCTTTGTATTTGGTGCCCAATGAAGTATGGCCTGAAGTCAGATTTTGAATAAAATGTAATACAGAATCAGGTAAACTTTCTTTTTTTTCAACCATTGATTTAAGTTTGAAGAGGGCTTTTTCCAACTCGTCATCCTGAATAGGTTTTAAAAGGTAATCAATACCATTTACTTTAAATGCCCGAATGGCATATTCGTCATAGGCAGTTGTAAATATGACAGGAGAAGTGATTTCATGCTCGTCAAATATATCAAAACTAACCCCATCACTGAGTTGTATATCCATAAACAAAACATCCGGTTGTTCATTATTTTTTAGCCAAAACAAAGCCTCCTCTTTACTGGTCAGGATATCCAGGATATCGATTGAATCATCCAGTTTTTGGATTTTATTTTTAAGGACATTTGCTATGATGGCCTCATCTTCTATGATTATAGCTTTCATGTGTTTAATTTATTTGGTTTTAAAATCAAATGAAATCTTTGGTAAATAACAGTCACTGAAATGGTATAACATAAATCATGATTTATTTTAAGTCGATTTTATGTTTGTATATTTTCAGATGAATGGAATTTTTATTTGAAACACGTTTTCGTCGCTTTCATCAATGATCACCGGCAAACGACTCAAATATTTATACAACGTCACAAATTGTATGAGACCCTTTTTGTTGGAAGTCTCAACGATGGTTTTTCGTTGAACATTATTTTTTACCACCAGGTAATGATTGTTTTCTACAAAAATATCAATAACTAATGGCCTCTTTTTATCGATAATGTTGTGTTTAATAGCATTTTCAATCATGTTTTGCAATGTCACCGGTGCTATTTTTTTGTCAAAATAATCATCAGGAATGTCCATATTTACTTTAAAACCTTCGTTAAAGCGCGTGGTTTGAATATTAATGTATCTTTTGACAAAATCAATTTCTTCCTGAAGGCTTACTGTTTCGGCATCTGCATTTTTTAAAATATACCTATATATGACGGACATTTGATTCAAAAACTTTGAAGCTACATTTTTATCCAACTCGATAAGCCCGGATAGTGATGTCAGAGAATTAAAAAGGAAGTGCGGATTGAGTTGTTGTTTAAGATTTTCAAACATAGCTGTAGCTTTTTCCTTTTCCAGGGCCTGGGTTTTGGCTTTGAGTTCAAACAATTGTCTTTGTTGCGAAGTACGGTATTGGTAAAACCGCAGGACCAACCCTGCAATCAGCAATAAAACCAATGATTTAAACCATAAGGTTTTATAAAAAAACTCATCCAGATATACTTTTACTTCTTTGGCAGGAATGTTTTCCCAGTTTGTATTTGAGTCAGAAGCTTTCAGAAGGAAAGTATAATCACCTGCAGGCATGTTGGAATAAGAAACCTGATACGAAGTAGTATAATGCCATTCGTCTTCAAAGCCATCCAGTTTGTATGCAAAGTATGTGTAATTTGGATTTTTATAATTTAATGCTGTAAACTGAAATGCAAAAGAAGTTTTATCCGGACTCAGATATAATTCGTGAAGAGTTGTTTCTTCGTTAAAAAACTTCCTTTCTTTATCAAAAACCGTTGAGGAGGTAATATAAAAATCAAATGGATTGGCCTCTTCTTTATAGGCAGAAGGATCAAAATAAATATACCCCAGATTGCACGGAAAAATAATCTTACCATCAGAAGTTTTGATACCTGCATGTTCGCCAAATCCCGTGGTTGACAAACCGTCAATTTCTTTAAATACTTTGATGGTTTTGCGGTTTTTTTCGATCATCGTCAGTCCACCATTTGTACCTGTCCAGATTCTGTCCTGATCATCAATGACCAATGGACCGGTCATATTCCCCGGCATGCCGTTGCGGATATTGAAGTTGTAAAACATATCTTTTTCGACATCTATGCCTGAAATACCGTTAAAAGTCCCAAGCCAGACAACACCTTTTTTATCTTCTTTGACATCGATGACTTGATTTCCAATAAGACGGTTAATTGTAGTATCCGAAGCTACAAAGTGTTTGAGAAGATTTGAGCGTTTATCAAACATAATGGCCCCTGCAAATGCTGCCGAAATCCAGATTCTGCCTTTGCCGTCTTCCAAAACATAGGAGGTCGGCGTTGCACCAGCATATTTTTTAAGATATGGATGACGGGAAATATTATCAAACTTTTTTGTCAATAATGAATAAGTGTAGAGTGAGATACTGTCGTTCGTACAGAACCACACATTACCGCCGGCATCTTCATTGATGGAATTGTAGAAACTTTGTGGCAGGTCAGTGACAAATTCAATTTTATTTGTCTTCGCATTATATTTATTCACACCTTTGGTAGTGCCTATCCAAACGTTATTTTCTTTGTCACACAACATAGATCTAACGTGGTTGGAATACAACACAGGCGGCTCTCCGGGTTCATTACGAAATTCAGTATATTGGTTGGTTTTCAGATTGTACTTCGAAATCCCGTCATTATTGCCCATCCAGATATTGCCTTTTTTATCTTCAGTTATGGCCCTGCCTATTTTGTTTAATTTAGAAACACCCATGTCTGAAAATGGTAATATGGTCGTAAAAAGATCCTTGTCCGGATTAAAATAGGAAATGCCTTCAACTTCGTATCCAAGCCAGATCAAACCACTATTGTCTTCAAATATATACCTGTAGTAATCAGCTGCCGGACTGGAGGGTATGTATTCCTTATGTTTTATTTTGGTGAAATTATTTTGTACAGAATCATACAACATTAATCCCACTTGTGTCGTAATCACCCACAATCTGTTTTTTTGATCAACGAGACATCCGAGTACATGATAAGTTTGGTTGTCGTTTTTTATTTCTAAAACATGATCGAAGATTTCAAGTGTGTTATTTCTCTTATGTAATTTGGCCAATTTGATTTTTCCAAAAGAGTTTATCCAGATATTACCGGACCTGTCGATATCAAAATATGGTACGGGTAAATCGACCAGTTTACTATTTTTTTCTAAAATTGCATTATCTGATTTCAGATCAAGATATATAAGTCCTTTTTGTGATCCTACATATAATGTATCACTTCTGACCTTAAGATGGTATACGCTGTTTTGTTGGAAAATTTTGTGGCAGTTGTCAGTAGAAAGAGTGTAATCGAAGATTTCATCGGTTTTTATATCGTATTTGAGCAATCCTTTCCTGGTGCCTATAAAAAGTATATGATCATTGACACTGAGGATTCTGTGGATCATTACATTTTCAAACTTTGGATAACGGATAAAATTTTTTTTAGCATAATCAAATCGAATCAAACCATTTGCCTGGCCTATCCAAAGATTGCCTTTTTTGTCCTTATGAATACAACGTGCCTGAGATCCGTAAGGACTTGTATTATCTCCCGGGATGTTTGTAAACACGGTAAAGTTTTTACCGTTGTAACGGCTCAGTCCACCCACACTTGCTACCCAGATATATCCGTGTTTATCCTGATCGATGGCTCTGATAATGCCATCACTTAATCCTGCTTCAATGCCCAGTTTGTGGAAATTATATGAAGGTTTCTGACCATGTAAGTCACAAGGCCATAAATAACCAACCAAAACCCATAATAATAAAAATGCTACAAACTTCAAATATGGCACGTTCTTTTGTACATTAAATTGACCCCAAAATAGTTATTTTTATACAAATGCGGCTAAAATATTTTAACGAGCCAAACAAAAAAGTCATTGAGTGGTATAAAGTTGCCATTAAATGGCAGGCTGTTTAAAGGGTACGAAAATAAACTTACCAAAAAAGAATTCGCCTCAAAAATGTTTTAAATCCGTAAGTTCTGATGTTAAAACATAGTACAATAAATGTTTGGCATTCATTGTAAGGATTCATACTCATAAAAGAATACCAAAACCGATCATTTCTGTAATATTAAATTTAATCAGAAATTTATAAAAGAGCAATCATGGTTAAAAAAATACAGACATAACATTGGTAATGCCTGCATTTTGAGCGCTTGAGATGGTCGCAATCAACAAAATAAAAAAAAGTATGATAAACCAATCAATAATGTCTTTTTTAGTAATTCCGAAAAAATGTTTCATTGATTTACATTTACATTTATGAAAAAATTAAAACATCTCAACACATGATTAAAACTTAGGAAGAATACCGAATGGTTATACTTCCTTATTATAAGTATTTTTTCCTACATACAATTATTTTTTGACCACCTTTATCACTGATCGGCTGTTTTGTGTCCTGACATGCAGGAAGTATATGCCTGAATAAGTCTGTAGGTCAATTTGTTCCTGCGATACATTCTCAATTTGTTTAGAAAAAATGACTTTCCCTTGTATGTCTGTGATTTCCAAATCCGCATATAAAACAGGTTTTTCGAATAAAATATTCAAAATATCAAAAGTGGGATTGGGGTAGGCTGTTAAAAATACACCTGTATTCTCATCAGAAATTCCGGAAGTTATTTCACTTAATTTCAAAATAACCACATCTGAATACCCGTTTGAAGTATGGGTCGTAGTTGTAGTCCCTGTAGTAAAATCTACTGTTTCCTGGAAGTTTGACAATAAAAATATATTTCCATTTTCATCTCCTGTGACAGAATATCCATCTTCATCGCTGATTCCACCAAAAGAATGTGCCCACAAAAAATTGCCTGCAGGATCCAATTTTTGTATAAAAATATCTGACTTACCGGCGGAAGTGAGATTAGCCACTGCTTCACCGGCATCGAAATCAACCGTTTCTGAAAAACCTCCGGTCGTGTACACATTTCCTGCTGCATCAGTGTAAACATACACGCCGACATCTCTTCCTGCATTTCCCAATGATTTTGCCCACACAAGCTGACCGTCTGCATTTATTTTTTGTATAAACATATCATTTAATCCCGCAGAAACGTGTGTTTCGACATCAGTTCCGGGATTAAAATCTGCAGTTTCTCTGAAAGCTCCCGTAGTGAGCACGTTGCCAAAGTCGTCAACATCCATTGACAAAGCATATACATCGGCACTTCCTTCCATCACCCTCACCCACAAAAAGTTACCATCGGCATCCAGTTTTTGTACAAAAGAATCATCCTGACCCGTACATGTAATATTAAATACGTCTTCTCCCGGATCAAAATCCACGGTTTCCAGGAAATTGCCAGTAGTGAATATATTGCCTGTAGCGTCAATACGAATACTATAACCATAATCTGAATCAGCTCCTCCAAAGCTCTTAGCCCAAAGAAAGTTGCCATCATTATCCATTTTATGCACAAAAATGTCCGATTTTCCTTTAGAAGTAAGTAAAAAGGTATCCATTCCCGGGTCAAAATCTACTGTTTCGGAAAACCATCCTGTGGTGTAAATATTCCCGGAATCATCGATAGAAATTGAAGAACCGGTTTCGCCTTTAGGACCTCCCATGGCTTTGGCCCATAGTGTATTTCCATCAGTATCCATTTTTAACACAAATATGTTGCCGTTACCAGATTCTGTAAATTCATAAATTGTTGAAGGTGGATTAAAGTTGATGGTTCCGGTAAAATATCCGGTAACATATACATTTCCTGTTTTGTCAACCGTTATGGCATAACCACCTTCTGCCCGATTGTCTCCAAAGGTTTTTACCCACAAAAGGTTACCTTGGGCATCCATTTTGTGTATAAAAATATCATTATTTCCGTTTGGACTTAAAAAATTAGTATCTGGTCCCGGGTCAAAATCTGTCATTTCATCAAAGCTGCCGGTAGTATAAACATTGCCGGTAGCATCTGTTGCAATCGAAATACCAAAATCGCTGTTTTTACTGCCAAAAGTTTTGGCCCATTCTAAGGTTTGTGCATTTAGAAAAAAGGATGGGATAATAAAAAATACCATACTTAAAATGCGAAAAATGATTGGTTTACGGGATGTTTGTGTATTTGTATACATGGTAATTGAGTTTATTAATTGGAATATAATAAAAAAAGTGATGTACGGAATTATTTGATCAAACTTTAAAAGTAAGGGATGATTCAGATCGCAAATGAAAGGAGAGAAGACTAAAAGTCATGAATTCATAATGTATAAACCTATCATTTTACCTTGCCAAAAAAAGCCATACCACTCCAGGAATTAACGCCAAAGGATCCAACTAAAAATCTTTTGGTAACGCTGTCAATAGAAACACTGGCGCCAAAAAAGGCTTCATTAGGTTTTAAAGGATCATTAAATATTTGCAATAATCTCCAGGTATTACTATATCTTTTGTAAATTGAAGCTGACCCAATGTTGCTCAAGCTTCCTTCATCGTCATAATTGGCACCTACAATCAGATAATCACCTGAAATTGAAACACTAAAACCAAAAAAATCTTCGTTCGCAGGATTTTCTTTTGTAATAAGAGCCTGATACAACCATACTCCGGTAGAAGTATTTCTTTTATAAATTAATACTGAACCATTATTGGTAAAACCAATAGTTTCATCGTTGGCGGCACCTACAGCGACATGATCACCGGATATTGAAACACTACTACCGAAAAAATCTTCATTTCCGGGAAAGGCATGTAAAAGTTTACCTTGTGATTCCCATACTCCGGTAGAAATATTCCTTTTAAAAATAGTTGCCGATCCATTATCAGTTAATCCATTTTCATCATCTCCAAATGCTCCAATAATTGCATAATCTCCCGAAATTGACACACTGTAACCAAAAAAATCATTGTTGGCAGAATTTGGATTGATAAGCTTGCCTTGTGATTCCCATATATCGGTACTTGTATTTCTTTTAAATATAGTGGCAGATCCGTTCCCTGAAAAACCGGCTTCACTATCATTGTTTGCTCCAACAATAAGGTAATCTCCGGAAATTGACACACTAACTCCAAAATTATCATGATTTGCAGCATTAGGATTCGTAAGCTTGGTTTGAAATTGCCAAACTCCGGTAGTAACATTTCTTTTTAAAATGGTAGCTGATCCATTATTAGTAAAACCATTTACATCATCTGCCGGAGTACCAACAATTGCATAGTCACCGGAAATAGAAACGCTGCTTCCAAATTTATCCCAATTATGAGGATTTGTATTGGTAAATTTAGCTATATTTTCCCAAACGTTTGTGTTTGTATTTCTTCTTAAAATTGAAGCCGAGCCATCTTCAGACAGACCGTTTCCACTATCATCCTTTGCTCCGATGATGGCGTAATCCCCGGATATACATACCGAAGATCCAAACGCATCAAACGTTTGTCCATCTTCATTCGAAACTGGATTGAAAGCTTCAATATTGTGAACACTACAATCGCCCCAGGTACCGCTGCCGGATGTCTCCTCTCCATTTTGGGATAATGCCCAAAACATAGTCCCGTCGCCATTTGCCGTTAGCACCTGACCTTGGGTCCCGCCGACACCATTTGGCCTGAGCTCGCCGGTCATTTTAAGATTACCGGTCAAATCCAGTTTGTCCGTAGGATTTTGGGTACCAATCCCGACGTTGCCATTGTTCGTAACCGTCATTTTTGGGCCTGCCTGTGTGGTAATGTGGACTTTCCCATTAGGGTTGTTGGTAGAAGTTCCAAAATCAACGTCATCGGTCGAACCGGCAAAACTACCTATATAACCTTTTTGAACCTGGTTTTCCGATATACCGATATACATTTGATTCGGACCATCAAAACGAGCTGTGTAATTTGCGGGTGATACGACATCCAGTCTTGCGGACGGGGAAGTGGTGCCTATTCCTACATTTTGGGCTGTGATAACAATTGAATAAAATGACATTCCTATAAAACAAACGTTCCTGATCATTTTTGATTGGTTAAAAAGACTCATTTTCATTTTTTTATTTTAGGGGTTAACTAATTAATAATGATTTAATGGGTCAAAGATGCAATCGCCTGATTTTACAAACAATTTAACTTTATTCACTTGATATTTTTATAAATGAATGGTGGCGATGCTGAATTGAATGGATGTAATGGTTTGCTAAAAATATTAAAACTTGTAGTGGATTGTTATTCTTTTATCGCCGGCAGGCAACCATTTTTCAAAGCAAAAAACCGTTTCAACAGCAGATTTCTCAGGTATAGAATGTAGGCACAATCCATTCAATGAATGTTAGTAGTTCATAGTTCCATAAGATGTAAACCTGTGGTAAAAGTTTAACAATTACCTCCTCCTCACCATTGCCACCGGCATACCGGAATCATACGTTCCGCTTATGGTTGGGTTTTGTGCACCGGCAGTGTATTTGTTCACTTCTGAAGAGACAAAATCATATAATTCGCCCACGGTGACCAAACCATCTTTGTTTTTGTTGGCTTCTCCCTTCAATCCCCTGATGAGGTAATGGGAAAAAATACCTTGTCGCAATCCACCATATTCAAGCGAGACTTCTTCACTTTTGGATGAAGAAATAAAAGCACTTCCGGAGGATACACGCTGATACCTGTCGTAAAACAACTCCAGATCAGCTTCCCAGGCCGACCTCGCTGATGCTATCATACTGCCGCTGTGACAGGCATCGGCAATAAATAATTTGTGTTTGGTGGCGGCTTTGTCCAGTTTTGTAAACCATTCTTCATAAGAAATCAGGTTTTTGGTTGTTCCGTCAAAATCATAAGGAACAAACGAACCTTTCAGTCCGTGTCCTGATGTATAAATCAAAATGACGTCATCTTCTCCAGCCATAGCGGTCATCCTGTCCATCGCTTTAAGTATATTGGGCCTTGTAGCGGCATCATCAATCAATACGGTGATTTGTTCGTCAGGAATGGCGCCTCCTTCCGGGCTTTTCAAAAAAGCATACAAACGATAAGCATCGTCATCGGTGTATTTTAAAGAAGTGGTGTGATTATATGTTGCCACACCAACGATAAGTGCAAAAATTTTGGTAGCCACTTTGTCTCCTGTTTGAATTTCTTTTTCCTTGCCTGTGGTCAAAATGTCTGTTTCTTTGGTTTCATTTTCTGTCAATACACCGTTTTCCCAAATACCGGATATTTTTTGTCCGTCAGCAAGCGTCATGGTCCCGGTGCCATGTGGTGCATGGTCTTTCCATTCTCCCCGGTAGGTGTCACCGGAAGCATAACGACAATATCCGTTTCCGATCGCTTTGCCATCAACAAAATATCCTTCAAATCTGGAACCATCGCCATAGACATAATATCCCTTTACCTTGTGGCAAACGGTTTTATGACAAGGTTGTAAGGCTTCCGGCTTTTCGGTTTTTACTTCCTGACGGGCCACCTCTTCACCTATTATTTTTTCAACTAAGAGTTGGTTTTTGCGGTATTTCTGCCACTTTTTTTCTCCGGAAGGGGATGTAAAAGTACCTTCTCCTTCCCGGTAATCTGCTGACCAACTACCTGCAAAAGTGGCTCCGTTCGGGTAACGGTATTCTCCTTTTCCGTGTTTGTTTCCCTGGTAAAAATCTCCTTCGTAGACTTCTCCTGATTTATATCGGTAAACACCTTTCCCATGCATCTTATGTTGGAGCCAGGTGCCGGAATATTGGTCTCCGTTGGCAAAGGCCATCGTTCCCGTTCCTGAAATGACATCCTGAAAAAAACTGCCCCTGTAGACCGAACCGTTTTTGTAGGTTAATATCCCTTCACCGTGTTTTTTGCCTCTTTCCCAATATCCTTCGTAAGTGTTGCCGTTTTTGTACTTTATTTTCCCGTAACCATGGGGAAAATAATTTTTAAATGAACCTCCGTAGGAAGAACCATCTTTAAATAAATACGTACCTTTGCCTCCTGAACAGTTGCCGGCTATACATTGACCGTTCATTTCTGTACCTGTCCAAATCAAAAATGCCAAAATAAAGATGGTAAGCCTGATTTTGGGATGGTTGTTGATTTTTTGGTCTGCGGGAAACATATCAAATTATTTTATATTTAAAAGTAAACACATTATCGGTATGAAAAAGTATGTTATTTTTGGATTTATATCATTTTTAACACTTTCATTATTTTCGTGCAAATCTAAAGAAGCAGAAACATCTGTGTCATCTGAAAAATATTTCGGAGAAAAAACAGATGAAACCGGTGCCATTACTTACGATTCTTTATTGGTTGCTATGAAAGGTGTGGACTCTGTAGAAGCCAAAGTCACAGGTTTGGTATCGTCTGTATGTCAGGCCAAAGGTTGTTGGATGGACATCGCTTCTGAACAAAACAAGGAGGCTGAGACGATGTTTGTCGAATTTAAAGATTACGGATTTTTTATGCCTAAAGACCTTGCCGGAAAAAAAGTGGTTATGGTCGGAAAAGCTTTCCGTGAAGTCACTTCTGTTGAGGAATTAAAACATTTTGCCGAAGACGAAGGACTGACCCCCGCAGAAATAGAAAAAATCACCGAACCCAAAGAAGAGTTGAAGTTTCTGGCTTCCGGTGTGATGATTCTGGATTAAGCTTTTTTGTCAAAAAATATCACAAAATTCGATCGGAATTTCACATTACCTGTTCTTTTAATGGTCAGGGCAATTTGGCCAATAATATCAGATTTTGACAATATTTTCAAAACATTTGATAAAAAAAGAGACAAAATCTCACCGAAATGACAAAAAACAACAGAACAAGCTTATTTTAAACCGTAAGGTTAAAGTTTCAAATCCTTAATAAACATATTATCTTTTATCCTGTTTGGAAACATAATTATACAATACAAATTTTAACATGACAGATACGACGCAAAACCTCCCCATGATTGAGGAATCCGCAGCAACTTTTGCTCAACAACATATATTACCTCACGTCATGGAGTGGGACGAAAGCCAGGAATTCCCGGTTCACGTGTTTAAAGCATTAGGAGAACTCGGATTTATGGGTGTTTTGGTACCTGAACAATACGGTGGTTCCGGTCTGGGTTATCAGGAATATATTTCCATTATCGTAGAAATTTCAAAAGTGTGTGGTTCGATTGGATTGAGTGTCGCTGCACACAACAGTCTTTGCACCAACCACATTCTGACTTTCGGAAATGAAGAACAAAAACAAAAATACCTTCCCAAACTGGCAAGCGGACAATTCATCGGCGCCTGGGGACTTACCGAAGCAAATACCGGTTCCGATGCCATGAGAATGAAGTGTGTCGCTGAAAAAGACGGCGATTATTTTGTCATCAACGGTAGTAAAAACTGGATTACCCATGGAAAGTCCGGCGATGTGGCTGTGGTTTTGGTTCGTACAGGAGATCTTTTGGACAGCAAAGGTATCACCGCTTTTGTGATAGAAAGAGGAACACCGGGATTTTCGGCCGGAAAAAAAGAAAATAAACTGGGAATGCGTGCTTCAGAGACAGCAGAACTGATCTTCGAAAACTGTCGTGTGCACAAATCTCAAATCCTCGGCAAAGAAGGCGAAGGTTTTATCCAGGCTATGAAAATATTAGATGGAGGAAGAATAAGTATAGCCGCCCTTTCTCTCGGTATTGCAAAAGGTGCTTACGAAGCCAGCGTCAAATACGCCAAAGAAAGAGAACAATTCGGCAAACCCATTGCAGAGTTTCAGGCAATCGGATTTAAACTGGCAGATATGGCTACCAAAATCCAGGCTGCGGAATTGCTGACCCGTAAAGCTGCGGAACTCAAAAACCGCGGAGAAAAAATGACCACCATTGCCGCCATGGCCAAATATTATGCCTCTGAAATATGTGTTCAGATAGCTACCGATGCCATTCAGGTCTTCGGAGGTTATGGTTATACCAAAGATTTTCCGGTGGAAAAATATTTCCGTGACTCCAAGTTGTGCACCATCGGCGAAGGAACTTCCGAGATTCAAAAACTGGTCATCAGCAGAAACATCCTGGCGGGAGGCTAGTATTTTTGCCATTTTGTTGAATCTATCACCAATCAACCATCTTATTATTTGGTTGTAAAGCATGAATTTTGGTTCACGCTGATTTGTGTCATACCCAAGGTAAAAAAATTCTGTTACCTTTGCACCCTGTTTTATACCAACGATAATGAAACCTGACTTATCTTTAATAAAAGTCATCGGATTTGATGCTGATGATACCTTGTGGGTCAACGAACCTTTTTTCAGAGACAGCGAAGAAAAGTTTTGTGATATGCTCGAACCTTACTGTCCCAGACACGACATCATGAAACACCTGCTCACTGTAGAAATCCGCAACCTGAATCTCTACGGTTATGGTGTCAAAGCTTTTGTATTGTCCATGATCGAAACCGCCATCGACCTTTCCGGCGGAACCATTCCCAATAAAATGATCAAACGTATCATGGAAATGGGTAAGGAACAATTGGAGATGCCGGTCGAACTGCTCGAAGACGTAAGATCGACCCTTTCAGTGTTAAAAAATGACTACCGGTTGGTTATGGTCACCAAAGGTGATTTGCTCGATCAGGAACGAAAACTCAAAAAGTCTTCTTTATCCTCATATTTCCACCATATTGAAATCGTATCTGAAAAAAGGGAAGAAGAATATCTGAAAATCATCAAACATCTCGACATTCAACCTCATGAATTTATGATGGTGGGCAATTCGCTAAAATCAGATGTGATTCCGGCACTGGAGATCGGTGCTTTTGCCGTTCATGTACCATTTCATACGACATGGATACACGAGCAGGTAGATATTACCCTGACACACGAAAAGTTTTACGAGATGGACAAACTTTCAGAGTTGATTCCGGTATTGGCAGTTGGTGAAAAAGTGTCGTAATTTATTTTTCCTTTTTGGCATCAAAATCAATCCTCGTCTTCATCTTCGAGATAAAAGACCTTAAAATCGTCAATTTCTCTCCGTTCTTTTTTGGTAGGTCTGCCCTCCCCTCTTTCTCGGAATTCAGGTTGGGCTTTGCCTGTATACCAATCTTTGTATTTGTTGAGTTCTTCAGCAGGAGTCATATCCGTAATACATTCTGATGCCAAAGTAGCAGATACTCTTTTTTCAATAATTTTTTCAACTTTTACAGTAAGGTTAAATCCGTTTTTTTTGACTTCAATGATGTTGCCGGGTGTAA
The DNA here is from genome assembly GCA_022842725.1 of Saprospiraceae bacterium. Lineage (GTDB taxonomy): Bacteria > Bacteroidota > Bacteroidia > Chitinophagales > Saprospiraceae > OLB9. Next base: position 28,735 of record JALHOZ010000038.1, read on the forward strand.
CAATAAATGAAGCTTTCAGGGCTTTGCCGTTCATCTTAACCTTACCACTTTTGACCGTATCAGTAGCCATAGAACGGGACTTGAACAAACGAACAGCCCAAAGCCATTTGTCGATACGAACCTTTGTAACTTCCTTCATGACATCATACGGGCAAAACCGGGTTCATTTCTTTTAAAGTCTTTAAAACGATTTGAGCGATGAGGTAATTCCTGTAATACGACTTATCACAAGGTATGATATTCCACGGAATGGTACTTTGGTTGAGTACGTATTCATAACATTCCATGTACTTGTCCCAATGTTTTCTTTCTTCCCAATCGCCCTCGTTGTGCTTCCACCTTTTGGTCGGGTCGTCTATACGTTCCTGAAGTTTTTCTTCCTGCTTTTCTTTAGAAATATTGAGAAAAATTTTGAGTACTTTGGTTTTACTGTCAAACTCAAGTAGTTCTTCAAAAGCGTTGATGGCTGCCATTCTTTTGTGAACATGTTCCTCTGTAATCCATTTATGCACTCTTTGGATGAGAATATCTTCGTATTGTGAACGGTTAAAAACCATAATATTTCCTTTGAGAGGAGCTTTTTTGTGAATCCGCCACAAAAAATCGTGAGCAAATTCCTCTTCGGTAGGTTTTTTAAATCCATAAATATCAATGCCTGTTGGATTGCAGGTTGAAAACACCGTTTTTACCGTTCCGTCTTTACCACTGGCATCGACACCCTGAAGGATGACCAAAAGACTTTGTTTGCCTTCAGCGTACAATTTATGTTGCCAATCACCGATTTCCTGAGCAAGGACGGCTGTTTGTTTGATGATCTTTTTTTTATTCAGATCTTCTACGGGACCTGTCGGAATGGATGCTAAAGAAATCATAAGCTGACGTTTATTTTAATTTATTTCTTTTGATGAGATAAGACTGCAAAATCGGATTAAAACCTTCATTGATATCGGCTTCAATAAAATCAATTTTGTATTGAAGACATTTCATGCGCAACATATCTTTATAAGATTTTACTTTATCGACATAAAGTTCTTTTACCATGTGAGACTGAAGCCTGATTTCCTCACCGGACTCAAGGTCAATAAAGAGGTATGGTCGGTTTTCAAATTCAAAATCAATTTCGCTTTTTTTATCCACCACATGAAACATCAATACTTCGTGTTTGGCAAATTTTAAGTGTTGCAGCGCGGAAAAAAGTTCTTCGGTAGATTCTTCCGAGTCAAACATATCGCTGAATATAACCACCAAAGACCGTTGATGAATGGATTCTGCCAACTGATGTAATGATTTGGCTGTTGCAGTTGTTTTTTTACCTTCTTTTTCAGAAAGCAGCTGATCGAGATAAGTCAACAAAAGACGGTAATGAAGCGTCGAACTTCTGGCTTTGGTGTGGATTTTTACTTCATTGTCAAAAATACTCAGGCCGAAAGCGTCTCTTTGTTTTTTAAAAAGATTCATGAGCGAAGCGGCGGCCAGGGCAGAAAATTGTAGTTTGCTGATCTGATTTGTGCCAGCCTCCGGATAATACATCGAAGAAGAACCGTCGATAATGATCTGACATCGTAGATTGGTTTCTTCTTCAAACTTTTTGGAAAACATTTTTTCCGTTCTGCCGAATACTTTCCAGTCGACATCTTTGGTCGATTCACCTACATTGTAAATACGATGTTCGGCAAATTCGACCGAAAACCCGTGAAAAGGGCTTTTATGCAAACCTATGATAAAACCTTCGACTACCTGCTTGGCGAGGAGTTCGATGTTTTCAATTTGTTTGACATCAAAATGATCAAAAAAGGACATAAAAGCGATTAGTTTAAGGCAAAGATAATAAAAAAACTCCTATCCGGCATGGCCAAACAGGAGTTTTTCATGATAAGATATATCTGTGTTTAGAGGTACGGCTGAATTTTTGCTTCAAGTGCCGCTTTGGTGGTAAGACCTACTTGTTTGTCAACAAGCTCTCCGTCTTTCAGGATCAGGATGGTAGGAATACTTCTAATGTTATATTTCATAGAAATTTCCGGATTTTCATCGACATTCACTTTGCCGATGGTTGCTTTCCCGTCGTATTGGGTAGCCAATTCTTCAATGATCGGACCGATCAGTCTGCAAGGACCACACCATTCTGCCCAAAAGTCTATCACTGAAACACCACCTTTTAAGGCAGTATCTGCAAAGTTGCTATCTGTAAATTGAAATGCCATTATAATTATTTTTTTAATTGTGAAACTGCTACACTAACAGCATTTATACTGGAATTGTTTCATCAATAAATTAAAATTATCATAATAATTTCTTAAAAGAAGTGAGGGGAATCAGAATTCAGGATTTTGGGGCGATAGGTACTAGGTGTTAGGTGTTGGGTTTTAGGTGCTAGGTGTTAGGTACTAGGTTTTACAGGTACTAGGTTTTACAGGTACTAGGTTTTACAGGTACTAGGTGTTAGGCTGTTTTGTCGAAGCTTGCGGAGTGTGGAGGAAAAAAAGGTTTTTTTTGAATGCTTCGCATTGTTCTTTTTGGCCCCTCTAAATCTCCCCGGAAGGGGAGACTTTGGGGTTCACCACAACCAAACGAAGTGAAAAACATCTAATATCAGTCGACAATCCATGTTCCCCTCCTTCGGAGGGGTGACTGACCGATGCGCGCCATTTTGAGCCCACCCACAAGGACTCAAAATAGGGAAGGAACCGCGAACTACGGCTCGCGGGTGGAAAATTCTTATAGTAAAAAACCTCGATTTTCTTACTAACCAGGTTTGTTATTACCTTACCATTTTAACTTTACCTTTTATTGAGTTCTACCATTTAATATTTCGGTTTTTGACCACTCTCCTCCGTACGACAAATCCGGCTCAAAAACCAGTGTGACCGAGCGATCTTTTTGAAAAAAAGTGGAAACCCATACGTGGTTTCCAAGCGAGGGAACCGCGAAGCGGGCTACGACAAATGCTCTTGCATAATTCTTTCTTGCGGCACAATCTGTCCATGTGCGCAATCACCTTTTTTGAGCCTAGACTTTTTGCTTACTTTTGTGGTCTCGTCCCATAAGACGAGAGAAAAAGTGAGAGCCCCGCCGGCTTGAGGCGTGAGAAAATCATATAGAAGACCCTCGATCGTAATTGATGGCAAATACAAGATGACGAATTACAAATTCGTTATGTACACGATCGAAGTTACAAACTTCGACCATCGTCTCCGTCCCTGGCTGTGTTAGTGTATGTCTGGTTGGGATACTTTGGCAATCGGGATTACTGTATATTACGCTCAGCGGCTGGGTTTTAGTGGTTGATTTTTTGAGATTTTATGGTTATCTTGGATAGGGGCGTTAGCCCTGCAATCTTAATAGAAAAATCCAAAAGTGACAATTTGAGGGGCGTAGCCCTGATGTCTTAGAATGAAAAAGGTGTTAGGTGCTGGGTTTTAGGTACCAGGGATTAGGCTGTTGTGGCTATTTAGGGAAATCAAACCATCCAATCATCTGATAAATCTGAAGGTTTATCGATTTTAGGAAAAAAATAGTCAGTTTCATGGACTTTTTATAAACAAAAAAGGGTTATACATCATATAACAAAAAATAAGTAGTTTTAAAAAAACAAATATGAGAACATTAAAAATTATAGGGCTGTTATTGCTGATTGGTGGCGGGTTTTATTTGGGAAATAAATTTCCGCTGATCAACCAATTTATGGCGGGAGAAACAAATCAGGATGAAAATCCGGGACAATCAACGGATTCAACAGGGCATCGCAGACAAGCGGCCCCGGTGACCTATCTGACCAATACGGAAGAGGCGACCATCAGATTGTTTGAAGTGGCTGCTCCTTCGGTTTGTTTTATCACCACATCTACCGTCAGAGAAGACTTTTGGAGCCGCAATGTGATGGAAATCCCTTCCGGTACGGGTTCGGGATTTATATGGGACAAAGACGGGCACATCATTACCAATTTTCATGTGATTCAGAATGCATCCAAAATTTTGGTCACCTTGTCGGACCGATCGGTATATGAAGCCAAAGTTGTGGGTCACGAAGCCAATAAAGACCTGGCCGTTTTAAAGATAGATGTGGCAGCTGATAAACTGACACCGATTCCTGTGGGACAATCATCGCAGCTGAGAGTAGGTCAGTCCGTTTATGCTATCGGCAATCCGTTTGGTTTGGACCAGACCCTGACGACCGGTGTGATCAGTGCTTTAGGAAGGGAAATCACCTCTTTGACCGGAAGGCCTATCCGCGATGTCATCCAGACCGATGCGGCCATCAATCCTGGCAATTCCGGGGGACCTTTGCTTGACAGTTCCGGAAGGTTGATCGGTGTCAATACGATGATTTACAGCCCTTCAGGTGCGTCTGCGGGTATCGGGTTTTCCATTCCGGTAGATGAGGTCAATTGGGTCGTGTCGGACCTGATCAAATACGGAGTTTTAAAAAGACCGGTGATGGGCATTCAGTTGTTGTCAGAACAAAATGCACAAAACTGGGGTGTGGAAGGTGTGATGATCTATGCGGTCGAACCGGACAGTCCTGCGGAAAGAGCCGGATTAAAAGGCGTAAACAGAAACCGTTTTGGCGAAATCGAAGCCGGAGATGTCATCACCAAAATCAATGGTAAGGAAGTAAAAAACAACAATGATTTGTTTTTGGCCCTTGAAAAGTTTAATCCCGGAGATAAGATAGACATAGGATTCAAAAGAGAGGATAAGGCCATGAAAACATCCCTGACTTTGGCGAGTTCAGTAAAGTAGAAGGTATTTTAGCACATAAAAAAAACCGTTTTGTTAGGTTGTCAAAAGATGACAGCTATAACAAAACGGTTTTTTATTTTGGGTCTGCATGGATCATGATCATGCAGAGAAAAAAAGGGCAGGGATTAATGTCGTGCTGCCTGATTTTTTTCGTTTTCCTTTTTTAATTGTCTTTTTAGGGTTTCCACGGAATCATCTATGGCTGCTTCAAACGTTTTGTCGGTAGCGGTTGCGAGAAGGGTACTTCCGGGAATACTCATTTTGATCTCCACGATTTTGTCTTTTACCTGACCGGAGTTTTCGAGTTTCAGATAGACGACGGCACTAATGATTTTATGGTGAAATTTGTTGAGTTTTTCTACTTTTTCATTGATAAAATCCTTTAATTTCTGGTCTGCTGTAAATTTTACGGCTTGGATGTCTAAAAGCATAATTCTTATTTTTCTATGTGTTACAATATTTCTAATTAACAATCATTAACAAAAGAAAGTTGTCTCAAAAAGACGGAATTTGGAAAAATGTGACCCTGTTTTTTGTCCGTTTATTCACCAAATAACCGGAAGATATGTGTAAACAATTTATAATGTGTCAGTTAGCAATAGATTGATCGGGTTAAAAAATTTCTGAAATTTTATATTTTTTTTTCAAAAAAAGAAACCAACAAATTCGTAGGGTAGAAATTGTTAATAAAAGAATTCCTAAAGAAAGGGAGGGTCCGTATCAACCTTCGGGGTGAGACTTTTTATAGACCTCTTTGAGTTTTGAGATAGAATTGTGGGTATACACCTGAGTGGCAGCCAGGCTGGCGTGGCCCAACATTTCTTTGATGGCATTGAGGTCGGCGCCTTCATCGAGGAGGTGTGTGGCAAAGGTATGGCGAAGTACGTGCGGACTTTTCTTTTTGAGGGTGGTGACTTCGTTGAGTTTGGTGCGAACGATCGTGTAGACCAATTTTTCGTAGATAGCTTTTCCTTTATTGGTGAGAAAAAGTTTGGGAGATTCGATCGATTCCAGTTTGTTTCTGATATCCATATATTCCTGATAATGTTTGATCAGGTTGTCGGTGATGGGAATACTTCTGACTTTATTTCCTTTTCCGGTGACCCGGATTTCCTGTCGGGCCAGATTGATATCTTCGGGATGGAGATTGACCAGTTCGGCGCGACGCATACCGGTGGAATACAGCAGTTCTACCATAAACCGGTCTCTGGTGACGGAAAAAGGGTCATCAGAAACCGCATCATCCAGGGATACTTCAAAAAGCCTTTTTATATTGGTTTCCGGGACAACTTCCGGCAATCTTTTAGGTTTTTTAGGTGCGGTGATTTTGAGCATCGGATTGATGGTCGTATGTTTTTTTTTGATGGCCCAATGAAAAAACGAGCGTAAGGTAGAGATTTTTCTGTTGACGGTGGTAGCGGTAAAGTTTGACGACATGAGATCTACGATCCAGGCTCTGACGACGGTATGTCTGATATGGAGGATATCGTCGGTTTCGAATTGATTTTTGACAAAAAGGGTAAATTGGGACAAATCATTTTGGTAAGAAATACATGTTTTGGGTGAATATTTTTTTTCTACCCGGAGATACGCTATAAAGGAATGGATGAAATCTTGGACCATAAACAGAATTTGGGCACAAATTACAAAAAAATGTAATATAAAAAAAATAGGTGTGGGGTTTTAGGTATTAGGTCCTGGGTTTTAGGTACTAGGTTTTAGGTGTGTGACTTCATTTCTCTGCCTCCCCTAACCCCTCCGAAGGAGGGGAACTTCGATTGTCGGATGATTAAAATGCGTATTACTTTCTTTGTTTGTCGTACCCTATAATTTTCGGTACTTCTGAAACCTTTAAGAGGTAAAATATCAGTCGTTTATTTTTTGATGTTCTTTTAGAATCTTTATAACTTCTTGTTCAGAAAGTTTAGTAATTTTTGCCAATAAATGAATATTCAGACCTTCTTCATAACCTTGAAGTATGACTTCTGTTTCTTTTTCAAGTATTCCTTCTTGCTTGCCTTCTTGCCTGCCTTCTTGCCTGCCTTTTTGTAATCCTTCTTGAATACCTTCTTCTTTCATCCAGGTGTATGTTGTCATAAGATTCTCTTTTATGTCTGACGGAATGGTGTTCAGGGCTTTTACCAATTCGGTTTTGGGTACTTCTGAAACCTTTAAGAGGAAAAATATCAGTCTTTTATTTTTTGATGTTCTTTGAGAATCTTTATAACTTCTTCTTCAGAAAGTTTAGTAATTTTTGCCAATAAATGAATATTCAGACCTTCTTCATAACCTTGAAGTATGACTTCTGTTTCTTTTTCAAGTATTCCTTCTTGCCTGCCTTTTTGTAATCCTTCTTGCCTGCCTTCTTGCCTGCCTTTTTGTAATCCTTCTTGAATACCTTCTTCTTTCATCCAGGTGTACGTTGTCATAAGATTTTCTTTTATGTCTGACGGAATGGTGTTCAGGGCTTCTGCCCATTCGGTTTTGGGTACTTCTGAAACCTTAATGAGGTAAACAAAGATGGTTTTTAAAAAGTTCCCGTCATCGGCTTTAACCGGAAATAATGTAAATATTTTCTCAAGATCTTTGGCAAATATGATAGGATCAAAAACATTTTTTTGTGTCATAACAGCTGTTGCCATCATTTTATTTCTGATAGAAGCAATTTCTTCATCTGAAAGAGCGTGCAGTGCCATAAAAACATGTCGGATTTCAGGTATAAACAACGGAACTTCACCGGATAATTCTAAAAACAATGCCATCATTGTTTTTACCTTCCACTTCTTTTTTCCCTGATAATAGATGATAGGAATAATGGGTTTAAGTGGCTTTTTTTCACGGACACATTTCCACCAATGAGAAAACATATACAATCCCACCTGGATCAATACATTTCTGTCGGGAGAGGATTTGTGTTCGAAAAGCAGTACAATATCAGTAGCTCCGTCAGGTTGGTCTTTTGTTTTTACTTCAAAAACCATATCCGAAATCCGGGCTTTCAGATCATCGGTAAGGTAGGACTCCTGAAGGTATTGTAACGTACTTAGTTCCAATGATGCCACCAGTTCTACCGGTAAAAACTTTTCAAAAAAGGATATCGCTCTGTTTGTGTCTGAAAAGGTAGCTTTGACGAACTTGTCGTGTATATTTTCCATATCGTAAGTAATTTTTTACAAAAGTAATAACACCTTCTTACACCAAAAACATTAGCAAAAACTTTAACTTTTTTATAAGAACAAACCTCAACATCATCCCTACCCTGCCCAATGGCAACAGCAACTTTATCGGCAAAGATGCGACCATCTTAAAATGGAGGTACAATACCAATTTTCCTTCTACACACCGGGACTTTAAGATCTATTTCAGATATGTCGATCCCCAGAATGGTGGCGGAAGCGGTGGTGCCGGTGGCAGCGGCGGTGGATCCGGAGGTGGCAGCAGCTCAACCCATGATGCACACGGTGACCTGTCCGGCTTCAAACTCATCAAAACCATCACGGCTTATCAGGCGCACAAGATGGCAGATGCTATCGAATACATCGGATTTGCTTTTGCTCATGAGATTGCGCGCAAGGACAATACCAACCTCAACCTGGAATACAAAATCATCGCCACGCATAGTGACGGAGGATTTTCTATGCCGGAAGTCATAATCATCCAAACCAATTAATAATTAAACAACTAATAATTTAACAAAAAATGAAAATGAAAAAATTAATATTTATCTTTTTGATATTCATCAGCTGGATGAGTGGGAAGGCACAACAAGGTAATGATTGTTATATCATTCTTGGAAATCTAAGTGGTAAAACAGAATTACATCCTCAAATGTTATTTGACACAGTTTGTAGTTTAGTTGATAATTTTGACAGCTTCATGTCTAAGGGGAATTCTTCTCGTTGGAGTAACAATTTTAAAATAATTACTAATATACCTTACCCGACGAAAGCCTTTATAAACGAAGAAGGTAATTTTAACGCTGTTTTTAATGACGCTGTAGATAAAATTGAAACAATTTCTCCACATTATTTAGGGGTTATAAAGGAATTTTACACAAGTAGAATCAATTATCGTGTGGTTTTGAAATTACCAAATACAGGACCATTAGAAGGATTAGACGAAGGGGTAAAAGAGGCACTAAGAGCAAATATCGAATCAGCTATGAATGCATATTATTTAGTTTACAGAAATAGCCCTCTAGCTGAAATAGCAGGATATTCTGTTTTGATGAAATTTATCGCAGACTTAGAGAATGGTTCTTTGGATTACTTTGGTATGATGGGTTTTGTCGATATACCTTATAATGGAGAAACTGTTACAAAAACTTCAGAAACATTTACCACACTTACCAATGGAAAGAATTTTGGAGGACTAAGATTGGATGGTGTTGATATCGACAATTTCCTTACCTTCTCTGATGGAGAAGGAACAAACTTTAGCTATATCATTAGTAGTAAAAATGATGTAAGCAAAATCAATGAAATGGGTAATAACTTTTCTAATTTATCATCAAAAATAAAAATTTGGATTCATTTTGATTTTATTGTAGCTGAAGATTTACCTGGTGTTAAAGGAGACCAATCTGGTTCAAGAAACGGATCGGTTGGAATAATGAAAGTAAAATTTGATAATAATCTGACTGAAGTTGAAGCAGATGCCATACTTCAGTCCAATTATAACAAAAAAACAAAACTAGCGAATTGCTCATTCCCAAATGAAAACTTTGCAGATAATTGCATAGTACCCCATGGCCAGAATATTTTCGGATCAGATCCAGCTGGCAATTTTCTTACTGGACTGACAGCTGGATTTATTGGAGAAATATTTAACTATATACACTTCGTTTACTCAAGTGCTCAAAAGATCGATTCTAATCTTTTACTAAAATTGGGATTCACAGCTTTTAAATTTACAACCTTATATCAATCGCTCTATTTAGGTGCTACTTTGGCTTATGCCATTCGAGATTCTGAAGCCTTTAGAAGAAAAATAAACCAATCTTTAGAAGTATTTGTTAAAAGTGTGGACGAAATAACCGACATAGGAGTTTCTATATTCAATACTTTAAATACCATAGACATTAACAAATTAAAAGATATATGCATCCAAGCCAAAGAAGCTTTTATGCTTTGGTTGAATGGGATAATAGAGAATGCCACATTGGCCTCGGCATCGTTGTTTGTGGGTAAATTAGTGGGCCAGGTAGGATTTGAAATAGCTTTAGCTGCTCTAGGTGGAGCAGCTCTAAAAGCTGCCAAAATGTCAACAGAGTTTTTAGGTTTTTACAAACTTTTAAATAAGAAAGATGGAGTAAAAAACTGGCTGGTCGAAAAATTAAGGGCAGCACCAAGTTCTCAAAGAAACAAATGTGCTATTTTGGGAAAAGGATGTTTCATCAAAGACACCCCCGTACTTATAGCCTCTAACCCTTTCAGAAAAACCACCGCAGCCTATGCTTTGGCTGCCATGCCGATTGCAGTACCTATACAGGATGTGCAGCTCTTGGATTATGTTGTTGCTCACAAATCTGTAAACTCCACTTATGGTTTAACGGCAAGTACGAATGAGGATATTTACATCGGACTACTTAACAAAGACCCTTATACATCAGATCAGCAGCGGGAGCGGGACGAATATAAAATCAATGACACCGATTGGAATGAAGTCACCTTTGAGCAAGTAGATGGCACATCCACTTGTAAGTTGGCTTTAAACAATGATTGGATCAGTGAACATAATTATTCTGTTGATGCCATAGTCAATATGAACTTACCTGAGCAAGGCATCTCAGGCCCCTTCAAAATCACCTCTATCAAGCACATCATCCCACAGAAAAAACCTGTCGATGAAGATGAAAATGATGAGTGGGAATACAGGCCTGTTACCGGGCTGTTTACACATCAATCCAATGATGTGTGGAAGATCACTTTTGATAATGGTACAGCGTTAGGAGTTACCAATAATCACCCGATTTATTCTGTAAGTAAAGGCGACTGGCAACATGCAGGGCATCTTGAGATCGGTGAAGAAGTATTGGCACTATCTGGAAATGTAAAAGTTGTATCCAAAGAAAGAGATCTTACAATACAGCCTGTGTATAATCTTGAAGTGAAGGATTTGCATAATTTTCTGGTTGGGGATGTTGGGGTTGTGGTGCATAATAATTACATAGATAATCTTTTTGAAGTTTACCGTGACATTATTGGTAAGACAGGTTTGAAGCATATTTTTCATGGTGAAATTAAAAATGGTAAAGCTTATGGGTGTCATCACATAAGAGCGGTTAAAGATGGGAAAGCAAAATTACTTTCAAATAAAATTGAAATTGGGCCATCTGGTTCGGGTGTTTACAAAGCTAAAGTTGAAGTTAATGGAGTTGCGAAAATAGATAATGATGGTTATTCTACATTTTTTCCAGATAATTGGGATGAGCTAAAAACAATGGATAAAATTAAAGAAGCTCAAAATAACGTTGTTAAAGTTGTTACTGAAAATTCAGGAACCAAAGTCATAATAGGCCAAACCTCTGAAGGCATCAAAATTAGAATAACTACATATACACAGTTCAACAATAATATTTATACAGCATATCCAGATTACGATTAATATGAGAACAATTGAATATTATTTTAAAATTGAATTCCAATATATGAATGGAAAGTGGCTCTCCGATGAAGGTAACTTAAGTGCTTGTGTTAGTGCAACTCATAATATATTGAGAACAAAATATGTAAATTATAATATTTTGGGTGACTTTATAATTCTTACTCCATCAATGCACGACTATTCAAAAGCCGAGTTATTAATAAGTAGATTAAAGCAAGAACTATCAAATAAAGGAGAAACATATTACGGAAATGAAAACATAGGTTTGGAGTGTAAAAATGATTTTTGTCGACCAATAGATCATCTAACTCCTACTGATCTCAAAGATGGGGCATCAATAAATTGGAATATAATTACTCCAATTGAATTACAATATATTCCTACACAAGAGATATTTAAGCTATTTGAAGATTGGCTTGAATTTTTGAAGGAAATCAAATTAAACTCACCAAAATTTTTATAAGTTAAAGCGTAGCAATATTTTCGAATTTTACTAAGCTGGGCAATTGGGTTCCTAATTCAACCCGGCTTATATCCTCCATCCACAATATCATGCTCTCTCCACAAAAACATCACAAAAAACCACCCCAACCTACTCCATTACCCGTACTTTTGTTTTATCTTTGATGTAGTGCTCTGTCAAGATAAAGAACTTAATTAAATGTTGTTCTTTTTTCGAATCTCTGCGTTAAAAATACTCACCGTAGCTACGGCTATGCCTGCGTTTTTTGCCTTGATCTTCAAAAAAATAACGGCCATTATAATTTAACTTATTACCTTTACAGAGCACTAGTAATAAAAAAATGATTCATTTTTATTTTATGGTATGGAAGTTGGAATCCGGAATGGGGTAGATTTTATGACACACAAGTTACAAACTTGGAAGATTATAAATAGACAGGTATTTTACAGAGGCACCAGTAACAAACTGGCGCCAGCATCGGTCGTGCATGTAGACTAAGTAAAATTTTTGTGATTATGAGTAATGAGTTTCGATTTTATTCTTCCTTTAATAAAGAGCTATCAAGTATTCATGAAATAGCTTATAGGTTAGGTCATTCGTTCAAAATGTTCTCAGAATTTGACGAAAGATTCAAGATAATTTGCATCCACTTACCAAAAGAGAATATAAAAGTTAATCTATCGGTTACCAATAGTATAGATGATTTAGCAGATGCTATTCTCAAATATAATTTAAAGGATATTCGAAAACATGATAAATTAATTAAACCAACAGTAGATTATAAAAGAGATTTTGGATTTTCCCTTGGCTTTAATTTTGAAAATAGAAATGGAGATAATATATTAAGTATGCATATCAATATTGGAGGGATTTCTTCTTTTATTAATTATACATTAAGTGAATTGACAATTAAGCAAATTGAAAAGTTTAATTCGCAATGGTATTGTGTTTTCATTAAATCATTAATTAAGTTTTTACCAATCCAATATGCTGTTGTAAGGCCAGGAGATATGATGTTTCTTAGTAGAGTTCTTCAAAAATATAAATATCCTATTGGTTTATTGACCTATTTTAGTAATGATTTGCAAGACTTCATACCAAGGGTAACAGAGCTAATAAAATATGAAGAAGTAGACAATGGAGTGATAACTTATATATCAAAAGAAGTATTTGAAAATGAAGAAGGGTTTAACTTTCTAAGCGATATTATGAATGGAATAGGTAAGAGTAATCCGAAATACTTAATATAATGCTACAATGTTGCTATATTCTACTACAAATAATTTATAATAAACAAGTAACAAACTTGCGCGAGCAAAGGGATAATGATCAGTTTTTTGCAAGAGAAGTCAATTGGTTAATAGATAATGGAGCTCAGGATTTTCAACAAGTAGGAGATTTATGGAAAGTAATATGGTAAGAAATAACGAGTTCATAGATTTTATAAAGAAGTATTTCAATGAAAATTTAAGTAAATATAGTTTGAAATCAGAAAGCTTGCATGGTCCTTTTTGGCACTTAGAGTTTACAAATGAGGTGATACTTGTTATTATATCAGGCGATATTGGTTTCCAAATTGAAATTAACTTTTATGAAAAAAAATACCCCTTATGGCAATATGACTTTTCCGTTTCAGAAAAGACACAAACAAATTTTGAAAATTTAAAATATCAAATGGATGCTCTTAAAAATTTGCTTATAAGCCTAAATTAAAAAATGGATGAAGTGTTCTAAAATAAAGCCATAATCTTTTCTACTTCTGACAGGAGTACCATCCAATGTTTCACTGGTAACTTGAGACATAATGTTTCTATCACTGGCGTAGAAAACGTTGTTATAAAATATAGAAGGTCTCTTCTTTCCACCAATTTTCTATTCCAGTTCACCCATGAATAAAAAGTGCTCCTATGTTATATATAATGGTGCTAGAATCAAAATTTATAAAATGGTCATCATGTGAGATCATATACCACAAAAACCACCCCAACCTACCCCATTACCCGTACTTTTGTTTTATCTTTGATATGATATTAGTAAAATGAACCATTTTTAAGATATGGTATGGCAGTTGGAATCCGGAATGGGGTAGATTTTATGACACAGAAGTTACAAACTTGGAAGATTATAAAAAGACAGGTATTTTACAGAGGCACAAGTTGCAAACTGGCGCCAGCATCGGTAGACCTAATATCCCAAATGGATTACCAGCCTTATTTCACCCACAACCCAAATAATCTTACTGATGAATTACAAATATTTACACTTAGATGCTCACAAACAATTTTTATTACAAATAATTGAATTTGAAAGAGAATTGATGGGGTCAATTTATTGTGAAATGCAATTAAAATGTGAATCTATAAATTATAAATTTGACACTAAAATAAAATTTTGGGTTCAGCATAATATTAATTACAATAATTGGAATAATTTCATAAATGAACATTTAGTTTTACTAGACATGGATGAAATAAAAAGGATTGAAGTTTTTAATGATTCAATTAAGTTTGATTTTTCGTTCGAAACTATAAGATTTAATTCAAACTTAATTTTTGAGATACCAATTTCAAACGATGAGATGGACAGATTTAAAAGCTATATTAATTCTCAATACGAAGAAAGTTTATAGTATACCAATCGGAAAGGTTTTCCATATATCTACAAAGCTAGTGAAGTAGAGGTAAAAGCAGCAACTGAAAAGATAAAAACACATAGGAAGATTCCAGGAAATATCAGTGTAGGTAACTGGGGTTATTTAGAAGGTAAAATTGAAGGATTTAATTATAATTTTGACAAGATGTGGAGAAGTGTTTCCCGATTGCCAAAGTATCCCAACCAGGCATACACTAACACCGCCATGCACGGAGACGATGGTCGAAGTTTGTAACTTCGATCCTGTACATAACGAATTTGTAATTCGTCATCTTGAAGTTGCCAACAATAACGATCGAGGGTCTTCTGTATGATTTTCTCACGCCTCAAGCCGGCGGGGCTCTCACTTTTTCTCTCGTCCCATAAGACGAGACCGAAAAAGTAAGCAAAAAGTCTAGGCTCAAAAAAGGTGATTGCGCACCTACACATTTGTACAAGTGCTTGACATGCTACGTGTGCGCACCGTGTATGACAAATCTATCCCACGGATCGGTCTGGTTTTTGTGTTTCGTTTACACCGGCAAGCACCCCGGTTTTACAGTTCGGGTCGGGTTGCAGACTCGATTTGTCACCACTATCACTTGTTTTTGAGCCGGATTTGTCGTCCGAATAAGAGTTGTCAAAAACAGAAATATTTTTAAGGCATTCCACCACCTTAAGCCGACGGGGCTATTTTACTAAGATTACAGGGCAACGCCCCTTATTAAGATAACCGGAAAATCACTAGCATTAAAGCACAAAAGTTT